>LJTQ01000024.1 GCA_001303445.1 Betaproteobacteria bacterium SG8_39 | reverse complement strand
CCCATCTGGGGTCTGCTGCACGATTATCAGCGGCGGCGCATCCTCACGCTGCTCGACCCGACACAGGACCCGCTCGGTGCCGGCTACCACATCATTCAGTCGACGATCGCGATCGGCTCGGGCGGCCTGTCCGGCAAGGGCTGGTTGAACGGAACACAGGCGCACCTCGAGTTCATTCCCGAGCGACATACCGATTTCATCTTCGCCGTCTACTCCGAGGAGTTCGGCTTCATCGGCAACTGCGTCCTGCTCGTGCTCTACACGCTGCTCATTGCGCGCGGGCTGGCGATCGCGGCGCAGGGCGCAACCCTGTTTGCGCGCCTGCTCGGCGCGGCGCTCAGCCTGATCTTCTTCACCTATGCCTTCGTCAACATGGGCATGGTCTCCGGCGTCCTGCCGGTGGTCGGCGTGCCGCTGCCATTCCTGTCCTACGGCGGCACCGCGCTGCTGACGCTGTTCGTCGCGATCGGCTTGCTGATGAGCGTTCAGAAGCACCGCCGCTTGATCCGCAGCTGAACATAGGGGCCGATCAACGTCGCTTATTGCGGCGCGTCAAAATTCTGAAACAGCCTCCCATATGATGAAATGGGGTGGCGCTAACCATCTGTAAATGCTTGTTTTCATGCCTGTCCGGTACCATTCGGGCAATTATTGCTGCGCGCCATCGCAGTCGGCTACTGTGCACTGAGTGGTCGGCGCGGCCGCCGCGCCGTCGCCCGGCCATGGAATTCGTTACTCAGCCAATCGAAAGGAAGATTCGTGGATCAGCGTAGCCAGGAAATTGCCGCATTGAAGAAGGACTGGGCCGAGAACCCGCGTTGGAAAGGCATCACCCGCAGCTACAGCGCCGAAGACGTCGTTCGGCTGCGCGGCAGCTTGCGCGTCGAGCACACGCTTGCGCAACGCGGCGCAGAAAAACTCTGGGCGATGGCCAAGGAAAAGCCGTTTGTGAATTCGCTCGGCGCGCTGACGGGCAACCAGGCGGTACAGCAGGTCAAGGCCGGCGTCCCCGCGATCTACTTGTCGGGCTGGCAGGTGGCGGCCGACGCGAACGATTCACTGCAGATGTATCCGGACCAGTCGCTCTACGCGGTGTCGTCCGTGCCGACGGTGGTGCGCCGCATCAACAACGCGCTCGCGCGTGCCGACCAGATCCAGTGGATGGAAGGCAAGGGCGACGTCGACTACTACGCACCCATCGTGGCCGATGCCGAGGCGGGATTCGGCGGCGTCCTGAATGCCTACGAGCTGATGCGCGCGATGATCGAGGCGGGCGCCGCCGGCGTGCACTTCGAAGACCAACTGGCCAGCGTGAAGAAGTGCGGTCACATGGGCGGCAAGGTGCTGGTGCCCACCCAGGAGCACGTGCAGAAGCTTTCCGCCGCGCGCCTCGCGGCTGATGTGCTGGGCGTACCGACCGTGCTGCTCGCGCGCACGGATGCCGAAGCGGCCGATCTGGTCACCTCGGACATCGATGAGCGTGACCGTCCCTTCCTGACCGGCGAGCGCACCGCCGAGGGCTTCTACCGCTCGAAGAAAGGCTTCGAGCAGGCGCTCGCCCGCGGCCTCGCGTACGCCACGGTTGCTGACATGGTCTGGTGCGAGACCGGCACGCCCGACCTCGAGTTCGCCAAGCGCTTCGCCGAAGGCATTCGCAAGCAGCATCCCGACAAGATGCTCGCCTACAACTGCTCGCCTTCGTTCAATTGGAAGCGGAATCTGGATGACGCCACGATCGGCAAATTCCAGCGCGAGCTCGGCGCGATGGGCTACAAGTTCCAGTTCATTACCCTCGCCGGCTTCCATGCGCTCAATTACTCGATGTTCGAGCTCGCCTACGGCTATGCGCGCGAAAACATGACGGCGTTCGTCGAACTGCAGCAGAAAGAGTTTGCCGCCGCCGAGAAGGGCTTCACCGCGGTGAAGCACCAGCGCGAGGTGGGAACGAGCTACTTCGATCAGGTCACGCAGATCGTTGGCGGGGGCAATGCCTCGACGACGGCGCTCAAAGGCTCGACCGAGGACGAGCAGTTCTTCGACGCGAAGGCGCCTGCGCGCAAGGTTGCCTGATGCGATGAGCGCGCCGTCGCCCCGCCCGGCAACGGTCGCGCCGCTCTCCCCCGGTGTGGCCGAACGGGCGGAGACGGCGGGGGCGATTGCGCGCCTCATCCTTGCCGGTTTCGACCGGCACTACCGGCTGTTCCGCGACGCGGCCCAGCGCGCCAAGTGGCTGTTCGAGCAGGCCGACTGGCCGGCCATGGCCGTGCTTGCGCGCGAGCGCATTCAGCTCTACGACCAGCGCGTCGGAGAAGCGGTCAGCGCCGTGCTCGGCGAGTACCCGCAGGCCGAAACCGACGAGTCGCTCTGGCCCGCGATCAAGCTCGCCTACATCGGGCTGCTGCCCGAGCACCGGCAGCCCGAGTGTGCGGAGACTTTCTACAACTCGGTCGCCTGCCAGGTGCTGCACCGGCGTTACTACCGCAACGAGTTCATCTTCTGGCGCCCGGCAGTCGCCACCGAGCACCTCGAGGGCGACGCGCCGACCTACCGCTGCTACTACCCGCTGCAAAAGGGCCTGCGCGCGACCCTCGCCGAAATCGCCACCGGCTTCGAGCTTGCGAACCCCTACGAGAACCTCCGGCGCGACCTGCGTCACGTGGTGCGCGCGCTGCGCAAGCACTTCCCGAGACCGGCGCGCGCGCGTCCGAGCCTGCAGATCCAGGTATTGAGCGCACTGTTCTTCCGCAACAAGGCGGCGTACATCGTCGGCAAGGTCATCAACGGTCACCGCGAGTTTCCATTCGCGGTACCGATCCTGCAGAACGACCGGCGTGAGCTGCTTCTGGACGCGCTGCTGTTCGACGCCGACGAGCTGCAGATCCTGTTTTCCTTCGCGCGGGCGTATTTCCTGGTCGACATGGAGGTGCCTGCGGCCTATGTCTCGTTCCTGCGCACGCTGATGCCGCGCAAGCCACGCGCCGAGCTGTACATGGCGGTCGGTTTGCACAAGCAGGGCAAGACGCTGTTCTATCGCGACCTGCACTACCACCTGAAGCACTCCTCCGACAACTTCGTGATCGCGCCGGGCATCAAGGGCATGGTGATGCTGGTGTTCACCCTGCCTTCGTTCCCCTACGTATTCAAGATCATCCGCGACTATTTCGCGCCGCCCAAGGACATGGACCGGCAGACCGTGAAGGACAAGTACCTGCTCGTCAAGATGCACGATCGCGTGGGACGGATGGCGGATACGCTCGAATATTCGCTCGTCGCACTGCCGCTCGATCGCTTTGATCCGGCACTGGTCGCGGAGCTGAAGAGCGAGGCCGGCTCGAGCGTCGAGTTCGAGGACGACAAGATCGTCATCCGGCACATGTACATCGAGCGGCGCATGCAGCCGCTCAACCTTTACCTTGCCGAGGCCGCTGCCGAAGGCGACCTGCCGCGCATGCGGCACGCATTGCTCGAGTACGGCAACGCGATCCGGGAGCTGGCTGACGCCGGCATCTTCCCCGGCGACATGCTGCTGAAGAACTTCGGCGTTACGCGTCACGAACGGGTCGTGTTCTACGACTATGACGAGATCGCGCCGCTCACGGACTGCAATTTCCGCTGCATTCCGCCACCGCGCAGCTGGGAAGACGAGATGTCGGCCGAGCCTTATTACTCGGTGGGTCCGAGCGACGTGTTTCCCGAGCAATTCGCCCAGTTTCTGGTTGCGGAGCCGAAAGCGCGCGCGATCTTCCTCGAGTACCACGCGGCCCTGACGGACCCGGCGTTCTGGCAAGGCCGCCAGGCGCAGTTGAACGCCGGCGCGCAGGCCGACGTCTTCCCCTACCCGGCCAACGTGCGCTTCCCGCGACGCGGCTGAGCGCGCCGCGCCTCAGGCCGGCACGGGCATGGGCTTGCCGTCGTTCAGGTTCAGCCAGCCCTTGACGATGCGGTAGATGATCCATACCGCGTCGGCCATGAGGATGAACCAGCCAATCACCACCACGAACAGCAGTCCGCCGATCACGCCCCAGAGCAGCCCGAACCAGAACGTCCGGATCTGCCAGCGGAAGTGCGATTCCAACCAGGTGCCGGCGACCTCTTCCTTCTTCACGTAGTTGATCACCACGGCGACGATCGCGCTCAGTCCAATCAGAAACGCCCCCGCCTGCAATCCATAGACCACCGCGGTCAGCGTCCTGAGGTTGTCCGCTGCCTCGCCTGGCGCCGCGTGCGGGTCCGGCGGCTGCGGTGCATCGTTCATGCGCTCGCCGCCTTCGCGTGGAGCAGCGTCTCGGCTGCTCGCGCCGCCCCGATGACGCGCACCCGCTTGCGCCGGTCGCTCAGGCCCGCCTCGATCGATACATCGCGTTTCGCCGCACCGAGCTGCGCGGCGATGAATTCCACCAGCGCGGCATTGGCGCGACCGTCGCTGGCACGCGCGGCGAGCCGGACCTTGAGCCTGCCGTCGTGCAGTCCGGCCACCTCGGTTCGCGCGGCCCCGGGCTGCACATGCAACTCGAGCACCAGGTCATCACCCGCGTGGCGGTACCAGTCGTTCACAACAGCGCGCCCAGCTGCGCGCGCAGGTGCGCAAGCGGAATGAGCAGCACCTGCAGCAGAATGATCAGCACCAGCGGCGAAAGATCGACATTCGCGATCGGCGGCACCCACCGCCGCAATGGCCGCAGGAAACGCCGGGTCATGGCGTCGAACACGGCCGCGAACGGATGGTAGGGATTCACCCACGACATGACCGCCTGCACGATGATCGCGAAGAGCAGGATGTACATGCTGAAGCGCAGCAAATCGACAAACGCGAGCGCCGCAAGGGCGGCCAGCGCGGCACCGATCCGCGCCCCGGGTTCCCAGCCACGCAGCGCCAGCGTGATGTACAGCGCGCTGCCCTGAATTAGCCAGGCGGTAAGCCAGGAGGCAAGATCGAGGCCGCCCAGCGACGGCACGACGCGCCGCGCGGGATGAACGATCCAGTTGGTGCAGGCGACGACGAATTCGCCGATCGGATTGCGGAAGGGAACGCGCAGCCACTGGAAGTGGAACCGCGCAAGCAGGAGGAAGACGAAGAATGCAGCGAACGCATCGACCAGGAACTCGAGGATCTGCCCGAACACTCAATCTTCTCCCAGCGCGGCACCGAGCTCGGCGCCGCGGCGGCTCGCCGCCTCGAGCGCACGCGCCAGGCGCTCGCCCATGCGCTCCTCCGCAAAGACCTTGAGCGCGGCCTCGGTGGTACCGCCCTTGGAGGTCACGCGCTCACGCAGCACGGCGGGAGACTCCTCGGCGCCCGCCGCAAGCTCGGCCGCACCGCGCACGGTTGCGAGCGCGAGGCGCCGGGCCGTCTGCGTCTCCAGCCCGAGCCGCTCGCCCGCTGCAGCGAGCTGCTCGATGAACCAGAACACGTAGGCTGGCCCGCTGCCCGAGAGCGCGGTCACCGGATCGAGCAGCGCCTCGCTGTCGACCCAGACCACTTCACCGACGGCCGCCAGCACCTTTTCGGCCCGCGCGCGCTCGTCCTGGCCGACCTCGGGCAGCGCGTAGAGCCCGGAAATTCCCCGTCCAATCAGCGCGGGTGTATTGGGCATGCAGCGCACGATCTTGCGATGTCCGCCCGTCCAGCGTGACAGATCCTCCAGCCGCAGCCCGGCCGCGATGCTAATGACGAGCATCGCGCCGAACTCGATGCCGAGTGCACCGAGGGCGGTGCGCATGTCCTGCGGCTTCACCGCGAGCACCAGCGTATCGCAGGCGCGCAGCGCGGCATCCGGCGCCGCGCCCACCTGCACCGCATAGCGCGCCGCGAGCCGCTCGCGTGCCGCGGGATTCACTTCGACCACGTGAATCGCCGCGGCATCGAAGCCCTGCGCAATCAGGCCGCCGATCAGCGCGCTCGCCATGTTGCCACCGCCGAGGAACGCGATGTTCATGCCGCCCGCCCAGCGCCTTCACGCGCACCGAAGATCGCGGTGCCGATTCTCACCATCGTCGCGCCCTCTGCAATCGCAGCCTCCATGTCGTCGGACATTCCCATCGACAGTGTATCGAGCGCCAGGCCGTGCGCACGCACGGCCTCGAGCAGCTCGCGCAGCATGCGAAAACGCGCACGCTGCACCGCCGCATCCGCGGTCGGCTCGGGGATCGCCATCAGGCCCCGTAACCGCAGCCGCGGCATGCGGGCCACGGCCTGGGCAAGCGCCACGACCGCCCGCGGTTCGATGCCGCTTTTCGAGGCCTCGCCTGAAACGTTAACCTGAACGAGCACGTTGAGCGGCGCCTGCGAATCGGGTCGCTGCGCCGAGAGCCGCTGCGCGATCTTTTCGCGATCGACACTCTGCACCCAGTCGAATCGCTCAGCCACGGCACGAGACTTATTACTCTGCAGCGGGCCGATCATGTGCCACTCGAGCCCGTGCGTGCGCGCCGACCCGAGCGCCTGCGCGACCGCGTCCATCTTCTGCACGGCCTCCTGGACATAGTTCTCACCGAAGGCCCGCTGACCGGCCTCACAGGCCTCGACGACACGCTCGGGCGGATGGGTCTTCGAGACCGCGAGCAGCGTGATCGCCGCCGGGTCGCGGCCCGCTGCATGGGCCGCTTCCGCGATGCGTTTCCGGACTGCTTGCAAATTGTCGCCAATCGTTGCCATACTCTTGAATTGGCGCGGGAATTTGTCACACACCGCGGCCGGAAAGGATTGTAATGGATCTCACCGAACTTCTCGCCTTCTGCGTCAAGAACAAGGCGTCCGACCTGCATCTCTCCGCCGGGCTCCCGCCCATGATCCGCGTGCACGGCGACGTCCGCCGTATCAACGTGCCGGCGCTCGAGCACAAAGAAGTGCACTCGATGATCTACGACATCATGAACGACGGCCAGCGCAAGTTCTACGAGGAGAACCTCGAGTGCGACTTTTCGTTCGCGGTGCCCAACCTGGCGCGTTTCCGCGTGAACGCGTTCGTGCAGCAGCGCGGCGCAGCGGCCGTGCTGCGAACGATTCCGACCAAGGTGCTCACCCTCGAAGAGCTGAAGTGCCCCAGGATCTTTGCCGAGATCGCGGATCAGCCGCGCGGCATCGTGCTGGTGACCGGTCCGACGGGCTCGGGCAAGTCGACCACGCTCGCGGCGATGGTCAACCACATCAACGAGAACGAATACGGCCACATCCTCACCATCGAGGATCCGATCGAGTTCGTGCACGAATCGAAGAAATGCCTGATCAACCAGCGCGAAGTCGGGCCGCACACCCTGTCGTTCTCGAACGCGCTGCGCAGCGCACTGCGCGAGGACCCGGACGTGATCCTGGTGGGTGAGATGCGCGATCTCGAAACGATCCGCCTCGCCCTGTCCGGCGCCGAAACCGGCCACTTGGTGTTCGGCACACTGCACACCTCGTCGGCCGCCAAAACCATCGACCGGATCGTCGACGTCTTTCCCGCAGCCGAGAAGGAAATGGTGCGCGCGATGCTGTCGGAATCGATTCGCGCGGTGATTTCCCAGACGCTGTGCAAGACCAAGGACGGCACGGGTCGCGTCGCAGCGCACGAGATCATGGTCGGCACGCCGGCGATCCGCAACCTGATCCGTGAAAACAAGATCGCGCAGATGTATTCGGCGATCCAGACCGGCCGCCAGCTCGGCATGCAGACGCTCGATCAGAACCTGCAGGAAATGGTGGCACGCAACGCGATTTCGGTCGCCGAGGCACGCGGCAAGGCGGCGAACAAGGACACGTTCGCGGGCTGAGCAGCGCGCGACGCGCGGGGCTTCGCCCAGGCTGCGCCCCGTCCAAGCAAAGGAGATAGGCATGGAACGAGAACAGGCCACAAAGTTCATGTACGACCTGCTGCGAGCCCTGCTCGGCAAGAAGGGCTCCGACCTGTTCATCACGGCGAACTTCCCGCCGGCGATGAAGATCGACGGGCGGATGACACCCGTCTCGCAGCAGGCACTCAACGGGCAGCACACGGCGATGCTGGCGCGCTCGATCATGAACGACAAGCAGGCGGCCGAATTCGAGGCGACCAAGGAGTGCAACTTCGCGATCAGCCCGGCGGGCATCGGCCGTTTCCGCGTGAACTGCTTCGTGCAGCAGGGTCAGGTCGGCGTGGTCCTGAGGGTGATCACCACGACCATTCCCACCTTCGAGGACCTGAAGCTGCCGCCGGTGCTGAAGGACGTGGCGATGACCAAGCGCGGCCTGGTGATCTTCGTCGGCGGCACGGGTTCCGGTAAATCGACCTCGCTGGCTGCGATGATCGGCTACCGCAACGAGAATTCGCACGGCCACATCGTCACGATCGAGGACCCGGTCGAGTACGTCCATCCGCACAAGAATTGCATCATCACGCAGCGCGAAGTCGGCGTGGACACGGACTCCTGGGAATCGGCGCTGAAGAACACGCTGCGCCAAGCGCCCGACGTGATCCTGATCGGAGAGATTCGCGACCGCGAGGTGATGGAGCACGCCATTGCATTCGCCGAGACCGGCCACCTCTGCCTTGGCACGTTGCACGCCAACAACTCCAACCAGGCGATGGACCGCATCATCAACTTCTTCCCTGAAGAGCGGCGCGACCAGTTGCTGATGGACCTGTCACTCAACCTGAAGGGCGTCGTCTCGCAACGCCTGCTGCCGGTCAAGGAGGGCAAGGGGCGCTGCGCCGCGGTCGAGATCCTGCTCAACACGCCGCTGATCTCCGACCTGATCTTCAAGGGTGAGGTGCACGAGATCAAGGAAATCATGAAGAAGTCGCGCGAGCTGGGCATGCAGACATTCGACCAGGCGCTGTTCGACCTCTACGAGGAGGGGCGTATCGGCTACGAGGATGCGCTGCGCTTCGCCGACTCGACCAACGAGGTGCGTCTGCAGATCAAGCTGCACGGCAAGGAGGCGAAGGACAAGGACCTGTCGAAGGGTATCGAGCACCTCGACATCGTCTAGCCGGTCCGTACGGACCGTCTGCGAAGGGGCGCGCCAGCGCCCCTTCGCGTTTCGAGTGCCTGATCACAGGGGTACGACGTCGCGCGCAAAGGTGGAGAAGGCATGACCCGTCTGCAATCCCTTCTTGGCATCGAATTGCCCGTCATTCAGGCCCCGATGGCGGGCGTTCAGGGCAGTGCACTCGCGCTCGCGGTGTCCAACGCGGGCGGCCTCGGCTCGCTGCCGTGTGCGATGCTGAGCCTCGAAGCGATGCGCGAGGAACTGTCGGTGCTGCGCACGGGGACGCAGCGACCCTTTAACGTCAACTTTTTCTGCCACGTGCCCCCCGCCCCCAGCGCCGCGCGCGAAGCGGCCTGGCGCAGCGCGCTGGCGCCGTACTACGCGGCGTACGACATCGACGCGAGCAAGATTCAGCCGGGACCCGGGCGCGCACCGTTCAGTGCCGACGCCGCCGATGTGCTGGAGTCCTTCAGACCGGCGGTGGTGAGCTTTCATTTCGGCCTGCCTTCGCCGGCGCTGATTGAGCGCGTACACAGCTGGGGCGCGAAGATTCTCGGCTCCGCGACCACCGTGGACGAGGCGCGCTGGCTCGAGGCGCGCGGCGTCGATGCCGTCATCGCGCAGGGGGTCGAGGCGGGCGGGCATCGCGGCATCTTCCTGTCGGAGGACCTCACGACCCAGGTCGGCACCTTTGCCCTGCTACCGCAGGTCGTCGGCGCCGTGAAGGTTCCGGTGATCGCCGCCGGTGGCATCGCGGACGCCACGGGCGTGGCGGCGGCCCTGGCGCTCGGCGCAGCCGGCGTACAGGTCGGTACCGCGTACCTGCTTTGCCCCGAGGCGACGACCAGCGCGGTGCATCGCGCGGCGCTGAAGAGCGAGGCGGCGCGGCACACGGCGTTGACCAACGTGTTTACCGGCCGGCCGGCGCGCGGCATCGTCAACCGGATCGTCGCCGAGCTCGGACCGATCAGCGTGGCGGCGCCCGCGTTCCCCCTCGCGACCGCGGCGCTCGCGCCGTTGCGCGCCAAGGCCGAGGCCGCGGGCAGCGGTGATTTCTCCCCGCTGTGGTCGGGGCAGAACGCGACCGGCTGCCGCGAAGTCCCCGCTGCGGAGCTCACGCGCCAGCTCGCCGGCGGCCGCTAGCGCCCCCGGCTAGGCATTCGGTTTCGCGCGGCTGCGATGGCTGCCGGCGACGATGTCGAACTCGTACAGCCGGCATTCGAGCGCCCCGTTGTAGAGCGGCACACGACGCGCCGGCTGCAGCCGGATGAGCTTCGGCAGGCGCAGGTCGGCGGTGAACAGGTGGCAGCGCCAGCCGGCGAAATGGTTCTTCAGCGCGTTGCCGAGCAGAGGATAGAAGCGCTCGAGCGCCTCGCGCGAACCCACCCGTTCGCCGTAAGGCGGATTCGCCACCAGCACACCGCTGTCAGCCGGCGCGCTGCGCTCGAGCAGGTCACAGAGCTCGAGGTTGACCCAACGCTCGACGCCCGCCGCCGCCAGGTTGCGGCGCGCCGCAGCGAGCGCCTGCGCATCGCGGTCGCTGCCGTACAGCGTCGGGCGCGTGCCCTGCGACGCCGGGTGCGCAGCCTCCTCGCGCAACCGTTTCCAGAGTGCCGCGTCGAAGCCCACCAGCTTCTCGAAACCGAAAGCCCGCTTCAGGCCGGGGGCACGTCCGCGCGCCATCGCAGCGGCCTCGACCAGCAGCGTGCCCGATCCGCACATGGGGTCGAGCAGTGGCTGCTCGGGACGCCAGCCGGTCAGCCGAATGATTCCGGCGGCAAGATTTTCGCGCAGCGGTGCATCGCCGGCCGCGCCGCGCCAGCCGCGCTTGAACAAGGCCTCACCTGAGGTGTCCAGGTAAAGCAGTGCGCGGGTCGCGTCGAGGAAAGCGTGTACGCGCACGTCGGGCTGCGCACGGTCGACATTGGGCCGTGCGCCGCCCGTGTCGCGGAACCGGTCGCAGACCGCGTCCTTGATGCGCAGGGTGGCGAACTCCAGGCTTTTCAGCGGACTCTTTTGCGCGGTGACGTTGACGCGCAGGCTGCGCCCGACCGCGAAACGCGCCGGCCAGTCCTGCGCGCGCACGCCCTCGTACAGATCGTCCTCGCTCGCGTAGTCGAATCCACCGACCTGCCAGAGGATGCGCGATGCGAGACGCGACCACAGATTGGCGCGGTAGCAGGTTTCCCAGTCGCCTGCGAACGCCACGCCACCGGGCACCACCTGCGGCGCAGCCGCACCGAGCGCGCTTAGCTCCTCGCCAAGCAGCGCTTCGAGACCGCGCGGGCAGGAGGCGAAGAACGCCTCAGAACGGCTTGAGGACAACCAGCGCCACCGTCCCGATCAGCACGATCACGGGAAACTCGTTGAACCAGCGGAACCAGACGTGGCCGCGGACATTGCGGTCGCGGCGAAAGTCCAGCATCAGCTTCCCGCACCAGACGTGGTAGGCCACGAGCACCGCAACGAGCACCAGTTTGGCGTGCAGCCAGCCGCCCGCGAAGCCCCATCCCAGCCAAAGCCAGGTGCCGAAGACCAGCGTCAGCACCGCCCCCGGCGTCATGATGCCCCAGTAGAGCTTGCGCTCCATCACCTTGAAGCGCTCGAGCGACGCGCGGTCGTCGCTCATTGCGTGGTAAACGAAAAGGCGCGGCAAATAGAACAGGCCCGCGAACCAGGTCACCATGAATACGATGTGTAGTGTCTTGACCCAAAGCATCGCGTCTACCTGAGCAGTCGCCGCCGCGTGAGCACCACGGCGAGATACAAGCCGACGATAGCATAGGCCACGATCACCGAAAGATGGCCCGGCCAGCCGCCCGGAAGCTCGCCGGACAGCAGCGGACGCACCATCGAAACCCCGTGATACAGCGGCAGCGTCGTCGCAACCGCACGCACGCCTTCCGGCAGCCGGTCGATCGGGAAGAACACCCCCGAGAGCATCAGCATCGGCGTCAGAATCACGGTCATGTAATAGCTGAAGAAATCGTAGCCGTTGGCGAGCGCGTTGATCGCGAGACCAAGCGCGGCGAACGCGAGGCCGAGCAGGACGATCACTGGCAGCGCCAGGACCGCTGTTGGAAAGCGCACCTCGCCGAACACGGCAACCACGGCCAGCACGCACAGACCGGCCGCAAAGGCCTTGGTCGCGGCCCAGACCCATTCTCCGGCGACTACGTCCTCAAGCGTCATGGGCGCATTGACGATCGCCTCCCAGGTGCGCTGCACGTGCATCCGCGAGAACGCCGAGTAGAGCGATTCAAACGACGCGGCGTACATCGTCGCCGAGCAGACGAAGCCGGCGCCGAGAAAAGCGAAGTACGCCATGCCGTCCATCTCACCCAGAACCGCACCGAGCCCATAGCCGAGACCGAACAGCACGATCAGCGGGTCGGCGAGGTTGGCGAGGATCGAGGGCAGCGCGAGCTTGCGCCAAACCAACCAGTTGCGGCCCCAGACTGCAAGGGAACGGGGGCTGAGCGCGGGCGGTGCGAGCAGCTTCGCCATCGGCTCAGTCGCGCAGGTCGCGACCGGTGAGCTTGAGGAACACGTCCTCGAGGTTCGCCGGACGGTGAATGTAGGTCAGGTCGGCGCGCCCGCGCAGCTGCGCAAGCAGCGGCTCGGGGTCCGCGGCGTAGCAAAACAGCGTCTCGCCGACGTGCTCCCGTCGCGGCGCGAGCGGCGCGGCCGTTGGCAGCCAGGCCGCGAGCCCCGGGCCATGCACTTCGACGACCTGTGGCTCGATATGCTCGGCAATCAGCGCGCGCGGGCTGCCCAGGGCAATGATGCGGCCGTGATCCATGATCGCGACACGCGAGCACAGGCGCTCGGCCTCCTCCATGAAATGCGTGGTCAGGATGACGGTCTTGCCGCGCTGCGTGAGCTGGCGCAGCCGCTCCCAGATCAGGTGGCGCGCCTGCGGGTCGAGCCCGGTCGTCGGCTCGTCCATGAACAACAGCTCGGGGTCGTTCACCAGGGCGCGGGCGAGCGTCAGCCGACGCTTCATGCCGCCCGAGAGCGTCAGCAGCTTCGCGTCGCCCCGTCCGGCGAGCGCCGAGAACTCGAGCAGTGCGGGCATGCGTGCGCGAATCGTGCGCTCGGGGATGCCGAAGTAGCGCCCGTAGACGACCAGGTTCTCCGCGACCGAGAAATCCGGATCGAGGCTGTCGAACTGCGGCACCACGCCGACGCGCGCCCGCGCTTCGCGTGCCCGTGCCGGTACCGGCTCGCCCAGCAGATGCATCTCACCGAGGTGCGGCTCGATCAGGCCGAGGCAGAGCTTCAGCGTCGTCGTCTTGCCTGCGCCGTTCGGGCCGAGTAGTCCGAAGCATTCCCCGGCGCGCACCGTGAAGTCGATCCCGGCGACAACCTCGAGCCCACCGTAGCGCTTGCGCAGGCCGCGTACCTGAAGGGCGTCCGCACTCATGTGCCCCAGGCACCGCGCACGATGTCGCGCAACGACTGCAGCCTGCGATGAAAGAAATGGTCTGCGCCGGGTACCACGACGATCGGCAGGTCCTGCGGCCGTGCCCAATCGAGCACCGCGGAAAGCGGCACGGTCTCGTCACGTTCGCCATGGATGACGAGCGTTCCTCTGGGCACGGCGGGAACCTCGAGCCGCGTCACCGCGACACCGACCAGCACCAGACGCGCGACCTCAGCGGCCGGCAGGCGCTGCGCAAACAGGACCTGCATCGCCGCACCGAACGAAAAACCGGCCAGCACCGCCGGCGCGGTGCTGAATTCAGCTTGCGCATGCGCCAACACGGCGGCGAGATCGTCGATTTCGCCCACGCCGGCATCGTGCCGGCCCTCGCTCGCACCCACGCCGCGAAAATTGGGCCGCACCGCGGCATAACCGAGGTCGACGAAGGTGCGCGCCAGGGTCTGCACGACTTTGTTGTCGAGCGTTCCGCCATACAACGGATGGGGATGCGCAATGAGCGCCACAGCGCGCACCCCTGAGGTTGGAACGTCGATCGCACACTCGATGCGCCCGACCGGCCCCCGAACGGCCATCCGCCGGGTCGACGCACGCATCAGATTCTCAGTCGCTCAACGACACGGCCGTGGCGCAGATGCTCCTCGATGATTTCGTCGACGTCGGCGCGATCGACATAGGTGTACCAGACGGCCTCCGGATAGACGACCAGGCAGGGCCCTTCCTCGCAGCGGTCCAGGCACCCGGCTTGATTGATGCGCACCTTGCCGGGTCCGGCGAGATCGAGCGCCTTGACCCGCTGCTTGGCGTAATCGCGCAACTCGCTCGCGCCGCGGTCGTTGCAGCAGACACGCGTGCCATCGCGCTGGTTGCAGCAGAAAAAGACGTGCCGGCTGTAGAACGACATGGCGCGCGATTTTACCCGAGCGCGGCACGCGCACGGCGCGAGGCGAGCCAGATCAGATAGCCCAGTGCGGCAAACGGCCAGGCCGACGAGACCAGCCGCGTCAGGCCGTTGAAATTGAGGAAATGTCCCTGCGACCACGCACTCAGAATCGCAGCCCGATAGGGGTTCGGCGGCGCGAGATTAACGAGCACGGTCGCCGCCATAATGAGCACCGCCGCGAGCACGAGGCGCGTCACGCCGCCCAGACCGACCGACAGGAGTGCCAAAACCAGACCCAGCGCGAGCCCGCGCTGCGCACCAGGCGTCAACCACGCCAGGATGTTGCCCGCATCCACAAGGATGGCGAACGCGAGCACCTTGACCACCAGGGCCGTACCGACCAGCGCAAGCACCAGCGCACGCAGGGTTGCAGTCGCGGACGTGATGGAAGCCAAGATGAGCGCCACTGCGGTCAGATTGGCTGCCGCCGTGAGCGCTTCGATCGATATGAACAGCGTCGGCGGCTGCTCGACCGCGGGTGGCGCCGCAAACAAGTCGCGCAAGTCCCCCAGACCGAAGAGCAGTGTCGCCGGATTGAGCTGGGCGAACAACCACAGGCCCAGCATCACCAGGCCGAGGTCTGCCGCTGCGCCCGGCTCGAACGCGATCGCACGGCTGCGCTTAAGCGGCCCGGTCTCGAGCGCCCAAGCCGCCATCGGCGCTGCGAGCAGCGCGCCGAGGAGCGTTCCGGCCATATTGCAGAGCCAGTCGACGTTGGAGCTGATGCGCGCCGGAAGAAAACCCTGGATGGCCTCGAGCGCAAACGAGAGGATCGCGCCGGCTGCCAGCGCCGCGAGCACGGCCCCGACGCCGCGCACGCGCGGGTACAGCGCCAACACGCACAGCACGCCGAAAGGAACATAGGCCGCGACATTCATCGTCAGATCGAGCGCCGTCAGGTAGCGCGGCCAGGGTGCCGTCAAGAAGGCGAGCGCCGACACGCCGGGGTCGCGCCAGTTCGAGAGCGGGTAGAGGGACGCGTAGACCGCGAGCAGGATCCACGCGAAGACCAGGAACCGGGCGAGCGGGGAAGCGTGCACCCCGCAAGTCTAATTGTGCGTCCGGCGCGGCGCCTGTTTCCGGGTGCGGGGCGCGGGGCGCTCGGCCCGATGCGGCGCGCCGGCGTGTGGCGCGCGCGCATACGTCGGTGCCGGCGCCGGCCCGGCGCCATAGGCGCCGACCAGCATGCCGAACGTGGACGCGAGGAGACCGACCAGGACGGGCGGCAGCATCGCATCGGCCGCGAGCCATGTCGCCACGCCCCATGCGGCCAGCCCGAGCGTTACCGCGAGCACTGCGCCCGGGACGTTCGCGCGCTTCCAGTAGATGCCCGCCGCCAACGGCACGAGGCAGGAGACCATCGTCACGCCGTAGGCGTTTTGCACCATCTCGTACATGGTGCTCCTCGAGTTGATCGCAAACGCAAGCGCACCGAGAGCAAAGGTGGCGAGCACCACGCGCACCAGCAGCAGGAACTGCGAATCGCTGAGGCGCGGCGCGAATGGTCGAATGACGTTTTCCGTGAACAGCGAAGCGGGCGCGAGCAGGGCCGCACTCGCCGTCGACAAAATCGCCGACAGCAGCGCGCCGAAGAACAGCACTTGCGCCCAGACTGGCATACGACCGAGGATCAAGTCCGGCAGGATGCGCTGCACCTCGCGCGCATCCTCGGCTGCAAAAAGCTGCGCCATCGATGGATCGACAATCAGTGCAGCGTAGGCAACGAAGATCGGCACGAAGGCAAAGCAGAAGTACAGCGCCGCGCCAATCAGGGATCCGCGTACCGCGGTCTGCTCGTTTCTCGCAGAGGTCACGCGCTGGAAGATGTCCTGCTGGGGCACCGCGCCGATCGACAGGATCAGGAACGCCGTGACGAACGCGAACCACTCCTTCGCGTCACCCTTGGGCCAGAAATCGAACTTGCCCGCCTCGGCAGCGGCCGCAACCACCGCGGCTGGCCCGCCCGCCATGTCGCTCACCAGGAAGGCGATTGTGCACAGTCCGATCACGATGACCACCGACTGAAACAGATCCGTCATCGCAATCGACCACATGCCGCCGAGAATCGTGTAGCACAACACGCTTGCACCGCCGATCAGGATGCCCTCGGTCAGCGAGATCGCGCCGCCCGACAGGACCGAGAACATCAGGCCGAGCGCAGTGAGCTGCGCCGAGGTCCAGCCGAGGTAGGACAGAGTGATCGCCACCGAGGTGGCGACTTCGACCGGCTTGTTGTACCGCTTGCGATAAAAGTCGCCGATCGTCAGAAGGTCCATGCGGTAAAAGGCACGCGCGAAAAAGAGCGCGACGAACACCAGGCAAAAAGAGGCACCGAATGGATCGGCAACGATGCCGCCCAGTCCATCCCGGGCGAACGTCGCCGAAACCGACAGCACGGTCTCGGCGCCCAGCCAGGTCGCAAATACCGTGGCGACGTTCATGTACAGCGGCAGACTGCGTCCTGCGAGAAGAAAATCGCGCGAGTTCTTGACCCGGCGGGCGGCCCAAATGCCGATCGCCACGGTCAGCGCAAGATAGAGAAGCACGAAGGCGATCAACATCGTGGTGTGCGGTGACGTGCGGTCAATGCGGGCTAGGACCCGCGCATCGATCCAGCCTAGCGCAGCAGCAGCGCGACGGCGAGTGCAGCCAGCAGGACGGCAAGCAGCCCGAGCAGCCGGTTGCGGCGGCGGCCGACCTCGGCGAGCCGGTCGAGGCGTGCCTCGAGTCCGCCCAGCCGGTCCTCGGCCAGCAGCCGATGGGCAAGGCGCGGCAGCTGCGGCAGCGTCGTCGCCCAGTACGGCGCCTCGTGCTTCAGCGCCTTCAGCAGGCCGCGCCAGCCGATCTGCTCGCTCATCCAGCGCTCCAGGTATGGCTTGGCCGTCGTCCACAGGTCCAGATCGGGGTCGAGCTGCCGTCCCAGGCCCTCGATGTTGAGCAGCGTCTTTTGCAACATGACGAGTTGCGGCTGGATTTCCACGTTGAAGCGGCGCGAGGTCTGAAAAAGTCGCAGCAGCAGCTTGCCGAAAAAGATCTCTTTTAGCGGACGGGCGAAGATCGGCTCGCAGACAGCGCGAATCGCCGCCTCGAACTCGTCGGTGCGCGTTTCCGGCGGTACCCAGCCTGCTTCGAGATGCGCCTGCGCCACGCGCTGGTAATCCCGGTTGAAGAAGGCGACGAAGTTCTGCGCGAGGTAATTCTTGTCGACCTCGGTCAGTGCGCCCATGATGCCGAAATCGAGCGCGACATAGCGGCCATCGTCATCGACCAGAATGTTTCCGGGATGCATATCGGCATGGAAGAAACCGTCGCGAAACACCTGGGTGAAGAAGATCTCGACGCCGGCACGCGCAAGCGCCGGGATGTCGATGCCGCGCGCGCGCAGCGTCTCGACCTGCGAGACCGGGGTACCGTGCATGCGCTCCATGACCATGACGCGCGGCGCGCACCAGGTCCAGTACATCTCCGGCACCCGCAGCAGGGCTGAATCCGCGAAATTGCGACGCAGCTGGCTCGCGTTGGCCGCCTCTCGCATGAGGTCGAGTTCCTCGTCGAGGTGACGTGCGAACTCGGCGACCACCTCGCGCGGCTTGAGCCTGCGGCCATCCGCCCAGAGTCGCTCGACCAGGCTCGCCGCAGTCTCCAGCAGCTTGAGATCGCGCGCGATGGCATTCTCGACGCCGGGGCGCAATACCTTGATCGCGACCTCCCGTCCGTCGGCGAGCTTGCCGAGGTGCACCTGCGCGATCGACGCGCTTGCGACCGGTTCGCGCTCGAAGCTCCAGAACAGTTCGTCGACCCGCTTTCCGAGGCTGCGCTCGATCTCCGCGACCGCAGCCGCTGACGGAAACGGCGGCACCTGATCCTGCAGCTTGGCGAGTTCGTTTGCGATGTCCGACGGCAGCAGGTCGCGCCGCGTCGACAGCACCTGGCCGAACTTGACGAAAATCGGACCCAGTGTCTCGAGTGCCCGCCGCAGTCGCTCGCCGCGCGGCGAACGCGTGTCCGCGCGTAGCAGGACGCCCGCCGCACGCGCCATGCGTTGCACCACGCCGCGGACGCCGGTCGCCGGTACCAGCTCGTACAGGCCGAAGCGCACACTGACGATGAGGATGCGCAGCAGTCGGGTTAGGCGTGACATTCGGGCGCGCTTCAGCCGATGTGCCGCAGGCGCTGCTCGAGGCGCGCGAGGGCGTCACGCAGCCGCGCCACGTCGGCGACGTGCGCCTCGAATTCGCCCCGCGGCACCAGCATGCGGCGCTCCTCGATGACGTATTCCATCGTGCTATCGGCAAGCCGGGTCAAGGCATCGCGCTGCCAGGCGGCGAATGCCCGCAGCCCGCCGACGAGGCGGTGCGCTGCGACGTCGCCGACGATCCGCGCGACGTCCTCTTCCACGTCCCAGCGCAGGTGGCGCACCAGGACGAGCACCTCGGAGGCGAGCTTTGCGTTGCCACTGACATCGATCGCGCGCATGAAATGGTCCTCGCCGCGCAGAAACGCCGCCGCCGCGTCGGGGCTCAGCCGCACGAGCAGCGAGGGTGCCGCCTCGCGCGGCGCCGGCTGCACCCGTCCATCGGCGTCGATGACGAGGCGCAGTGCCGGCAGCGGGGGCAACGCGAATTCCACCGTTTCGCCGGCGAACGG
>LJTQ01000196.1 GCA_001303445.1 Betaproteobacteria bacterium SG8_39 | reverse complement strand
GAACCAGGTTCGCGCTCATGGCCGAGCCCATGATGCCCAGGCCGACCATGCCGACGCGGTCCACCGTGTCGGGCGCCGGTTTCATGTCCCCCGCGCCGGCGGCCGCGGGTGCTGCGCCGCCGCTAGAGCGTGCCCAGGTCCTGTATCGCGTCGACCACCATGCTCGTGCCGACCGCGATCATGAGGATGTCGGAGGCGACGCGCACGTAGCGATAGCCGCTTGGCGGCGCCGGCAGCTGGATGACCAGCGCGCGCGGCACCTCGTACCACACCACGTCGCGCGGCAGCGGATGGCCATAGCGCCATTTCTTCGCCTGTCCCGGCGGCATGCAGCCGTTGTGCTTCTTGGCGAGTCCCGGCGGGCAGCCCTTGCCCTTGCGATACTCGCCACGGTAGTAGCTGTGCACGACATTGCGATCGTGATCGTGGAAGTGCTTGCCGTGCTTGCCCTCCCATTCGCGGCGCTCGTCGTCGTCCCGCTTGTTGCTCTTGTCCTTGTAGGACTTCTCCGACTTGCCGTTCTTGCCACCGCCGTTGCCGGCCCAGGACGGCTTGTCGGCAAACGCCGGCGTTGCCGCAGCGAGGCCGAGCGCTGCCGCGAGGACGAGCGCCACCCGGTGATGCGATCTGAAACCGTTGCGTTGCATGCTCAATCTCCAACCCGACGCAAGAGCGTCGCATGACAATGCGCCTACTGTGCGCCGTCGTGAGGCCACGTCGGTAGCGAAAAGTGCACGCTCGCACCTCGGCCACAGACCCGGGAGAGGAAATAGTTCACGACGGCAGGTCGGCCGCCGTGACCGTCGCCCGCCGTCCGGTGGCTTCCGCCGCGGCGAAGTTCAGCTCCACCTTGACGCCGTTGGGATCGAACAGGAACAGCTGGTAGAGCGCCTCGTTGTCGACCTGGCGCTCGTTGAAGTCGACCCCCGCCGCCGCCAGCCGCGCGAGCGTCTCGTCGAGCCCGGTGCAGCGAAACGCGACATGGTCGATTACCCCGCTGCCGCGCAGGTCCGCGGACTGCTGGCCGAGATAGCGCTTGCGCGCCTCGGACACCGCGGCGCCCCCCTCGCAGACGTGGATCACGTCCTGCTCGCCGAGGTAGAGCCATTTCACCGGAAAGCGGAAGTCGGGCGATGGCCCGATGCGAAAGCCGAGCACCCGCACGTACCAGTCGCAGGTGCGCTCGATGTCGTCGGTCTGAATGAGAAAGTGCTCGAGATGGTTGATGGGCATGGCCGCTCTCCCCGCGCGCTTTACTGCGGCGATGATAACCGAGGCGCCTGCGCGCGGCGGGCGTCGGCGCGCTGCCGGCGCCAGTCCCAGGGCGCGACCGGCGCGGCGTCGACCCACAGGCCGAGCGCGGCGCTGCGTGCACTGCGTTCGGCCCGCGCGTAGGCGGCGCGATCGGCCTGCGGCTGCTCCGACGCGTAACGCAGGTAATGCCAGGCGAGCCCCGCTTCGATCTGCGCCAGCCCTGCGTCGCGCCCGTCGCGCAGCACGCGACCGACGATGCGCCCGTAGCGGTCGCGCTTGGCGTACTCGACGCTGACCTCGGCGCCGAACACCAGGGCCGACAGGCTGCGCTTGGACGCGGCGCCGAAGGCCTGTTTCGATTCCGGCGCGTCGATCCCCGCGAGGCGGATGCGCTCGCTCTTGCGCGCAGCGGTGAGCACGGTAATCGTGTCGCCGTCGGCCACCGCAACCACGCGGCCGTGCAGCGTTGCGGCCAGGGCGGGCAGCGACGACAGGGCGAGCAGCCCGCCGGATATGGCGAGCGCGGCAACGATGTGCGGGAAGGCCCCGCGCCGGGCGACTTTATTGATCTTGTTCTCGCGACCCGGGCAGACCCCGGAGATGCAGCGCAGATGGTACACCGCGTGCGCCCGCGCGGCGCTCGGGTATGCTCGCAGCTTCGCCTGCCGCAGGCGCCGGATTCAGGGGAGAACCGCATGAGCGTCGTCGTCAACCACGCCAAGCGCCAGCTGCGCGAAGGCAAGCTCGCCATCGGCCTCGGGCTGCGCCAGGCGCGCACCGTCGACACCGCGCAGATCCTCAAGACCGCCGGCTTCGACTGGATGTTCATCGACTGCGAGCACAGTTCGATGGATCTCGACACGGCGGCGCAGATCGCCGCAGCCTCGCTCGCGGTGGGCATCACGCCGATCGTGCGCGTGCCGGGCTACGAGCACCACCACGCCACCCGGATGCTCGACAACGGCGCACAGGGCATCGTCGTGCCGCATGTCGACGACGCCGCGATGGCCAAGCGGGTTGCCGATCACTGCCGCTTCCCGCCGATCGGCCACCGCTCGATGGGCGGCGGGCTGCAGCAGCTCGGCTTCGTGCCGACGCCGGTCGGCGAGGCCGCACGCGTGGTGAACGAGGAGACGCTGGTGGTGGTGATGATCGAATCACCCCAGGGCGTGGCGAACGCCGAGGCGATCGCGGCGACGCCGGGCATCGACGCGCTGCTCATCGGCACCAACGACCTGTGCATGGAGATGGGCATCCCCGGCAAGTTCGACGACCCGAAGGTGGCCGACGCCTACGGCAAGGTCATCGCGGCCTGCAAGAAGCACGGCAAGTACGCCGGCATGGGCGGGCTCTACGCCGCCGAGTACTTCGAGCGCTACATCGGCATGGGCGTGCAGCTCATCCTCTCGGGCTCGGACTTCTCGATGCTGATGAAAGCCGCGTCGGCCCAGGCGAGCCTGGTGCGGGGCTTCGAAAAATAGAAGCGTCAGCTCGCGCGGCAATGGGGTCAGACCCCTGTGGATAAGTCCAGCAGTACGCCCGGCAAGCCGAGGGACTTATCCACAGGGGTCTGACCCCGAAGAACCGCCTTTTACCGCAATACTGCTTCGGTCAACCGCCGCGCCAGCGGCGCAACGAAGACCGCGGTCGGGAAAGCGGCCAGCCAGGCGATGCCCCAGGCCTTCATCCACAGCGCGAAGAAGTTCGGCGGAAAGCCGATGTTCACCGCCGTGCCGACGCCGGTGACCACGAACACCATGATGATCGTCAGGAAGAAGGCGAAGACGACCGGGAAGAATTTTTTCGGAAGCCTCATCGCACGCTCAGCCGGCGCGGCTCATTTCGGTCCCTCGACCACATGCGTCGGGAAGTTCGCCGGCGAGACGATCTCGAGCAGCTCGAGGTCGTCCGAGCACTCGATCTCGCGGTGCTTCAGCATCGGCGGCTGCAGGATGCAGTCGCCCTTGCGGATGGTGCGCACGCCGCGCCCCTCGTATTCGAAGGTCGCCCAGCCGTTCAGCACGTAGACCATCTGGAAGGCGCAGTCGTGCACGTGCCACTTCTGCACCTCGTCCTTCGCCTGCTTGCCGTTCTTGCGGATCAGGTGCGCAACGTAATCGCCGCCCGTGCCCTGCTTGATGCCCAGGTCGCGGTAATCGAAGATCTCGCGCAGCCCCGGCGCCCACTTCGCCTGCGCGGCCTCGTCGTGCACGAAGTTCCATTTCGTCTTCATGGTGTCCTCCTCAGTTCAAAGATCGCGCCCGAGCAGGCGCCCTCGGGGTCAGACCCCTGTGGATAACTGCGTCGGCGCGCCTCGTGTCCCGCTGCAGTTATCCACAGGGGTCTGACCCCAAAATCATGCCTTCGCCATGGCTTTAGCGCGCCGCGTCAGCCACCAGCCGTACTGCTGCGGCCAGGATTCGTACTCGCCGGTCGCACCCAGCGCCGCTTCGGCGTGCAGGAACCAGTTCGGATCGTAGAGCGCCTCGCGCCCGATCGCGATCAGGTCGGCCTGCCCGGCCTGCAGCACCGCCTCGGCCTGCGGGCCGTCGAGAATCAGCCCGACCGCCATCGTCTTGACGCCCGCGTCGCGCCGTACCTGCGCGGCGAACGGCACCTGGAAGCCCGGCGCGCGCTTCACGCCCGCCGCCGTCGCCGGGCCGGCGATGCCGCCCGAGGAGCAGTCGATGACGTCGACGCCGCGCGCCTTGAGCTCGCGCGCCAGCGCCACCGTGTCGTCGATCGCCCAGCCGCCCTCGACGCCGTCGACCGACGAGACGCGCACGAACATCGGCCGATCCTCGGGCCACACCGCCCGTACCGTCTCGGCCACCTCGAGCGTGAAGCGCATGCGGTTGGCCAGGCTGCCGCCGTACTCGTCGCTGCGCTTGTTGGACAGCGGCGAAAGGAACTCGTGGCCGAGGTAGCCATGCGCCGAGTGCATCTCGACAACCTCGAAGCCGGCGGCGAGCGCGCGCTGCGCCGCGGCGCGCCAGGCCGCCTTCAGCTCGCGGATGTCCTCGCGCGACAGCGCGTGCGGCATGAGCCAGCCCGTCTCGAGCGGAACGCTCGAGGGCGCGACCACCGGCCAGGGCTCCTCGCCGCGCCCGCGGTCGGCGTCGTTCAACGCCGCATTGCCATACCAGGGCCGCTGCATGCACGCCTTGCGGCCCGCGTGTGCGAGCTGGATCGCCGGCACCGCGCCGTTGGCCTTGACGAACGCGGTGATGCGCCGCAACCCCGGCACCTGGTCGTCGGACCAGATGCCGATGTCGCCGTGCGTAATGCGGCCGATCGCCTCGACCGCCGCAGCCTCGGTGAACACGATGCCCGCCCCGCCCTGCGCGAACTTGCCCAGGTGCACCAGGTGCCAGTCGTTGACGAAGCCGTCCTTGGCCGAGTACTGGCACATCGGCGAAAGCACGCAGCGGTTGCGCGCGCGCAGGCCGCGCAACTCGATCGGCTGGAACAGGAGCGGTGTGGAAGTCATTGCAGGCAATTCCTTGCAGGGAGTCGAGGAAACGGCGAGGCGCGGATTTTAGCCGCGCGGCTTTTTCTTGAGGAGGTCGGCAAGCCCGTCGAGCGGCCGGTGCGTCGCAGCCTGCGATGCCGACGGCCCTTCGACGCCGCCGGCGGCCCGCGCGTCCACCTCGCGCGCGTGCTCGTTCTCGTGGCAGTAGATGCACAGCAGCTCCCAGTTCGAGCCGTCGGGCGGATTGTTGTCGTGGTTGCCGTCACGGTGGTGCACCGTCAGCTCGCGCAGCCGCGCGCGCTCGAAGCTGCGCGCGCAGCGGCCGCACACCCAGGGCAGGATTTTCAGCGCCCGCTCGCGGTAGCCCTGCTCGCGCGCCGCGCGCGCGCGATTCGCCTCCGCGACCAGGCGCTCCAACCTGTCGGGATCCGGCGTCTTTTTCTTCGGCGGCGGGCCGGGCCGTGAACTTTTTGTCATCTTGTCCTAATGGTGCACCAATGCACCGTAACGGCACAGCAATGGGGCTAGACTCCGGTCGGAATAGCGAACCGCTGTGGCACGGGAGCCAGGCTATGGAACGCAGTATGCGAAGCAGTATCGACGACACCACGGTGCCGCTCGTGTCCTGCGAAGTGTGCCTCAAGCGCGTGGCGAAAGACGTCGCCCCGCAGGCGGACGCACCGAACTACGTGGCGTATTTCTGCAGCGAGACCTGCCTGCAGCGCTGGCACGCGCAGCACGGACGCGACGCGGCCGCGCGCTAGGCCGCCGGGCCCGCCGAGCGCGCCGCCCAGGCGCGCGGCGTGACGATCGCGAAGGGCAGCACCTTCTTCCAGCGCCGACCGGTTTCGAGCAGCGCGCGATCGCGCGTCACCAGCGCCTGCGCCCCGCAGGCGAGCGCGAGGGCGAGAAACTTCTGATCATCGGGGTCGCGGCAGTCCGGCAGCCGCAGGGCGACCGTCCGCGGCGTCCAGTCCCGGTGTACCCGCGCGCGGCAGCGCTCCAGGCAGGCCGCCTGCGCCGCCGCATCGAGCGCGACCTTGCCGAAGCGATAGCCGAGCGCGCGCGCGAGCTCGGCTTCGCAGGCCGCGTCGATGCACAGCTCGATCGCGCCCGC
>LJTQ01000195.1 GCA_001303445.1 Betaproteobacteria bacterium SG8_39 | reverse complement strand
CCCGACACGGTGGACCGCGTCGGCATGGTCTGCCTGGGCATCATGGGCTCGGCCATGAGCGCGAACCTGGTTCGCGCCGGCTTCGAGGTTTCCGGCTACGACATCGTGCCCGCGCTGCGCGCGCGGCTGCGCCGCGCGGGCGGCCGTCCCGCACGCTCGATCGCGGACCTCGCGCGGCGCGCACCCGTCATCATCACCTCGCTGCCGTCGGCCGCGGCGCTGCTCGATGTCGCCGAGGCGATCGCCGCGCTGCGCCGGCGCGGACAGGTCGTGGTCGAAACCAGCACCCTGCCGCTCGAGGACAAGCATGCCGCGCAGCGCCGCCTGGCGCGCGCGGGCGTGGTGCTGCTCGATTGCCCGCTCTCGGGCACCGGGGCGCAGGCGCGCAGCAGGGACCTGGTGGTGTTCGCGAGCGGCCCGCGGGCCGCGGTGCGGCGCTGCCGCGCGCTGTTCGAGGGCTTTGCGCGCGCGCAGCACTTTCTCGGCGCCTTCGGCAACGGCTCGAAGATGAAATTCGTCGCCAACCTGCTGGTGGCGATCCACAACGTGTCGGCGGCCGAAGCGTTCACGCTCGCGCGCAAGGCGGGGCTGGATGCCGAGCAGGTCTACCGCGTGGTCGGCGACGGCGCCGGCGGCTCGCGCATGTTCAGCGTGCGCGGGCCGATGATGGTGGCCGAGGATTACTCGGACGCGACCATGAAGGTCGAGGTCTGGCAGAAGGACATGAGGGTCATCGCCGAGTTCGCTGCGGCGCTCGAGTGCCCGACGCCGCTGTTCGCGGCGAGCGCGCCGGTGTACGCCGCGGCGATGGCCGCGGGCCGCGCGCGCGAGGACACCGCCGCGGTGTGCGCGGTGCTCGGCGAGATGGCCGGGATCCGGCCGCGCGCGAAGCCTCGTCGGCGCAAGGCGGCCAGGCGCCGCGCGCGGCGCTAGTCCGTCACCGGGGAAACCGGCTCGACCTTGCCGCTCTGCGTCGAGCGCACCACTGCCTCGAGCGCGCAGATGTTGGCGATCATCTGTTCCTGCAGCACCGGGTAGGGCGCGCCGCCGCGCGCCGCTGCGGCGAACGCCTCCAGGTTGGCGAGCACCGCGGCCGCGGGCGGAACCTCGCGCCGCTCGGGTCGGCCGCCGCGCCGGCAGACGATGAACTCCCAGCCCTCGGGGGCCTCGGGATGGTTCTTGTCGCGCACCTCGATCCAGCCGTGGCTGCCGTAGAGCGCGAAGCGCCCGACGAAGGGCGTGGCCAGCATCGCGCTGATCAGCGCGTGGCCGCCGCGGCGGAAACTGAGCAGCACCGCGAGCGTGTCGCCATTGACCAGCGGGCTGCCGAGCTGGCGCACGCGGGCGAAGGCGCTCTCGGCCTCGCCGAACACGCCCACCGAAAGATCGAGCAGGTGGATGCCGGTCGCGGTGAGCGGCCCGGCCGGCGCTTCGCCCGGCGACAGGCGCCAGTTCTGCGGATCGATGCCGAGGAACTTGTCCTGGCTGAAGTTCGCCTCGACCTGCAGCGGCGTGCCGATTTCGCCCGCGCGCAGCATGCGCATCAGCTCGACGATCGGCGGCTCGAAGCGGCGCTCGTGGCCGACTGCGAGCGCGACGCGGCTCGCGTTGCAGGCGGCGACCGCCTCGCGCACGTCGGCGCGCGACAGCGCGAGCGGCTTTTCGCAGAACACGTGCTTGCCGGCCTGCGCAGCGGCGACGATCTGCGCGGCGTGCAGCGAGTGCGGCGTGCACAGCACCACCGCCTCGACTGCGGGATCGTCGAGCACGTCCTCGAGCCGTGCGCGCAGTGCGATGCCCTGCTCGCGCGCGAAGCCGGCACAGGCCTCGCCGTTCGGGTCGACGCCGGCCACCACGCGCAGTGCAGCGTGGCCGCGCAGCAGTCCGACGATGATCCTGCCCCACCAGCCGAGTCCGACCACCGCCACGTTCAGCATGCAAGCATTCCTTTCACTTTTTTCCCGTCCCGCACTTTACGGATTCACGCAACGGGAGGCATCATTGGGCCTGAACCGAGGGGCGTCAAATGAATCCCACCTTGCTGGATGCGTTGTGGAACGAGCACCGCTCGATCGCGGTCGTGCTGCATGCCATGGAATACCTGGTGCGCGAGCAGCGCGACCACGGCACCCGGATCAACCCGGCCGTGTTCCGGGCGATCCTCTACTACCTCGACGTGTTCCCCGAGCGCATGCACCACCCGAAGGAGGAGGACTACCTGTTCGCGGCGGTGCGGCGCAAGACCTCGGAGGCCGACGCGGTGCTCGACGAGCTGCGCAAGGAGCACGACAGCGGCGCGCATTCGATCCGCGACCTCGAGCAGGATCTGCTGCGCTACGAGGAAGGCGGTGCCAAGGAATTCGAGCGCTTCGCCGCTGCCGTCGAGCAGTTCGTCGCCGGCTACCGCCAGCACATGCGCAAGGAAGAGGACGGCGTCATGCCGATCGCACGCCGCGTGCTGAACGCGCAGGACTGGGCCGACATCAATCGCGCCTGGGCCGAGAACCGCGATCCGCTGACCGGCGTCGAGACGGAGAAGGAATACGAGCAGGTGCTGGATCGCATCGTCAAGCTGGCGCCGCCGCCGATCGGGATCGCGCGGTAGGCAAAACCCCGCGTCAGCGGCGCTTCGCGAGCCACCGCGATTCGCCAAGGCCCAGTTTGTCTCGTGATTTTCCATGGCCGCCGATGAACCGCCGGCGGTCATGGAATATCACGAGATCGATGTCCGACAGGACGGCCGTCGCCGGTTGCGCCGCCGGCTAGTCGTAGACCAGCGTGCCGTCCTCGAGGTCGGCAACCGGCAGCTCGTCCTTTTCGCTCCAGTAGTCCTGCGTGTGGCGCCAGGGCATGCGGTCGCCCTGCTTCGGCAGGCGATCCACGCCGCGCAGCAGGTAGCCGGGATTGAAGTTCTCGGGATCGACCCAGGGCAGCAGGGTCATGTCCTTGTCTTGCGCGCGCAGCCGCGGGGTCACCACCGTGGCGCCGCGCGCCTCCATGTGCTCGAGCAGCCGGCAGACGAAGTCCGCGATCAGGTCGGCGCGCAGCGTCCAGCTGGCGCGGAAGTAGCCGAACACCCAGGCCATGTTGGGCACGCCGGTAAACAGCGTGCCGCGCCAGGCCACGCTGTCGGCGAACGCGAGCGGCGCGCCGTCGATGCTGAAGGCGATGTCGCCCAGCACGTTGAGGTTGAAGCCGGTCGCGGTGACGACGACGTCGGCGTCCAGCGCGTCGCCCGACTTGAGGCGGATGCCGGTCTCGGTGAACGATTCGATCTCGTCGGTGACCACCGAAGCCTTGCCATCGCGGATGCCCTGGAACAGGTCGCCGTCCGGGATGAACGCGATGCGCTGCCGCCAGGGCCGGTAGCGGGGCGTGAAGTGTTTGTCGATATCGAAGTCCTCGCCGAGGTACTTGCGTACGCCGGCGAGCAGCTCGTCCTTCACCTTTTCCGGCTCCTCGACCGCGCGGCGCGTGAAGGTGGCCTGGTCCTTGAGGATCTTGCGGCGCACGATCTCGTGCACCCATTCCTCCGGAAGCGCCAGCTCGCGCAGCATGTCGGCGAGCTCGTTGGCATTGCGCCCGGTGATGAAGAAGGTCGGTGAGCGCTGCAGCATGGTGACGTGCGCGCATTTGCCGGCGATCGCCGGGACCAGCGTCGCCGCGGTGGCACCGGAGCCGATGACGACGACGCGCTTGCCGGACAGCTCGAGGTCCTCGGGCCAGGTCTGCGGATGGACGATCGGCCCGCGAAAGCGCGCCATGCCGGGCCACTGCGGCGTGTAGCCCTCGCTGTGCCGGTAGTAGCCCTGGCACATCCAGAGAAAGCGGGCCGTGAAGCGCAGCGCCTCGCCGCTGTCGGTGCGCGTCGCCTCGATCGTCCAGCGCCGGTCGGCGCTCGACCAGCGCGCCGCCGAGATGCGGTGGCGGTAGCGGATGTGGCGGGCGAGATCGTTTTCCTCGATCACCTCGCCCATGTACTTGAGGATCTCGGCCGCCGTGGCGATCGGCTTGCCGCTCCACGGCTTGAAGCGGTAGCCGAAGGTGTAGAGGTCGCTGTCGGAGCGGATGCCGGGAAAGCGGTGCGTGATCCAGGTGCCGCCGAAGCTCGCTTGCGACTCGAGCACGACGAAGCGCTTGCCCGGGCATTGCTTCGTGAGGTGGTAGGCGCCGCCCACGCCGGAGATTCCCGCGCCGACGATCAGCACGTCGAAGTGCTCGACCTCCGCCGGCGCGCGACCGACCGGATCGGCCTGCGGCGCGCTCACGTCCAGGGTGTCGGCAGCGCTCATGCGTCGTCGACCATACCACCGCGCAGGGGGCGATCCAAGATGGCGTTCGCCGGCATCGGGCCGGCCGCGCGGCTGCAGAGTACACTCGCCGGGCGGTTGCCGCCGCGAGCGGCGCAGAATCGAAACAACGACGCGTAGGGGGAGCCCGTGCAGACACCGCTGTCATCCATCGCCTTGTTCGTCATCGCCGCGATGCTCGGTGCGCTCGGCCAGTACCTGTACAAGTCCGGCGCCGACGCCGCCGGCACGACGGCGGCGTCGTACCTGCTCAATGCGCGCCTCTGGGGCGGTGTGCTGTGCTACGTGACGGTGATGGTGCTGTTCGTGGCCGGTTTCAAGCGCGGCGGCGCCATGACGGTGCTGTATCCGGTCTATGCCACGACCTTCATCTGGGCGGCGCTGATCGGCCTGCTGGCCTATGGAACGCCCATCAAGCCGGTCAACATCGCCGGAATGGTTCTGCTCGTCGGCGGCATCCACCTGATGGGACGCTGAGGCCGCGCGCCGTCAGGCCACCATGCGCAGCACGTAGTAGGCGAGCGGCACCACGATCAGCAGGCTGTCGATGCGATCGAGGATGCCGCCGAAGCCGGGCAGCCAGCCGCCTGCATCCTTGACGCCGAATTCGCGCTTCAGCGCCGACTCGACCAGGTCGCCCCACAGCGCGCCCGCGCCGACGAGCAGGGGCAGGCCGAGCATGACGAAGACACGCAGATCGGCCGGCACGGCGAAGGCCATGATGTACAGGCCGATGGCGGCGCCAGCGAAATTGCCGATGACGCCCTCGAGGGTCTTGTTGGGGCTGAGGCGCGGCGTGAGCTTGTGCCGGCCCAGTGCCTTGCCGACGACGAACGCGCCGACGTCGCTCAGCGCGACCGCGAGGCCCATCGCCAGCAGGATTCCCGGGCCGCCCGGCAGGTGCTGGCGCAGGAGCAGCACGTGGCCGAGGAACCATGCGATATAGCCCCAGCCGAGCGCGGCGAATGCGAGCTGGCGCACGCCGCCAGTGGCTGCGCCGAACACCAGCGGCTGCAGGGTGGCGACGATCAGCAGCAGCGGCGCGAGCAGGTAGGTGCCTTCCACGGAGACGGCAGCGACCGGTGCGACCGCGAGACCCATGACCAGCAGCATGCGCCGGTATGCGGGCGACAGGTCGACCAGCTGCGCGTACTCGCGCAGCCCCTGCACCGTGAGCGCCATGACGAGCAGGGCGGTGGGTACCACGCCACCGAGCACGCCGAACAGATAGATCGGCGCGATGAACGCCCAGGTGCGCCAGCGCAGCAGGAGCGCGGGATCGGCGGCTGCGCCGGCGCGCCGGCGCAGCAGCAGCAGAACCGCCAGCGCCACGCCGAACAGAATCGCCCAGCGCAGCAGCGTCGGCAGGAACAATGGGCTTTGCAGGGGGTTTTCGAACAGCATGGCGATGCGCCGCCGGGTTCAGCCTGCTTCACGCAGCCGCCGCGCGGCGCGGCGCAGCCGGCGTGCGGCAGTCAAGACGCCGCCCAGCACGATGAGCGCGAGCGCGAGCGCGGGCAGGCCCCAGCGATCGCCCG
>LJTQ01000001.1 GCA_001303445.1 Betaproteobacteria bacterium SG8_39 | reverse complement strand
ATCCGCTGGTTATCGCGCTCGCCTCGGGCGCCAACTTCATTGCCCGCGCGTTTTCGGGCGACCCGAACGGCTGCGCCGACCTCATCGTCGAGGCGATCCGCACGCCGGGCTTCTCGTTCATCGAGGTGCTCTCGCCCTGCGTGACCTTCCGTCCCGAGCAGCGCGACTGGAAAACAATGGCGCATCCGGCTGCGGTCGCGCCGACCGACGACCCCGCGCGCGCGGCACGCCGTCTCATGACGGACGACGGGTTCAACATCGGCATCCTCTACGCCGGCAACCGCACGCCCTACCGTCCCGCAGAGGCGCCGCGTGTCTCGCCCACCGAACTGGAGAAGGAGTTCGCGCTATGACGGCCAAGCGCAAAACCAAGGCAGCGCAGAAAACCACGAAGCGGCGGCTTGCACACACGGCGACCGCAAAGGAAGAATTTGCCCAGTTCATGAAGCGGGCCTATGCGATGGAGCTGGAGGCGTCGACCCGCTACGCCGAATTCGCCGACCAGATGGAAATCGCCAACAACCGTGAGGTGGCCCAGCTGTTCCGCAAGCTGGCCGGCATCGAGAAGCTGCACGCCACCAAGATTCTCGAGCAGATGGGCTGGCAAACGCCGCCCACCGACCTGGAGCCGTTCCGCTGGGAAGGGCTCGAAGGTCCGGAGACCGGGGAGACCAACGACCTGCATTACCTCATGCAGCCGTATCATGCGCTGCAGATCGCGCTGCGCAACGAGGAGCGCGCGGCGCAGTTTTTCGCGGCGCTCGCGCGGCGCGATTTGCCGCGTGCCGTGCTCGATGCGGCGCACGAAATGGCGGAGGAGGAACGCGAGCACGTCGAGCTGGTGAAAGCCTGGCTGGCGCGCGTGCCGAAGCCGGAAAAGGGCTGGGACGTCGATCTCGATCCGCCCAACGTAAACGACTGAAACACAGGCAGGCAGACAAGCGCACAAGGAGAGCTGGCATGGACATCCTGCATCCCAAGGGCTGGGCGCCGGCCATCGGCTACGCCAACGGCATCGCGGTCTCCGGCGGCAAGCTGGTCTTCATCGCCGGCCAGGTCGGCTGGGACGCCGAGCAGAAATTCCACTCCGAAGCGCTCGCACCGCAGTTCGAGCAGGCGCTGAAGAACGTGCTCGCCGTGTTGGCGGAAGCCGGCGGCAAGCCCGAGCACATCTGTCGCATCACCGCGTTTTGCTGCGACAAGCCGGCCTATCTCGCCGCGCGCAAGGACCTCGGCCGGGTGTGGAAGGACCTCATGGGCAAGCACTTTCCCTGCATGAGCATGATCTTCGTCTCCGATCTGCTCGACAGCCCGGGCAAGATCGAGCTCGAGGCGACCGCCGTCGTGCCGTAAAGCGGCGCGCGCGCCACCCCGCGCGACGGGCGGCGCGAACTTCGGTTATGGTGCGCGCATGGCGCGTCTGGCCGTTCCGCTCATCGTCCTCGCGCAGCTGTTCGGCACCTCGCTCTGGTTCAGCGCCAACGCGGCCGCGGACTCGCTGGTTCGCGAATGGGGACTGTCGACCGGCGACATCGGACTGCTCACCAACGCGGTGCAGCTCGGATTCATCGCCGGCACCTTCGGCTTCGCGTTTTCCGGGCTCGCCGACCGTTTCCCGGCCAGTCGTATCGTCGCCGTCTGCGCCGCCTTCGGCGCCGCATCGAATGCGGCCTTCGCGCTGCTCGCGACCGGGCTCGCCGACGCCAGTGTCTATCGTTTCCTGACGGGCATTGCGCTCGCGGGCGTGTATCCGCTGGGCATGAAGCTGGTTGTCGGCTGGGCGCCGCAGCGCGCCGGCGAGGTCCTCGGCTGGCTGGTCGGGATGCTCACCGTCGGCACCGCGCTGCCGCACTTCGTGCGCGCGACCGGCAGCGACTGGCCATGGAGCCACGTCGTGCTGGCGAGCTCGGCGCTCGCCCTGCTCGGCGCCGCAATGGTGCTCGGGCTCGGCGACGGGCCACACTTCAGGGCCTCCGGGAAAGGCGCAGGCATTCGCTTCGGCGCCGTGCGCGCCGCGTTTCGCATTCCCGCGTTTCGCGCATCGGCATTCGGCTACTTCGGCCACATGTGGGAGCTGTACGCGTTCTGGACGCTGACACCGTTTTTGCTGGCGGCGATCGCCGCGCGCGGCGGCGGTCAGGCGCTCGACGTCCCGCTGTGGGCGTTCATCATCATCGGCACCGGCGGCGTCGGCTGTGTCGTCGGCGGCGCACTGAGCCGCCGCATCGGCAGCGCGCGCGTCGCGGCCGTGGCGCTTGCCGGCTCGGGCCTCGCCTGCCTCGCCTATCCGCTGCTGCAGGCCCTGCCGGCGGAACTGCTGCTCGGCGTGCTCGTCTTCTGGGGATTCATGGTGGTGGCCGACTCGCCGCAGTTCTCCGCCCTGTCCGCGCGCGCCTGCCCACCCGAGCTTGTCGGATCGGCGCTCGCAATCCAGAACAGCATCGGCTTTTTCATTACGGTGCTGGCCATCGGCGTGGCATCGGCGAGCTTCCCGTCGCTCGACGCCAAGATCGCCTGGCTGCTGCTGCCGGGTCCGATTGCCGGGCTGATCGGCATCGCGCCGCTCGCCCGCGCTGGCGCGCGCTACTTGAACTTGTAGAACGCGTCGTTCAAGTAGGCGGCGAGGTGTTCCTCTTCCTCGCGGTTCAAGCCCGCTTTGTTGGCGTTGTTGCAGCGCTGCACCCAGGCAAGCAGCGATGGCGCATCCTTGGTCTTGCGGTTCTCGCGCGTGAAGGCCTTCGGCACCTCGCCGAACATGCGCAGGTGACAATCGGTGCATTTGGCCTCGAACAGCTTGGCACCGGCCTTCGGCTCGCCGAAGGGGAAGGCGTCGTGCTGCGCGAAGGCAGAAAATGTGAAGCCAGCGAGCGCAACGAGAATGGACACGCGGTTCATGCGTTACTCCACAGTGACGGATTTAGCGAGATTGCGCGGTTTGTCGACATCGGTGCCGCGCGCCAGGGCGGCGTGGTAGGCAAGCAATTGCAGGGGTACCACGTGCAGGATGGGTGAGAGCGGCCCGGCATGGTCGGACAGGGTGATCACGTTGACGCCTTCGGCAGGCTCGATGCCGGAATTCTGGTCGGCGAAGACGAACAGCTCGCCGCCACGGGCGCGCACTTCCTGCAGGTTGGATTTCAGCTTCTCGAGCAGCGCGTCGCCAGGCGCAACCGCGACCACCGGCATGTCGCGGTCGACCAGCGCGAGCGGGCCGTGCTTGAGCTCACCCGCCGCATAGGCTTCGGCGTGGATGTAGGAAATCTCCTTCAGCTTGAGCGCGCCCTCCATCGCGATCGGATAGTGCACGCCACGGCCGAGAAACAGCGCGTGCTGCTTCGCGGCGAAGCGTTTCGCCCAGCGCGCCACGGCATCCTCGACCGACAGCACGTGCTGCAGCGCCGCCGGCAGGTGGCGCAGCGCCGCGAGCGCGCGCGCTGCATCGGCCTCGCCCAGGCGCCCCCTCAGTCGGGCGATGACCAGCGCAAGCAGGTAGAGCGCGGCGAGCTGGGTGGTGAACGCTTTGGTCGAGGCGACGCCGATCTCGGGCCCGGCACGGGTGAGAAAGCGCAGCCGCGATGCGCGCAGCAGCGAACTCTCCGGCACGTTGCAGATCGTCAGCGTGCGTTCGCAGCCGAGCGACTTGACGTACTCGAGCGCCGCGAGCGTATCGGCCGTCTCGCCCGACTGGGAGATGGTGACCACGAGATCGCTCGCGTCGAGCACGACGTCGCGGTAGCGAAATTCGCTCGCGAAATCGACGCGCACCGGCAGACGCGCGAGGGTTTCGATCCAGTAGCCGGCGACCAGGCCCGCGTGGTAGCTCGTGCCGCAGGCGATGATCTGCACCCGGCGTGCATCACGCAGCAGATCTTCCGCTTCGCCACCGAAGAGCCCCGCCTGGACCGAGGCGGTTCCCTGCACGATCTCCAGTGTGTTCGCGAGCGCGCCGGGCTGCTCGAAGATCTCCTTCTGCATGTAGTGCCGGTAAGGGCCGAGATCCACGGCGTCCGCGCTCAGGTCCGAGAGATGGACCTTGCGCTCCACCGGCCGGCCTCCGGCATCGAGCATGCGCACGCCCGCCGTGCGAATCTCCGCGCAATCGCCTTCCTCGAGGTAGACGATACGCCGCGTTACCTGCAGCAGCGCGGAGACGTCGGAGGCGGCGAAGTTCTCGCCCTCACCGAGACCGAGCAACAGCGGCGCCCCCTTGCGCGCCAGCACAACCGCCCCAGGGTCGTCGGTCGAGACGAGCGCGATCGCGAACGCGCCCTGCAGCTCGGCGACCGCCTGCGCCACGGCTGTAAGCAGGTCCGCGCTCGAACGGCGCTGATGCGCCACGAGGTGCGCGATAACCTCGGTGTCGGTTTCCGAAACGAAGACGAAACCCGCAGCCTTCAGCCGCGTGCGCAGCGCAGCGTGGTTTTCGATGATGCCGTTATGCACCACGGCGAGCCCACCCGAGACATGCGGATGCGCGTTCGCTTCGGTCGGCGCGCCGTGCGTCGCCCAGCGGGTGTGTGCGATGCCCGTCGCGCTGTGCACGCCCTTCTCCCGGATCCTCTCCGCCAGCTCGGCCACCCGGCCCGCAGCGCGGACGCGCTCGAGCGCGGGCTGTGCAGCGCCGTTCAGCACGGCCACGCCCGCCGAGTCGTAGCCGCGGTACTCGAGGCGCCGCAACCCTTCGACCAGGATCGGTACGATGTCGCGCCCGGCCGCCGCGCCGACGATGCCGCACATCGTGCTATTTCTTGCGCGGCGGCTTCCAGCCGCGCACCGTGACCTGCTTGGCACGCGCCACGGTGAGCTGATCCGGCGGCGTGTCCTTGCTGATCGTCGAGCCGGCGCCGATGTACGAGCCGCGTGCCAGCGTCACCGGCGCGACCAGGGTGGCATCCGAGCCGATGAAGCACTCGTCGCCGATGACCGTACGGTGTTTGGCCGCGCCGTCGTAGTTGCAGGTGATGGTGCCCGCGCCGATATTGACGCTCCGCCCGACCTCGGCATCACCGACGTAGCTCAGGTGGTTCGCCTTGGAGTGCGCGCCGAGACGGCTCGCCTTGATCTCGACGAAATTGCCGACGTGCACGTCCTCGGCCAGCGTCGCGCCGGGGCGCAGGCGCGCATAAGGCCCAACCCGGCAGCGCGCCCCGATCTGCGCTTCGTCGAGGTGCGAGAACGCGTGAACCTCGGTGTCCGCGGCGATCGTGACGTTGCGCAGCACGCAGTTCGGCCCAATGCGCACCCGGTCGCCGAGCGTGACCTTGCCCTCGAATACGCAATTGACGTCGATCGACACGTCGGTTCCGCAGCGCAGGTCGCCGCGCACGTCGATACGCCACAGGTCAGCGAGCGTCACGCCGGACTCCAGCAGACGCTTCGCGGTCGCGTTCTGGTAGGCGCGCTCGACAAGCGCCAGCTCGTGACGCGAGTTGACGCCCCGCACCTCCCACGCATCCTTCGGCTGGCGCGAGGCAACGCGCACGCCTTCGGCCACGGCGAGCTGAACCACGTCGGTCAGGTAGTACTCCTCCTGGACATTGCGATTCTTGACTCTGGCGAGCCAGCTTGCGAGTCGTCCCGCCTGGGCGACCAGGAAACCGACGTTCACCTCGTGCAGCGCGCGCTCGTCTGCGCTGGCATCCTTTTCCTCGACGATGCGCGTCACGCTGCCCTGCGCGTCGCGCACGATGCGTCCATAGCCCGATGGGTCGGCGAGCTCCGCGGTAAGAATGGCGAGGCCGGAATCCCGGGCTTCAACCAGCGCATGCAGCGTCTCGGCGCGGATCAGGGGCACGTCGCCATACAGCACGAGGACGTCATCGCGCGGCTTGACGCCCGGCAGCGCCTGCATGAGTGCGTGGCCCGTGCCGAGCTGCTCGGTCTGCTCGACCCAGGTGATGTCCATCGCCGCGAACGTCGAGCGCACCAGATCGCCACCGTGGCCGTGCACGACGATGATGCGCCGTGGCGAGAGCGTGCGTGCAGCGTCCAGCACGTGCGCGAGCATCGGTCGCCCGGCCACTTTGTGCAGCACCTTGGGCAGCGGCGAGTGCATGCGCTTGCCCTGCCCGGCGGCGAGGACGACGATGTCAAGAGACATGGCAGAGGCGATAAAAGCGTTGCGCGTTCATGACAGGAGGACGCTGCGAATTCTAGCAGTTTGACCTCCGTCAACGCGCCTAACTGCCCGGCGCGCATAGTGAATTTCCATGCCGCAGAAGGATCGGATTCTCGACGTGCTGGGCGAGCAGCGCCTGCTGCTGCCCGGGCTGATCAATGCCGCGCTCGCCGCCAACGACCGCGTCAAGTACTACTTCAGCCTGCTGCAACTCGCGGTCGCGCACGTCGAGCAGCCCGAGGCGGAGCGACCCGACCTCAAGGGAGAGCGCGCCTCCGCTGGCGAACCCGACTCGGCGCTCGACGAACTCATCGGCGGGGCGGTGACGGCCGGGCCGGGGCGATACCGGCTGCCGCACGCAGCCACCGTCGCGGCGCGCATCAAGACCGCGATGCACGAAATGCTGGCGCCGTTCGAGGCGACGGCTGATCCGCGCACCCCCGCCTGGGCCGACCGGCTTGCCGCCTGCCTCGCCGATCCCTGGCTGGTCGACGGGCTTGCCGACGCCAGCGCGATCGCGCGCATGACCCGCGGTGCGCGCGATGCAGCCGCCGTGGGCGGCAGCCTGCACCTGCTGGTGATGGATCTGCACAAGGGGCTGAACGCCCTGCAGGCCTCGATCGCGTCGGAGAATATCGACGGCGCGCTGGCCTACGGGCTCGATGCCGGCGACGCACCGCGCGTCGCCGCGTTCATGCGCGGGGTCAACGCAACACGCGCGCTCAAATTCGACCACCCGGGACTCGCGACGACGGCAACGCGCGCGGCGCACCGCCTGGTGCTGCAGAACGACATCGGCACGACCGACGCGCATGTCCTGGTAGTGCATGTCGAGGGGCTGGACGCAACGCTGATCTACACCGACGTCCACTTGCCGCGGCTGATGTTCCTGCAGAGCCTGCTCAAGCGCTGGAACGTCGACTGGAACGACACCCGCTCGAAGAGCGACGCCGGTTTCGAGGACGGGGTCTATCACCTGGCGTTCGGCCGTTTACGCGCCGCGTCGTCTGACGAGCTCGATGCCTACCTCGCCTGGCTCGGCTCGCGGCTCGTTTTCCTCATCGACTGGAACCGGGCACGCAAGCGCCTGCGCATGCTGGTACGCAAGAACGAAGCTCTCAAGTTGCTGCGCTGGGCGGCCGAGAACGATGTCGGCCACATGGCGTTCCTGCGCATCGGCGCCGAGCAGGCGGTGTTCGACGCACTGGCCTCGCTCGGCAAGGCACCGACCGCGTTCGGCGCACGCCTCGACGACGTGCTGGGACGCGACGGGGCCGTGGAATTCCTGCGTTTCGCGCTGCGCATCTCGGCGGAGATGCTGGTCGCCGGCCAGCCGGTGAGCCTGGTGCTCGATGAGCTGCGCGGCGAGCTGTTCGGCCGCATGCATTCGGTTCAGCAGACGGCGCTGGACCATGCCTCCGAGCAGATGGCGCTGACGCTCGAAATCGCGAGCGGCGTGCGCGACTGCCTGCTGAACGCGAAGCTGCCGGGCGCCGTCGAGCGTTTTGCACGCAACGCCGAGCGTGCCAAGCGCTGGGAGCACCTCGCCGACGGCGTGGTCAACCTCGCACGCGACCTGGCGCAGCACAACGAGCAGGCCGCGAGCGTGTGCCGCATCGTCGAATCGAGCGACGACATTGCCGACGAGCTGGAGGATGCAGCGTTCCACCTCACGCTGCTGCGCGAAGCAGCCAGCGCGGATGCCCATGCCGACGAGGCCGTCGAAGCGCTCACCGAACTCGCCGGCCAGGTTGTCGAAGGCGCGCAGGAGTACATCAAGGCGGTCGAGGCGGCGCGCGTGGTGCGGCGCGGCGTGCCGCGCGGCGATGTGCAGGACTTTTTCGAGTCGGTGCATCGCATCGTGCAGATCGAACGACAGAGCGACGACGCGAACCGCAAGGTGAAAACCGCCGCGTTGAGCGGTACCGGCGAGCCGCGCGCGCTGTTCGTGCTGGCGGAAATCTCCCGCAACCTGGAAGCGGCGGCGGACGCGCTGATGCACGCCGCGCTGATGCTGCGCGACCATGTGCTGAATGAGGTGATGGCGGCATGAGCGCGGCCCAGCACCTCTACAGCATCGCGCCGCATGCGGCGCTCGCCGTTCCCGAGGACATCGGCTTCAAGGCGCATAACCTGCTGCGCCTCGCGCGCCTCGGCCTTGCCGTACCGGAGGCCTTCGTGCTCGGCACGGCGACCTGCAGGGCCTGGTTCACCGATGTCGAGGCCACGCGCGCCACGCTGCGCAACCTGTTGCGCGACGCGCTCGCCGGCATCGAGCAGGCCAGCGGCCTCGGATTCGGCTCGCCGCGGCGGCCGCTGCTCGTCTCGGTGCGCTCGGGCGCGCCGGTGTCGATGCCGGGAATGATGGACACGCTGCTCGACATCGGCCTGTGCGACGCCACCCTGCGCGGCCTGCTGCGGCTGACGGGAAACCCGCGCCTGGCCTGGGACTCGTATCGCCGGCTGGTGCAGCAGTTCGCGGAAGTCGTACATCAGGTCGATCCCGCGCCGTTTCGCGACGCGCTCGAGCGGCAGCTCGCGCGCGAGGGCGTCAGAGCAGCGCGCGAGCTTGATTTCCGCGCCTTGCAGTCGCTTACCCAGGGCTACCTCGAGATCTACGCCGAGCACGTCGGTCGCGCGTTCCCGCAGGACCCCTACGAGCAGCTCGAGGCCGCGGTCGGCGCAGTGTTCCAGTCCTGGATGAGCGCGCGTGCGGTCGAATACCGACGCCAGAACGCGATCGACGGCGATGTCGGCACCGCGGTCACCGTGCAGCGCATGGTATTCGGCAACGCGGGCGGCACCTCGGGCGCCGGCGTGGCGTTCACGCGCGACCCGACGACCGGAGAGAACCGGCTCTACGTCGACTTCCTGTTCAACAGTCAGGGCGAGGATGTGGTCTCCGGTCGCAGCACCGGCGGCGACGCCGAGCGCATGACGCGCGTGCTGCCCGCGGTGGCCGCGAATCTCGCCGAGACGCGGCGCGCGCTCGAGCAGGAATTCCGCGACGTCCAGGAGTTCGAGTTCACCGTGCAGGACGCACGCCTCTACCTGCTGCAGACGCGCACGGGCAAGCGCACGCCCTGGGCTGCATTGCGTATCGCGGTCGAGCTTGCCCACGCCGGCTTGATCACGCCGCGGGAAGCGCTGGAACGCGTCGCCGATCTGGATCTCGGATCGATCCAGCGCGTGCGCATCGCGGCGCGCGAAGGCCTCGTGCCGCTCTCGCTTGGCATCCCGGCGGGGCTCGGCGTTGCCGCAGGGCGGGTGGCATTGGACGCCGCCGCCGCGCAGCGGCTCGGGCGGCGCGCGGTGCCGGTGATCCTGGTGCGCGAAGACCTGTCGACCGAGGATATCGGCGCCATCGCCAACTGCGCCGGGGTACTCACCGTACGCGGCAGCCGCACCGCGCATGCGGCGGTGGTCGCCCGTCAGCTCGGCAAGCCCTGCGTCGTCGGTTGCGGCGCGCTTTCGGTCGACCCCGTCCGCCGCGCGCTGCGCGTCGGCAGCACCTTCGTTGCCGAAGGCGAGGAAATCTGTCTCGATGCGGAAAGCGGCGAGGTTTTCGCCGGCCGACCGAAGATCCTGGTGGAACGGCCCGACGAGTACCTGCAGGCGCTCGAGGGCTGGCGCGCGCAGGCCGCCTGACGCGCGCCGCAGGCCTTACTCGACGAACGCGTCCGCCCGCGTCATGATCGACGGCGGAAGCTCGATGTTGCGCGCGCGCACCTCCTTGAGGTTGATGATGAGGCGCACGCGCTCGAGCACCTCGACCGGCATCGCGCCCGGTTTCGCGCCGCGCAGGATGCGCGCCACGTACCGTGCCGCACGACGGAAGCTTTCGGCTTCGTCGGCGCCGAAGGACATCAAGGCACCCTCCTCGACGTAGCGCTGGTTGTCGTATATCGCCGGCAGCCCATGCTTTCGCGCCAGCAGGACGATCGTCGGCATGTACGCGCTGATTGGCGAGGTCGGCACGTACAGTGCATTCGCGCCCTGCGCCTTCATGCGCTTGAACGCGTCGCCGAGCGCACCTCCCCCGACGACCGAGAAATGCTTTATCTCGAGCCCGAGCTGCCCCGCAGCTGCCACGACCTCGCTGATTTCGAGCTCGCAGGCCGAGGCGTACTTCTCCTGGTAAAGCAGCGCGACGCGGGAGACGCTGGGAAACGCGTCCTTCAGCAACTCGAGCCGCTTGCCGCCCAGGCCCGCATAGTTCGTCGCCACCCCGGTCGCGCTGCCGCCTGGATGCGCCAGACTCTTCACCATGCCGTTGCCTACCGGGCCGCTCACCGCGGCGAACACCACCGGCGTATCGCCGGCGACGTGCATCGCGGCGAGCGTCGCCCCGGCATACGCCGTCACAATCACGTCCGGATTCTGTTCCATCAGCTTCGTCGCCAGCTCGGGCAATCGACGAAAATCGTGATCGGCGATGACCTCGATCAGCCGCAGATCCTTTCCCGGCACGATGCCCTGTCCGCGCAGGCCTTCCAGCAGGGCGTCGCGCTGGCGTATCGCCGTCGGCGTTTCGCTCGACGTGAAGAACGCCAACCGCTGAGCGCCCTGCGCGAGCGCGGTCGACGGCACCGAGGTGCCGGCAAGCGTCGCGGCGAGCCAGATGCCGATGGCGGCCGACAGCTTCACTGCCTGCGCGTCTCGACCGTGTCGGAGACCGGATAGCCTTCGCGCGCGGTCGCCTTTTTCAAAGCCTCGAGATTCGTTTTCCGGTCCTCGTAGGTCACATAGGCGCTCTTGGTCGAATACGCCGCCGAAACCTTGCGCACGCCTTCGACGCCCTTAAGCGCGCCGGTGACCACAACCTGACATTCCGCCGAGCTCATTTTCGGAATGGTGAACAGTACCGTGCGCTCGTCTGCAGTCGCCGATACGACGAGCAGACATCCGGCGATCAACGCACTGCACTTTAGCATGCTTGTCAGTTGCATCGCAGCCCTCCCGGTTCCATGTGGGACGGTTACTCGGTCACGCGATAGGCCGGTACCGGCTGACTGTAGCCCTTGAGCTCGAACGGCCCCGCCTCGGCGAACTGGAACGCACCGTCCACTGCGGCCATCGTCTTGCGATCGATCAGAATCTCGCCGCCCGCGGCCTCGGCACACAGACGCGCGGCCAGGTTGGTCGCATTGCCGATTGCCGCATAGTCCCAGCGCCCTTCGAAGCCGATCGCGCCGCAGGTCGCATAACCCTGCGCGATGCCGATGCCGAGTCCGAGATCGTAGCCGCGCTTGGTCCATTTTTGCCCGATCGGCAGGAATGCCTGCTGCATCTCGAGCGCCATCTTCACCGCCAACTCGGCGGGCTTGTCCATCGGCACGGGGTCGTTGAAGAAGATCATCATGCCATCGCCGGCGAAGCGCTCGAGCGTACCGCCGTGCGCCAGCACCAGCTTGCCCATTGCGGCGTGGTACTCACGCAGCAGCTCCATCACCTCCTCCGGCTCTGCGTTATCGATGAAGGCGGTGAACCTGCGCAGATCGAGAAACACGACGTTCACCTCGCGGCGGTGCGTCTTCAGCAGATCTTCGCCGCCGCCGGCAAGAATCGCTTCACCGAGCTGCGGCGAGAAGAAGTTTTTCAGCCGTCCGAGACGCTCGAGCTGATCCACCTGCTCTTTCACCCTCGCCTCGAGCATCGCGTTCCACTCGGCGAGCTTCTCCGCCTGCTGCTTCACCTCGTCCTGCAGCGACTTTACGCGCAACAGCGACTTCACGCGCGCGAACAGTTCCTGCTGGTTGATCGGCTTCTGCAGAAAATCGTCGGCCCCTGCCTCCATGCCCTTCACCCGCTCCTGGTTGGGGTCGAGCGAGGTCACCAGCACCACCGGCAGCAGCGCGGTGGCTGGGTTTGCGCGAATCGTGCGGCACACGTCATAGCCCGACATGCCCGGCATCATGATGTCGAGCAGCACGATGTCCGGGTGCTCGGCGGCGACCTTGGCGAGCCCCTCCTCGCCGTTCGCCGCCGTCGCCACCTCATAGCCCTTGACCTTGAGCAGGTCAGCGAGCAGCTTGACGTTCGCCGGTGTGTCGTCGACCACGAGAACCTTGTGACTCACGCGCGCTCACCCTCCGTCAGGCGTTTTACCGTCTCGAGGAATTCCTTCAAATTGATCGGCTTCGAAAGGAACGCGTCGAACCCTGCCGCCGCGATCTGCGAGCGGTCGGTCGGCGTCACCGAGGCGGTCAGCGCCGCAACCGGGATCTTCGCGGTCTGCGCATCGCTCCTCAGCGCCTTGAGTGCATCGATGCCGCTGATGCCCGGCAGCTGGATATCCATCAACACGAGATCGGGGCACTGCTCTTTGGCGATCCGCACGCCGTCCTCGCCGGTCACTGCCTCGAGCGTCGAATACCCCTTGGCCTGCAGCACGTCGCGCGCGAGCTTCATGTTTTTGTCGTTGTCTTCGACGATCAGGACTACGCTCATGGCGCCCCCTTCTCCTGGGTCAGCGGAAGTGTAAACGTGAAGGTCGAGCCCTTGCCCGGCGCGCTTTCGAGCCAGATGCGTCCGCCGTGCAACTCGACGATGCGCTTGGTGAGGGCAAGGCCGAGACCCGTACCCTCGGCTTTCTTGGTGTAGTCGCGCCCGACCTGCTTGAACTCCTCGAACACCGCGTCCTGGTCCTCTGGCGCGATGCCGATGCCGGTGTCATGAACCGCAACTGCCACATGGTCCGTATCGAGTGTCGCACGCATCGCGATCCGGCCTCCGTCTGGCGTGAATTTGACCGCGTTCGACAGCAGGTTCAGCACGACCTGCTTCACCTTGCGCTCATCGGCCTCGATGACGCCGACTTTCGGGTCGATCTCGAGCGCGAGCTGGATACCGTGGTTCTGTGCGCGCTCGCGCACCAGCGTCAGCGCGCTCGACAGCGTATCGGGCACGTTGACTTGAACCAGATCGAGCTCCATCCGCCCGGCCTCGATTTTCGACAGGTCGAGAATGTCGTTGATCAGCGAGAGCAGGTGCTTGCCGGAGGAATGGATGTCCTGCAGGTAGTCGAGCTGCTTCTCGTTCACTTCGCCGAACATTTTCTCGGTCAGCACTTCCGAGAAGCCGATGATCGCGTTGAGCGGCGTACGCAGCTCATGCGACATGTTGGCGAGAAAGTCCGACTTGTGCTTGTTGGCGATCTCGAGCTGCCGGCTCTTGTCCTCGATCTCGCGGAACAGGCGCGCGTTCTGGATCGCGATCGCGGTCTGGTCGGCGAAATGCCTGAGCAGCGCGATCTCCTTGTCGGAAAACGGGCCCGTGCGTGCCCGCCCGACGTGAATCGCGCCGATGCCTTTGCCCTCCCACAGGATCGGCGCAAAGATCACTGCCCGGTTTCCGGCCGCACGTGACCCGCGCCGCGCAAACTCGGGCACATCCACCGCCTCGACGTCCGGGTAGTGCAGCACCTGGCGCTGCAGGATCGCCGCGCCCGACCCCGAGTCCCGGCTGAGCGGTACCGGAAAAACACCCTCGAGGGCCTCCCGCGCAGGCCCCGAGAAGGCGGCGAGGTAAAGCTGGCCATCGTCACGCACCACGTTGATGCCGACGTTGAGACCTGCAAACAGCCGCTGGCAGCTTTCCGTCACCTTGTCGAACACCGGCTGGGTATCGGCCACCGAGCTGCTGATGACGCCGAGGACCTCGGCCGAGGCCTGCTGCTGCTCGAGCGCCTCCTTGGTCTCGTTGAACAGGCGCACGTTCTCGATCGCGATCGCCGCCTGCTCGGCGAAGGTTTCGAGCAGCCGCATCTGCCGCTCGGGCGTCTTGCCCGGTGTCGGCCAACCCACGATGACAGCACCGAGAACCCTGGCGCCGCGCTTGATCGGCACACCGAGCATGCGCCGCCAGCCTCCGCTGTGCGCCACCCTCTGGTCGTAGCCCGAATCGGCGTGCGTGTCGTCCTCGTGCTGCAGCACCCCGGAGAGAATCGTGCGCCCACTCATCATCTTCGAGTTCGGTGGCCCCGGGTAGTACTTCTTCATTTCCGCAATTGCGGAGGGCGGCCAGTTGCGGTGCGCGACCAGATGGACGACCTCGCCTTCGTAACGGAATACCGCGGAGAGCGGGCTGTCGCACAAGCGCGTGGCGCTGTCGAGGATCGCCTCGAACACCGGCGCGACGTCGCTCGGCGAGGCCGAGATCGCGCGCAGAATCTCGGCGGTGGCGGTCTGCTGCTCAAGCGCCTCGGTGGTCTCGTTGAACAGGCGTACGTTCTCGATCGCGATCACCGCCTGGTCGGCGAAGGTCGACACCAGTTCGATCTGCTTCTCGGTGAACGGCCGCACGGCCTTGCGCCACGCAGTGATGACCCCGGTGAGTGTGCCTTCGCGCAGCAGCGGCACGGCAAGCGCCGTGCGCCAGGGATCGTCGCGCGTCATCGTGCCGCCCGTCAGCGGTCGGAACTCCGGGAAGTCCAGAATATCGCTCGCATGCACCGTACGCCGCTCGAGCGCCGCAAGCAGCGTCGGGTTCCACGGCGCCGGGCGCAGCTCGGCAGCGCGCAGCTTTTCGAACAGCTCGGGCACCACGTTCACGCCGGCCACCGGCCGCAGCAGGTCGCCGTCGTACATCAGGAGCACGGCGACGCCCGCCTCACACAGCGCCACCACGCGGTGCAGGATCACATCGAACACCGGCGCCGTGTCGGTCGGCGAACCACTGATCGCGCGCAGCACCTCGCTGGTTGCGGTTTGCCGCCCGAGCGTCTCCTGAAGCTCCTGCGTGCGTTCCTCGACCTTGCGCTCGAGCCCCGCGTAGGAGGCGGCGAGCTTGCTGGCCATCTCGTTGAAACGCTCGCCGAGTGCTTCGAGCTCGTCCCCGGTGCGCACCTCGATGCGCCGCGCAAGGTCACCTTCGCCGAGCGCGTCCGCACCCGCCTGCAGCGCGCGGATTGGCTCGACCATGCGGCGCGCGAAGATGAAGCCGGCGATCATCGCGAGCAGCAGGCCGGCAATGAGCAGGCCGCCAGTGCGCAGCAACGAGGCGTACAACGGCCGGTAGGCCTCGTCGGCCGATTGCTCGACGAACACCGTCCAGCCGAGCGACTCGATGCGCGCCGAAGCCGTCAGCACCGGCTTGCCGGCAAGGTCACGTGCTTCGCTGACGCGCGGCACGGCGCTTGCCGCGACGCCCTCCCGCGGAAGCGCTGCCCCCACCTGCGGCAGCGAAGACAGATCCGTCTTCTGCAGCACCAGGCTGATATCGGGATGTGCGATCAGGCGCCCCCGCCGGTCGACGACGTAGGCAAAGCCCGTCTTGCCGACCCGGATGCGCTGGATCACCTCCCACATGAATTTCAGGTTGACGTCGACTGCGGTCACTCCGCCACCGGCATACTTGTCGATCGGCACGGCGATCGCCATGTACGGCTCGGTCTCCTTGCGGAAGATGACCGGGCCGAAATAGGTCTGCCCGGTGCTTGCGGCCTTGAACCGCGGGTCATCGCTCAGGTCCGCGCCACTGCCGTAGGCGGACATCCCGATGCGCGACTCGCGCACCTGCTCCTGGCCCTGCGCGTCGATGTAGGTCGCCTCGGTGATCTCCTTCACCTGACGCAGGAGCTTGATGTAGTCGAACCGCCGCGTTTCGAGCTTATTGGCATTCGCCACGACCTGCGGCAGCGACGTCCAGCCGATCTGCCGCTCGATGTTCTCGACGAAATTCTCGATCCGGATTGAGGCGGAGACCGCGTGCTCGCGCTCGACCGCAAGCAGTGCGGCCCGCGTCTCGACATAGGTGCGGTACATGCTGGCGAGCCCGCTCACCAGCAGCGCGCCGCCGACCAGTGCGACGACCAGAACGACGTACTTGCGGTAGATGCTGCCGCGCTTCTTCACTCGATTACCCGGTCGGCGTGCAGCAGGATGTCGGGCGGCAGCGTGATGCCCAGCCTTCGCGCCGTCGCGAGATTGACCACCAGCTCGATCTTTGTCGCCTGTTCGATCGGCAGCTCACCGGGTTTTGCGCCCTTGATAATGCGATCCACATAGTAGGCGCTGCGGCGGAACATCGCCTGGATATCGGGCGAGTAGCTCAACAGTCCGCCGGCCTCCGTCATGAATGTCCAGCCGGAGACCACCGGCAGGCGATGCCGCAAGCCGAATTCGGCAATCGTCGTGCGATTGCGCGCGATCACGCCTGCGGCGAAGCTCATGTAAATCGCATCCGGTCGCGCGCGCGCAATGCGCTCGAGGCCCGCGTGCAAGCTGGACTGTGAATCGACCGGCACCGGGTCGGTCCGGATGCCGAGCTTCACCGCCGCGGCCTGCGCAACCTCCGCCTCGATCTGCGCCTCTCGATTGGTCAGGTCCCAGACGAAGGCGACCCGCCGGGCGGCGGGCACGGCAAGGCGCAAAAACTCGATTCGCTTGCCCGCCAGCTCGCTCAGGATGTAGCTCACGCCGGTCGCGTTGCGACCAGGGCGTGCGAGTGACTCGGCCGCCCCGATGCCAATCGGGTCGCCCGCCGCGAGAAAGACGATCGGCACCGTGCCCGTCGTCTGCAGGCAGGCCAGCGTCGGCAGCGCGCCCACGGTGGCCAGGACATCGACGTTTTCGCGCAACAGCTCTTCGCACATCGGACGCAGAAATTCCGGCTCGTTCTCCGCTGACCGGTAGACGATGTCGAGCGACTTCCCCGCGACCAGCCCGAAACTGTGCAGGCCGTCGAGAAAGGCCTGCCGCTCCCTGGATGGAGCCTCCCGGATCGACTCCAGCACGAGGTAGCCGATCTTCGGCCGGCGCGCGCCCTCTGCGCGTAGCCAGCCGGGCATTGCGGTGAGGGCGAACAACGCGGCGAGTGTCTTCCGGCGATTCACTCGACTATTCGGTCTGCCAGCAGGGTCAGCGTCGCCGGCAGCTCAAGCTTCAAAGCACGGGCGGTCCTCATGTTCAGCACGAGGTCGAATTTTGCCGGCCGCTCGACCGGCAGGTCGGCCGGCTTTGCGCCGCGCAGGATGCGGTGCACATACGAGGCGCTACGCCGGAAGATCGCCCGCACGTTGGGACCGTAGGACATCAGGCCGCCCGAGACCACGTAGGGCTCAAGCGGCATGCTCGTCGGCAGCTTGTGCTTGAACGCGAAGTCAATGATGAACTGCCGGTAGCTGAGCGTGCGCACGTCCCAAAGGACGAAGACCGCGTCGGGCGGGCGTGCTCCCAGCGTGCGCAGAACACCCAGCAGGTCATCGGTTACATCGTACGACTCCAGCACGAGGCCCAGCGATTGCGCCGTTTTTTCGACGACCTGAATTTCGGCCTCATGCGACGGGTGAAAGCGCGTCCAGAATGCCGCGACGCGCCTTATGTCGGGCTTGATCTCCTTCAGCATCGCGAGCCGCTTGGGATCAAGCTCGGTCTGAATCGTCGATACGCCGGTGACGTTGCCACCAGGCCGCGCAAGGTCGTCAACCAGGCCGGCGATCACGGGCTCGGAGGCAAAAATCATGACGATCGGAATCGTCGCGGTCGCCTTTTTTGCGGCGAGCGCTGGGACCGTACCGGCAACTGCGATGACATCGACCTTTGCCTCGACGAGCGACTGCGCCGCAAACCCGAGAATCTCGAGATTCATCTCGCCCGAGCGATAGACGATCTCGACGGTCTTGCCGTCGACATGGCCCAGCTCGCGCAGCCCCTCCAAAAACGCCAGCCGGTCGCCCGAGGGTTTTTCGCCGAGCGGGGCAAGCGTCAAGTAGCCGATTCTCGGAATTCGCGCGCCCTGGGCGAGCGAAGCGGCCGGGACTACGAGCGCGCCGAGCAGAGCCGCGAGGCCGTCGCGCCGATTCATTCTTCCCCCTTCCCGGCGCGCCATCGCCCCGGGCTGAACACTAAGCGGATCGATTCTACGCGCCGGCGAAGAGCAGCGTGATCAGCGCCGCCGCGGCAACGACCCAACTCGGAACGGTCATCAGCAACAGCATCACGGTTTCTTGGACGTTCATCGTCTTCTCCAAGGCGCGTTGTCCATGGCTCCACAGTAGGCCTTCGGGCGCGATCGGCGAAGTGAAGCGTGACGCACGCTCGCGCGGGAATATTCACATTCGCGCTTGCGGTGCCGCAGGCGCTGCGATGCAGCATTCGCGGCAAATTACCAGTGCAGCGGGGGTCGGCGATGTAACACGATGCCCGCGCGGGACTGGGTGATGTACCCACCGGTCGTCAGGTCCTTCAGGATGCGGCTCACCATCTCGCGCGAGGCGCCGATACGGCTGGCGATCTCCTGCTGCGTGAGCCGCTCGCCGATCATCAGTACGCCATCGCGCTCCTCGGCCAGTTCGAGAAGCAGCCGCGCCAAGCGGCCATAGACGTCCATCAGGGCAAGGCTCTTGACGTTGTCGGTCAGCGCCCGCACGCGCGCGATGAGCTTGCCGATCAGGCTGGACGCGAACGCCGGGTTGCGCTCGACGAACTCGCGAAAGTCCTCTTTCGGCACGACAAGCAGCTGGCAGGGCTCGAGGGTGACAACCGACGCCGAGCGTGGCCCCGCATCGAGCGCCATCTCGCCGAAATACTCGCCGGGTCCGTGCGTGCCGAGCACCACTTCGTGCCCGTCCTCGTCGCTGACGAAAACCTTGACGCGCCCATCGATCACGATGAACAAGCCGTCGGTGCTGTCGCCCTCGCTGACGATGATGGTGTTCTTAGGATGCTTTCGCGTGATGGCATGCGCGCGAATCGCCGCAAGCTCGGCGTCGCTCAGGCGGAATACCCGCGGACCCGCATGCGCGGCCATCGCGTGTCTCAGCGCGGCAGTTCCGACGACCCCATGAGGAATTCGTCTACTGCGCGGGCGCACTGGCGGCCTTCGCGGATCGCCCACACGACGAGCGATTGGCCACGTCGCATGTCACCCGCGGTGAACACCTTGGGCGCAGAGGTGACGTAACAGCCTTCGCCCTCGGTCGTCGCCTGCGCATTGCCGCGGGGATCTTTCGCCACGCCGAAGGCGTCGAGCAGGGTCTGAACCGGGGAGACGAACCCCATCGCCAGCAGCACGAGATCCGCGGGCAGCGTGAACTCCGAGTCGAGAATCTCGTGCATCTTGCCGTCCCTCCATTCCAGGCGCACGCCCCTGAGCGCTGTTACGCGCCCGTTCTCGCCGATGAATTCCTTGGTCGCCACCGACCAGTCGCGCGCAACGCCTTCCTCGTGTGAAGAGGAGGTGCGCAGCCGCGTCGGCCAGTAGGGCCATACCGGGTTGCGTTCCGGATCCGGCGGCATCGGCAGCAGCTCGAACTGGGTGACTGATTTTGCGCCATGCCGATTAGACGTGCCGACACAGTCCGAGCCGGTATCGCCGCCGCCAATGACGACGACATGCTTGTCGGTCGCCCAAAGATCCTTGACCCCCGTGTCCCCGGCGACACGCCGGTTCTGCAACGGCAGGAACTGCATGGCGAAGTGAACGCCGTCGAGGTCGCGCCCGGGGATCGGCAGATCGCGTGGCTGTTCAGCGCCGCCGGCAAGCACGACGGCATCGAATTCATCGATGATCGTCGCCGGATCGAGCGCCACGGCGTCCGCGTTACCGGCGCCGACGGGTGCCTCGCCCACCACGTGATTGGTCCGGATCGAGACGCCCTCGGACTGCAGTTGGGCAAGGCGGCGGTCGATCAGCCATTTCTCAAGCTTGAAGTCCGGAATACCGTAGCGCAGAAGCCCACCCGGGCGGTCGTTCTTCTCGAACACCACGGCTTCGTGCCCTGCGCGCGCAAGCTGCTGCGCGCAGGCCAGCCCCGCGGGCCCCGAGCCGACGACGGCGACCCGCTTGCCGGTTTTGTGCGAGGCCGGTTGTGGCGCGACCCAGCCCGCCTCCCATGCCTTGTCGATGATCGCGTGCTCGATCGACTTGATGCCAACCGCATCATTGTTGATGCGCAGGACGCAGGCCTCTTCGCAGGGCGCCGGACAGACGCGCCCGGTGAATTCCGGGAAATTGTTCGTCGAATGCAGCGTCTCGATCGCCTGCTGCCAATCCTGCCGGAACACCAGGTCGTTGAAGTCGGGGATGACGTTGTTCACCGGGCAACCCGACATGCAAAACGGGGTGCCGCAATCCATGCAGCGCGCGCCCTGGACTTTCGCCTCCTCGTCGCTCAGGTGAAGGACGAATTCCCGGTAGTGCTTCTTGCGCTCCTCAATCGGCTCGGCAGCCTCAGCGAGGCGCTGATACTCGAGAAATCCGGTGACTTTGCCCATGTTTCGCTTCCGTTCCTATCCGCCTGCGTAATTCCTTCGAAGGGCCCCGGGCTCCGGCGGTACCGGAAGGATCCGGAATCCCGAGGGGTCCGCGCTCGCCGTTCCGGCTATGCAGCGGCCTTGCGGTGCGCGGCGAGCTCGCCGAGCGCGCGCCGGTATTCCTTCGGAAATACCTTGACGAACTTCGCCCGCGCGTCCGGCCATGCGTCAAGCAGCGACTGCGCCCGGCGGCTGCCGGTATGCCGCGCATGATTCTCGATCATGCGCCGCAAGATGGTCTCGTCCGCCTCGCCCAGATGCCACAGATCGCGCGGCACCTTGGCCTGCTGCTCGGACTCGGCAAGCACCGGCTCGAGATCGACCATCGCCGTATTGCAATAGCGCCGGAACTCGCCGTCGCTATCGAGCACATAGGCGATCCCGCCCGACATGCCTGCGGCGAAGTTCCGCCCGGCGCTGCCCAGGACCGCGACAGTACCGCCGGTCATGTATTCACAGCCGTGATCCCCCACCCCCTCGACGACGGCATGCGCGCCCGAATTGCGCACCGCGAAGCGCTCGCCCGCCACGCCGCGGAAGTAGGCCTCGCCCGCGATCGCGCCGTACAGCACGACGTTACCCGTGATGATGTTGTCAGTCGGCTCGCCACGGAACTTGGGTGAAGGCTGGACCGAAATCCGGCCACCGGAAAGGCCCTTGCCGCAGTAGTCATTGGTGTCGCCGATCAGGTCCAGCGTGACGCCACGCGCGAGGAAGGCGCCGAAGCTCTGTCCGGCCGATCCCGCGAAGCGCACGTGGAGCGTATCGTCGGGCAGGCCCTCGTGGCCGTAACGCTTGGCGACCTCGTGCGAGAGCATGGTGCCGACCGTGCGGTTGATGTTCCGGATCGGCATTTCGATCGAAACCGCCTCCCTGCGCTGGAGCGCGGGCTGTGCGAGCTCGATCAGACGCCGGTCGAGCGCCTTGTCGAGTCCGTGATCCTGCGTCTCGCAGTGGTGGCGCGCGACCTCATCCGGCATCTCCGGCATGTGGAAGATCCTCGAGAAATCGAGCCCCTTCGCCTTCCAGTGCGAAATGCCCTTGCGCATGTCGAGCAGATCCGTGCGGCCGATCAGCTCGTCGACGCGGCGTACGCCGAGCTGCGCCATCAGCTCGCGCACTTCCTCGGCGACGAAGAAGAAATAGTTGACCACGTGCTCGGGTTTGCCGCTGAACTTGCGTCGCAGCGCAGGATCCTGCGTGGCCACACCCACCGGGCAGGTGTTGAGATGGCACTTGCGCATCATGATGCAGCCCTCGACCACCAGCGGCGCGGTGGCGAAGCCGAACTCGTCTGCTCCGAGGATGGCACCGATCACCACGTCGCGCCCGGTCTTGATCTGCCCGTCGACCTGCACCGCGATGCGCCCGCGCAGGCGGTTCAGCACGAGCGTCTGCTGCGTCTCCGCCAGGCCCAGCTCCCAGGGCGTACCGGCGTGCTTGATCGAGGACAGCGGCGACGCACCCGTGCCGCCGTCGTGCCCTGAGATGGTCACATGGTCCGACTTCGCCTTCGACACCCCCGCGGCGACGGTGCCGACGCCGACCTCGGAGACCAGCTTGACGCTGATCGATGCCGTGGGATTGGCGTTTTTCAGGTCGTGGATCAGCTGCGCCAGATCCTCGATCGAGTAGATATCGTGGTGCGGCGGCGGGCTGATCAGCTCGACGCCCGGCGTCGAGAAGCGCAACTCGGCGATGTACTCCGACACCTTGCGGCCCGGCAGCTGCCCGCCTTCGCCCGGCTTCGCCCCTTGTGCCATCTTGATCTGGATTTGCTGGGCGCTCGACAGGTATTCGGCAGTCACCCCGAATCGTCCGGAGGCGACCTGTTTGATCTTCGACTTGAGGACGTCGCCTTCGCGCAGCTCGATGTCGGTTTCCACCCGTCCCGCGCCGAGGCGGGTGCGCAGCGATTCGCCAGCCTGCACCGGCGCGAAGCGCCGCCGGTCCTCGCCGCCCTCGCCGGTGTTCGACTTGCCGCCGATGCGGTTCATCGCGATCGCAAGCGTGGTATGCGCCTCGGTCGAGATCGACCCGAGCGACATGGCGCCCGTCGCAAAACGCTTGACGATTTCCTTGGCCGGCTCCACCTCCTGGATCGGCACCGACGTGCGCTCGCCGAAGCGGAATTCGAACAGACCGCGCAGCGTCATGTGACGACGCGCCTGGTCGTTTATGAGTTCGGCGTAATCCCTGTACGTCGCATAGCTGTTGCTGCGCGTCGACTGCTGCAGCTTGGCAATCGCATCGGGCGTCCACATGTGCGCCTCGCCGCGCACCCGCCAGGCGTATTCGCCGCCCGCCTCGAGCGCATGCGCCAGAACCGGGTCTTCACCGAATGCCGTGTGGTGCACGCGGAGCGCTTCTTCGGCGAGCTCGAACACGCCGACGCCTTCCACGCTCGACGCCGTGCCGGTGAAGTACTTGTCGACCAGCGCCTTCTGTAGGCCCACCGCCTCAAAGATCTGCGCACCGGTGTAGGACATGTAGGTCGAGATGCCCATCTTCGACATCACCTTGCGCAGGCCCTTGCCGACGGCCTTGACGAAATTCTTGACCGCCTTGCTCGCCGCGGCGCTGTCGTCGGGATGCATCGCCAGCAGCGTCTCGAGCGCCAGGTACGGATGCACGGCCTCCGCGCCGTAGCCGCCGAGCAGCGCAAAGTGGTGCACCTCGCGCGCGCTGCCGGTCTCGACCACGAGGCCGCTCGTCGTGCGCAAGCCCTTGTTGACCAGGTGCTGGTGGACCGCCGAGAGCGCGAGCAGCGCCGGTATGGCCACCCGGTCGGCGTCGACGAGGCGATCCGAAATCACGATGATCGAGGTGCCGGCGCGCGCCGCGTCCTCCGCCTGCGCACATAGCGAGGCCAGACGCGCTTCGATCGCCTCCTTGCCCCAGGCGACCGGGTAAGTGATGTCCAACTCGCAGCACTTGAACTTGCCGTTCGTATAGCGCTCGATGTGCCGGATCTTCTCCATTTCGTAGAAATCGAGCACCGGCTGCGAAACCTCGAGGCGCAGCGGCGGGTTCATCTCGTCGATGCCCAACAGGTTCGGCTTCGGGCCGATGAAGCTCACCAGGCTCATCACGAGCTCTTCGCGGATCGGGTCGATCGGCGGGTTGGTGACCTGCGCGAAGAGTTGCTTGAAGTACTGATACAGGGTCTTGTTCCGGTCCGACAGCACGGCAAGCGGCGAATCGTTGCCCATCGAGCCGGTCGGCTCCTCGCCGTTCGCGGCCATCGGCGTGAGCAGGAACTTCACATCCTCCTGCGTGTAGCCGAAGGCCTGCTGCCTGTCGAGCAGCGCCACCGGGCTTTTCAGCGGCGGCGTCTTCTCGCTCTCCACCTCGTCGAGCTTGACCCGGATCCGATCGATCCAGTCCGCGTACGGCCGACCGCTGGCGAGCGCATCCTTCAGCGTCTTGTCGTCGACGATGCGGCCCTTTTCCAGGTCGACGAGGAACATCTTGCCGGGCTGCAGGCGCCACTTCTTGACGATGTTCTCCTCGGGCACCGGCAGGCAGCCGCACTCCGAGCCCATGATTACCAGGTCGCCGTCGGTCACGATGTAGCGCGAGGGCCGCAGGCCATTGCGATCGAGCGTCGCGCCGATCTGCCGGCCGTCGGTGAAGGCGATCGACGCCGGTCCGTCCCAGGGCTCCATCATCGCCGCGTGGTACTCGTAGAACGCGCGCCGGCTCGGATCCATCAGAGCGTGGTTCTCCCAGGCCTCCGGGATCATCATCATCACGGCGTGCGCCGCCGAGTAGCCGCCCATCACGAGCATCTCGAACGCGTTGTCGAAGCACGCGGAGTCCGACTGGCCGTCGTAGATCAGCGGCCAAATCTTGCCGAGGTCGTCGCCCAGCGCAGGGCTGGAGATCGCGCCCTGGCGCGCGCGGATCCAGTTGACGTTGCCGCGCACGGTGTTGATCTCGCCGTTGTGCGCGATCATGCGGAACGGGTGCGCCAGATCCCAGGACGGGAAGGTGTTGGTGGAGAACCGCTGATGCACCAGCGCCAGCGCCGACTCGACGCGTGGATCCTTCAGGTCGAGGTAGTACTCGCCCACCTGGCTCGCCAGCAGCATGCCCTTGTAAACGAGGGTGCGCGCCGACATCGACGGCACGTAATACTCCTTGCCGTGCGCGAGCTTGAGCGCCTGGATGGCGTGTGCGGCGACCTTGCGGATGATGAACAGCTTGCGCTCGAGCGCGTCGGTCACCATGACGCGCGCGCCGCGACCGATGAACACCTGCCGGATGACCGGCTCGACGGCGCGCGCCGCGTCGGCGATGTCGCTGTTGTCGACCGGGACGTCGCGCCAGCCGAGCAGCACCTGCCCCTCGTCCTTGATCGCGCGCTCGATCTCGTATTCGCAGGCGAGGCGCGAGGCGGGCTCGCGCGGCAGGAAAACCATGCCGACGCCGTACTGTCCGGGTTTCGGCAATGTCACGCCCTGCTTGGCCATCTCCTCGCGGAAAAAGCGGTCCGGAATCTGAATCAGGATGCCCGCGCCGTCGCCCAGTTTCGGATCGAAGCCGGTCGCGCCCCGGTGCGTGAGGTTGCGTAGCACCGTCAAACCCTGATCGACGATCGAGTGCGATTTCCGACCCTTGATATGTGCGACAAAGCCGACGCCGCAGGCATCGTGCTCCTGGCTGGGGTGATACAGTCCTTGTGCTGCCGGCGGAAGTCGCTTTTCCACGTGCAAGTCCCTGATCTTAATATCTTTAATTCAGATTACGCCGCTCTGCACAAAAGTGCAGGGCGAACCGCGAAATATACGCGCGGACCTCAGCGCTTACAAGGGCTTGGAGGCTGCGACGCGCTTACTGCGCCGCAGCGCGCGCGGGACTGCAGCAGGCGATGGCGGCACGTACCGCGGCCGGATCGAGGTCGTCGCGCAGCGCGGCGCGTCCGATCGCCTCGAGGGTCACGAAGCGGATCCTGCCCGCGGTCGCCTTCTTGTCGACCGTCATCAACTCGAGATAGCGCGCGGCCGCAAGGTCGGGGCCCTCGACCGGCAGCCCGGCGCGCGCGACGAGCGCGCGCACGCGCGCAACCGCAGAGGCATCGAGCGGACCGGCGCGAGCCGAGAGCTCGGCGGCCATGACCATGCCCGCCGCCACCGCCTCGCCGTGCAGCCAGCTGCCATAGCCCATACCGACCTCGATCGCATGGCCGAAGGTATGTCCGAAATTAAGCAGCGCGCGCAGGCCCGCCTCGCGTTCGTCCGCGGCGACCACCTGTGCCTTGAGCTCGCAGCTGCGCACCACCGCATGCGTCAGCGCCTGCGGGTCGCCGCCGAGCAGGCGCTCCATGTGCGCCTCGAGCCACTCGAAGAATGCCGCATCGAGCACCAGACCGTGCTTGATCACTTCGGCCAGCCCGGCGCGCAGCTCGCGCGGGGGCAGCGTGGCGAGCGCACCGACGTCGGCGATCACAGCCAGCGGCTGGTGAAACGCGCCGATCATGTTCTTGCCCAGGGCGTGATTGATTCCGGTCTTGCCGCCGACGGACGAGTCGACCTGCGCGAGCAGCGTGGTCGGCACCTGGATGAAGGCGACGCCGCGCTGGTAGATCGCTGCGGCGAATCCCGCCAGGTCTCCGATCACGCCACCGCCCAGGGCGATCACCACGCTGCGACGATCGCAGCGGGCCTCGAGCATCGCGCCGATGATCGCGTCGAGCGTTTCCCAGCGCTTGGCCTGTTCGCCATCCTCGACGAGGATCTCCACGACTGACGCGCCGCACGCAGCGAGCGCGGACCGCAGGCGCTCGAGATACAGCGGCGCGACCACCGCGTTGCTGACGATCGCTGCGCGCCGGCCCTCCAGGAGCGGCGCGTAGAGCGCCGCGTCGCCGAGTATGCCGGCGCCGACGTGGATCGGGTACGCCTGCGCGCCGAGCGCTACGCGGAGGCTTTGCACTGTTCCTCCACTCGCGCGAGCAGCGTGCGCGACAGCGTGCGCGCGCTCTGCGAGCCGGTTTCGACGATGACGTCGGCGATTTCGCGGTACAAGGGGTCACGCACCGCGTACAGTTCGCGCAGCCGGCCGAGCGGGTCCTCCGTGGCGAGCAGCGGCCGGTTGCGATCACCGCGCACCCGTCGGTAGAGCGCCTCCGGCGGCGCATGCAGGTAGATCACCAGGCCCCGGGCGGCAAGCCGCCTGCGATTGTCGGCGCGCAGCACCACGCCGCCGCCCGTCGCGAGCACCACGTCCTCGTCTGCGGTGAACTCCTCGATCGCGCGCGCCTCGCGCTCGCGAAACCCGGCCTCGCCCTCGATCTCGAAGATCAGCGGAATGCCCACGCCGCAGCGCGCCTCGATCTCGTGATCGGTGTCGATGAAGCGCCGCCCCAGCCGGCGTGCAAGCAGCCGCCCGGCTGTGGTCTTGCCAGCACCCATCATGCCGACCAGGAATATGTTGTTGGCCTGGCGTCCCACGTGCGCCATTCTACGCGGCGCGGCCATCAGAGGCGCGCCACGCGACGGAAACGAAAAGGGGGCTTGCGCCCCCTTTTCTCGACCGCCACCGCGGGGCCTGTGCCCCGCGCCGCGGATCAGCGTACCGTCAGCCGCTCGTTGACGATGCGCGGGGTGATGAACACGAGCAACTCGGCCTTCTGCGTCGTCGTCGTGTCGTTCTTGAACAGCCAGCCGACATAGGGCAGCGAGCCGAAGAACGGTACCCGCGTCGTGTCGGTGCGGTCCTGTTGCTCGAAGATCCCGCCGATCACCACCGTGCCGCCGTTCTCGACCAGCACCTCGGTCTTGACGTGCTTCGTGCTGATCTGCACGCCGGCCGGCGTCGTCGCGCCCGGCGCATCCTTGTTCACGTCGAGCGTCATGATGATGTTGCCGTCCGGCGTGATCTGCGGCTTCACCTTGAGCGCCAGGTTGGCCTTACGGAACGAAACCGAGGTCGCACCCGACGAGGTCGCTTGCTGGTAGGGAATCTCCGTACCCTGCTCGATCACCGCCTCGACCTGGTCCGCGGTCAGCACCCGCGGGCTGGCGATGATCTTGCCCTTGCCGTCGGCCTCCAGCGCGGAAATCTCCAGGTTGAGGAACTTGGTCATGGCCTGATTGAACAGCAGGAACGAGAACGTGCCCGCGTTGAACGCATTCAGGCCCGCCGCCGGCAGGTTCACGCCCAACGAGTCGCCGGGGAACGCCGGCGCAGTACCCGATTGCCCGGTGTGGAAGCCGGTGTCGTTCACGCTGCCACCGACCAGGCCACGCAGGCCCGAGCTGTTGGTGGGGACGCCGAACCCGCGACCGGTCATGTCGTGATAGCCCAGACGCACGCCCAGGTTGCGGCTGAAGGTGTCGGCTGCCTCCACGATGCGGGCCTCGATCATGACCTGGCGCACCGCCACGTCGATCTGGGCAAGCAGCTTGCGCACCTCCTCGAGCCGGCTCGGCACGTCCTGCACGAACAGCGTATTGGTGCGTGCGTCGACCACCGCGCTACCGCGCTTCGACAGGATGCGCTGCGTCTTGTCCGACAACAGCTTCTGCACGTCCGCGGCCTTCTGGTAGTTCATCTGGAAGGACTCGGTCCGCGTCTGCTCGAGCTCGGTGATCTGCTGCTGCGACTCGAGCGCAAGCTTCTCGCGCGTCGCGAGCTCGTCGCGCGGCGCAATCCAGATCACGTTGCCGTTACGCCGCTTGTCGAGGCCGCGGGTCTGCAGAATGATGTCGAGCGCCTGGTCCCAGGGCACATCCTTCAGGCGCAGCGTGATATTGCCGCTCACGGTGTCGCTGGTGATGATGTTGAGGTCCGTAAAATCCGCGATCACGTTCAGCACCGCGCGCACTTCGACGTTCTGGAAGTTGAGCGACAGCTTCTCTCCCGTGTAAACGCCCTTTTTCGCGCGCCCGGATTCGTCCGCCGCAACCGGCTTGACCTCCACCACGAACTGCGACTCGGACTGGTAGGCGTTGTGCTCCCATTGTCCGCGCGGCGCAATCACGAGGCGCGCGTTCTCGCCCTGCTGAATCGCGCTGACGGTCTGCACCGGCGTCGCAAAATCGACCACGTTGTAGCGCCGCCGCAGGTTGTCCGGCAGCTGGGTCTTGAGCAGGTCGACGACGAGGTTCTGTCCCTGCTGACGGATGTCGATCCCGGTCGACGCGTCGGACAGGTCGATCACGACGCGACCTTCGCCGTTCGGGCCGCGACGGAAGTCGATATCACGCACGGCGTGCTTGGCCTCCGCCGCACCACCCGCGAAGTGCGCGACCTTGTCGTCGGAAACCGCCGCCGACGTTGCCGGCGTGGACAGCGTGATCATCAGGTTATTGCCATCGATGCTTGCCTGATGGGCCACCGGCCGTCGCAGATTGAGCACCAGTCGCGTACGGCCGGCGCCCTGCACGAGGTTCATGCTGCGCAGTTCGCCCTGGCCGATATCCTGGCTCGAGCGGCCAAGCGCGTTCACCGTACCCGTAAAGTCGAAGGCAATGCGCGCGGGGTTCGCGACCGAAAAGTTGGGCGGCACCGATTCAAGCGGGGACTTGGTCGTGATACGCACGATCACGTTTCCGCCCTGTTCGGAGACGTCGAACGCGTCGATGCTGTTGGCTTGCGCAGCAGCGACACCGAGACCCGCGAGCCACAGTGCGAGCGTATAGATTGCGGTCCGCATGTTCATTTGGCGCTTCCCCCTTCCTGCAGTTGCAGTGCGCTGGTCCGTTCGTTCCATTCGCCGCTGCCGTCTTGGACCAGTTCCTTGAGCTCGATCTGGCCCTCGTTGATTGCAACAATGACGCCGAAGTTCTGGCCCATGTAGTTCCCGGTCTTGACGCGATAGAGGTTCTGGCCAGCCTTCACCAGCCCGAAGGTTTCCTTCAACTGCGTGATGGATCCGACCATCTGGATGGACTCCAGCGGGAACGCCTCGAGCGGTTCCTTCGGTCGGTCGAAATCCGGCTTGCGGCCGCCGCCGGCGTCGGGCCCGCTGGCCGCGTCCGCCACGATGATGCGATCCGGCCGGAAGGGATCGACCTCCGCTTCGGCCGTGTACGGGACCGATTCGTAGGTCTTCACCGCGGGCAGCGGATCAACGCGTCCGCGCAGATCCTTGGTGAGCGTCCGCAGCTCTTCCTTCAGGTCGCTGTACTGTTCGCCGCTGCATGCGGCGAGGAGGCTGGCACAGGCCAGCAGGAGCAGCCATCTCATCGCCGTTGTCCTTTCCGCGCGGCCTGTTGCGCCCTGCGCTGCGCCGCGATTTCCTCTTCGTCGAGGTAGCGGAACGTGCGCGCCGTCGCTTCCATGACCAGGCTGCCGTCCTTCTGCGCATTGATACGAACGTCGTTGAGCGTCACGATCCGCGGCAGCGCTCCGACGTCGGCGGCAAACGCGCCCATGTCGTGGTAGTTGCCGAGGACCTTCACTTCGATCGGCAGCTCCGCGTAGAACTCCTTCTGAACTTCCGACGCCGCCGGCTTGAACAGATCGAACTGCAGCCCGCGGCCGAGACCGGCCTGGTTGATGTCGACCAGCAACGCATCCATTTGCGACTTGTTCGGCAGCTGGCGCAGCAGAGCGCCGAACTGGGTGTCGATCTCGCGCAACTGCTGCTTGTGCAGATCGAGGTTGACGGCCTGCCGCTTCTTGGCGACGTAGGAATCCTTCAGCTTCTGCTCCTCGCCGCGCCCGGCATCGATTTGCTCAAGCTGCCCCTGCCAGTCGAGGAAATAGCCCGCCACCGGCACCGCGATGAGAATCGCCAGCAGCACGGCGACCTTCGGGATGAGCGGCCAGGTGCCCGGATCCTGCCAGTTGAGTCGCCTGAAATCCTCGACGATCTCATTGATGTTCAGCGCCATGACCTATCCCCCCTTCGCCGCCGGCTTGGCGCCCTTGCTGCCCTTCGCGCCGTCTTTCGCTTCTTCCTTTTCTGCGCGCTTGACCGCCAGGTTCAGCTCGAACTGCGAGACCCGCTTTTTGTCGACGACGCCGGCCTTGACCTCGACCAGGCCCGGGCTCTCCAGCCACGGCGACGCTTCGATGTTGCGCATCAGCGTCGAGACCCGTGCGTTCGATTGCGCATACCCCTCGAGCTTCACGTTCAGGCCCTTCTGGGTCACCGCCTTGAGGTACACGCCCTCGGGCATCTGGCGCACCAGCTCGTCGAGCAGATGCACGGTCTGCGCGCGGTCGGTCTGCAGCGTCTCGATGATCTTCTTGCGCTCGAGCAGCGCCGTGATCTCGTCCTTGAGCTTCCTGATCTCGGCAATCTGCTTGTCGAGTTTGTTGATCTCGTCCTTGAGGAATTTGTTGCGCGCGGTCTGAGTGTCGATGATCCCGGCGAAGTACAGGTGTACCGCCCCGACGATGACCAGGCCGAGAACCGCAGTGAGCACCCCCAGCACCATGAAGTGCTGGCGTGCGCGCTTGCGACGCTCCTCACGATGCGGCAGCAGGTTAATGCGTGTCGTCATACCGGGTCGAACCTCCGCATGGCGAGTCCGCAGGCCACGATCAGCGAGGGCGCATCAGCGATCAGGCGCTTGAGCTGAACGCGCGGCGAGGTCTGCATCGCGACGAATGGATTGGCGACGATCGCAGGCACCTGTGTGTGGTTGTTCACCACCTCGTCCAGGCCCGGGATCACCGCCGACCCCCCTGCGAGCAGGATCTGGTCCACGGTGTTGTATTGCGTCGAGGTGAAGAAGAACTGCAGCGCGCGCTGAATTTCCATGGAGAGGTTTTCCATGAAGGGCCGCAGCACCTCGGAATCGAAATCATCCGGCAGGCCGCCCGAGCGCTTCGCGTTCTCGGCCTCTTCCGGGCTCATGCCGTAGCGGTTGACGATGTCCTGCGTGAGCTGGCCGCCGCCGAAGGACTGTTCGCGCGTGTAGACCGACTGGTCGTTGCGCAGCACCGTGACGTTCATCAGGCTCTGCCCGATATCGACGATGGCGATATTCATGTCGCGGCCGCCGCTCGGCAGCTGGCCAATCACGATCTCGAGCGCGCTCTGCTGCGCGAAGGACTCGACGTCCATGACGGCCGCCTTGAGACCCGCGGATTCGGCGACCGCAACGCGGTCCTCGACCTTTTCCTTGCGGGTGGCGGCGATGAGAACCTCTTCCTCGTCCGGGTTGGCCGGCGAGGGGCCGACGGTCTGGAAGTCGAGATTCACCTCGTCGAGGGCGAAGGGAATGTACTGATTGGCTTCCGCCTCGACCTGAACCTGCATCTCGTCATCGCGCAGGCCGGCGGGCACGATGATCTTTTTGGTGATCACGGCGCCCGTCGGGACGGCCATGGCGACGTGTTTGGTGCGGGTACCGAGACGTTTGTAGGCACGGTTGACCGAGTCGGCGACCGCCTCGAGGTTGTTGACACTGCCGTCCACGACGGCATCTCGAGGCAGCGGCTCGATCGCGTACCGGTCGACACGGTAGCCACCCTTGCCGGCCTCGACGATTTCCAGCATCTTCACCGAGGAAGAGCTGATGTCGAGCCCGAACAGGGGCGGTGCTTTCGGCGTAAAGAAATCGAAGGCCATCGTATTTTCCCTTGCGCACCCGCCCTTTAGGCGCAATACGTAGAAATCGCGTTAGATGCTAGCAACAACTATCCCCAGTGTCTAGCAAATTCCCCGTGCAAAAGTTCACGGTCGTGTTACGTTTGCGCCCTCGCCCGCAACCGTTCCTCGCGGCGCCGGTCTAACCCCTTTGATGTGGCTTCGTTTTTTCTTGCTGTACCCGATCGCCCTATTGTTGGGGGTCGGTGCCGCAGGTGCGCTTGTGGCGGGCCTGATTTTCGTGCTCGCCTATCCCAACCTGCCTTCCCTTGAGACGCTAACCGACTACCAGCCCAAAATACCCCTGCGGGTCTACTCCGCGGAAGGCATTTTGATCGGTGAGTTCGGCGAGGAACGCCGCTCGGTAATTTCGATCCGGGACGTTCCCAAGCCCCTTATCCACGCGATCGTTGCGGCCGAAGACGAGCGCTTCTACCAGCACGCCGGGATCGACTATCTCGGCGTCATGCGCGCCGCCTACACGAACCTGGTCGCAGGCGGGCGCCGTCAGGGCGCGAGCACCATCACCATGCAGGTGGCGCGCAACTTCTTTCTCTCCTCGGAGAAAACGCTGACGCGCAAGGTTTTTGAAGCGATGCTCGCCTTCAAGATCGAGCACAACTTGTCCAAGGACCAGATCCTGGAGTTGTACGTCAACCAGATCTACCTCGGCCAGCGCGCCTACGGTTTCGCAGCGGCGGCGCGCACCTACTACGGCAAGGCGCTCGGCAGCCTGTCCCTGGCCGAAACCGCGATGCTGGCCGGCCTGCCAAAGGCCCCCTCCAGTTACAACCCTGTTGCGAATCCGCAACGCGCCAAGCAGCGGCAACGCTACGTGCTGCGCAGAATGCAGGAACTTGCCTACATCACGCCGGAGCAGTACGCCGAGGCGGTCGAGGCCCCGCTGCGGGTCCAGCGCGAGAAAGCACGCGAGTACGCGTTCCCGGCCGACTATGTGGCGGAAATGGTCCGTGCGGCGGTCTACGAGCAGTACCCGGACGAGGTCTATACGAAGGGCTTCCGGGTCTACACGACGATCCGCAAAGCCGACCAGGAGGCGGCCTATGCCGCCCTGCGCAGCGGTCTGCTCGATTATGACCGGCGCCAGCGTTACCGCGGCCCGGAAGGCCGCGCCGAGCTGCCGGCGGGCAGCGGGGACGATGCCATCGAAGACGCGCTGGCCGACTACCGCGACAGCGAGGCCATGCTGCCCGCCGTCGTGATCAGCGCGAATCGCAAGGAAGTGGAGGCCGCCCTGCGGGACGGCACGCGCATCCACGTTGCCGGAGAAGGCCTGCGTTTCGCCTCGAGTGCGCTCGACGCCCGCGCGCCGGCCCGCCGGCGCATCGAGCGCGGCTCGATCATCCGTGTGCGCCGCGACGAGAAGCGCAACTGGCACATCACCCAGCTGCCGGACGTGGAGGGTGCCTTCATCTCCCTCGACCCGGAAGACGGCGCAATTCGCGCATTGATCGGCGGCTTCGATTTCGGGCGCAGCAAATTCAATCACGTGACCCAGGCCTGGCGTCAGCCCGGCTCGTCGTTCAAACCTTTCATCTACTCTGCGGCCCTGGAAAAGGGGCTCACACCGGCGACGGTGATCCCCGACGAGCCGATCGTGATCGACGCGGAGATCACCGGTAGCCAGCGCTGGGAGCCGAACAATTACGACGGCAAGTTCGAAGGGCCGATGCGGTTGCGCCGCGCGCTCGCCAAATCGAAGAACATGGTCTCGATCAGGGTGCTCGAGACGATCGGTCCGCAATACGCTCAGGACTATGTGCGGCGTTTCGGCTTCGATGCCGCGAAGCACCCGCCGTACCTGACCATGGCACTCGGCGCGGGCTCGGTCACTCCGCTGCAGACGGCGCGGGCCTACGCGGTATTTGCGAATGGCGGCTACCTGATCGAGCCGTATTTCATCAAGAAGATCGTCGACGATCGCGGCAACACGCTCGGCGAGGCACTGCCCGCGCGCGCCGGCGACAAGGCGCTGCGAGTCATCGACCCGCGCAACGCCTTCATCATGGACAGTCTGCTCAAGGACGTGACGCGCTACGGCACGGCGGCACGCGTCGCACGCCTCAAGCGGCAGGATCTCGCCGGCAAGACCGGAACCACCAACGAGTTCGTCGATGCCTGGTTCGCCGGCTACCACCCGAGCCTGGTCGCCGTCGCCTGGATCGGCCACGATCAGCCCAAATCGCTCGGCCGTAACCAGACCGGCGGCGCAGTCGCGCTGCCAGTCTGGCTCGCCTACATGGAAAAAATGCTGAAAGGCGTACCGGAGGTCTCGCGCAGCACGCCGCCGGGCATCGTGGTGGTCGATGTGGTGGACTTTGTCGAAGCCCCCAGGCCGGACGACCCGGCCGCGGTCGACCTCAAGATCGTGCCCGAGTTCTTCTACCGCGAATACGTGCCGCAGGAGCAGCCGCCGGCGGAAGACGCGGCCGGCAGTGCGTTCCCGTTCGATCCCAACGCGTCGACGTTCTCGCAGTAAGCGGCGCTCAGGCCCCGGCGGGACGGGTCAGTGCAACCGCCTCGCCGCTCTGCTCGGAGGCCAGCCGGGACAGCGCCGCGTAAAGCTCACTGCCGTCGCGCGTGTTGCGCCAGTGCGCGCCATCGTTGCGAAAATGGAACCCCCCCGAACGCGCCGCCACCCAGATCTCGCGCGCGGCGCCGTGCCGATTGATGATCATCTTCGAGCCATCGCCGAACTCGATCTCGAGCACGCCCCCGGCCTTGGCCTCGATGTCGGCGTCCACACCGCTCGTCTCGAACGCCTGCTCGATGCACGCAAGCTCCGCTTCGGCGAGCGCTTCAAATTCGCTCTCGTTCATGGTGGTTATCCGTCCGTGCTAGCATGAATATTTTAGTGATGACGCGATGACGCGCGCCATTTCGATCGTCGCTGCAGCGGTCGTGATCATGGCTGCGCTTGCGGTGTCAGGCTGCGGGCAGAAGGGCCCGCTCTATCTGCGCGACAACCCGCCACCCGGCGTCAAGCCGCCCAAGCCGGCGCCCTACGAGCCCGTGCCCTACCCGAACGAACCGCGCGACGGGCCGGACGCGCCGAATCGGTAGCCGTGCCGTGACCTTCGCCTATCGCGACGGCGTGCTATGCGCGGAAGCCGTCCCGCTCGACGACATTGTGCGAGCGCACGGCACGCCCTGCTACGTGTATTCGCGCGCTGCGATCGAGCAGGCGTACGCCGAATATGCGGCCGCGCTCGCGGGTCGCGACGCCCTGGTCTGCTTCTCGGTCAAGTCGAACTCCAACCTCGCCGTGCTCGCGCTGCTGGCGCGGCTCGGCGCGGGCTTCGACATCGTCTCGGGCGGGGAGCTCGCGCGGGTGCTGGCCGCCGGTGGCGATGCGCGCAAGACGGTGTTCTCGGGCGTCGGCAAGAGCGAGGCCGAGATCGTGCAGGCGCTCGAGGCGGGGATTCTCTGCCTGAATCTCGAGTCGGAGGCCGAGCTCGAGCGCGTCGCCGCCATCGCGACACGGCTCGGCCGTCGCGCACCGATCGCGTTTCGGGTCAACCCGGACGTGGACGCAAAGACCCACCCCTACATCTCGACCGGCCTGAAGCAGAACAAGTTCGGCGTCGCGCAGGAAGACGCCGAACGTCTCTATCGGCACGCAGCGTCTCTGGCTGCGGTCGAGGTCGTCGGCATCGGCTGCCACATCGGCTCGCAGCTCACGGCGGCCGCGCCGCTCATCGAGGCCGCGACACGCATCACTGCGCTGGCGACGCGCCTCGCCCAGGCCGGCATTCGCCTCGCCCACATCGACCTCGGTGGCGGCATCGGCATCCGCTATCGCGACGAATCGCCGCAGCCCATCGGCGCGACCATCGCCGCGATGCTCGAGCGCCTCGGCACGCAGCGTGCGAAGCTGATTCTCGACCCGGGCCGCTCGATCGTCGGCAACGCAGGCGTGCTGCTGACGCGCGTCGAATACCTGAAACCCGGCGCGGCGAAGAACTTCCTCGTGGTCGACGCGGCGATGAACGACCTGATGCGCCCGTCGCTCTACGGCGCCTGGCATGAGGTCATGCCCGTACGGGCACAGCAGGCGGCGGGCGCCCCGGTCTACGACGTCGTCGGCCCGGTCTGCGAAAGCGCCGACGTACTCGCCAAAGACCGTACGCTCGCGGCGCAGCCGGGTGATCTTCTCGCCATCATGTCGGCCGGGGCCTACGGCATGGCGATGAGTTCCAATTACAACTCACGACCGCGGGCCGCCGAGGTGATGGTCGACGGCTCGACCGCGTACCTGGTGCGCAGGCGGGAAACGCACGAGAGCCTGTTCGCCCTCGAATCGGTGCCGACCTGGTAGCCCCTTGCTCTCAAGGCTGCGCTAGATCCGGAATTCGATCAGGAACGGGCCGCGCCGGGAAGCGGCGGCGCGGAATACGTCGGCGAATGCTTCGAGCGTCTCGACGCGCACGGCTTCGACCCCCATGCCGCCGGCAAGCTGGACCCAATCGAGCGCCGGCGGCGCGAGGTCGAACAGGCGGTCGGCGGCGGGTCCTCGCTTCGCGCCCACGGCGGCGAGTTCGCCCTGCAAGATCCGATAGACGCGGTTCGCGAACAGCACGGTGATCACGTCGAGCGCTTCGCGTGCCTGCGTCCACAGGGCCTGCAGCGTGTACATGCCCGCGCCGTCCGCCTGCAGGCAGACGACCTTGCGATCCGGACAGGCGAGCGCTGCACCGGTCGCGGCCGGCAGGCCGATGCCGATCGCGCCACCGGTGTTCTGCAGCCAGTCGTTCGGCGCCGCGGCGAAGGTCGGCGCGAACAGCGCGCGCCCGGAAGTCACCGCATCTTCGACGACGATCGCGTTCTCCGGAATGAGCCCAGCAAATGCATGCGCGAACGCCAGCGGCTCGAACGCACCCTGCGCGCCGCCCGCGGGCGGCGCGAGCGCGGGCAGCGCAAGCTCGCGCGGCGCACCGAGTTCATCGGCCAGCGCCTCGAGCGCGGCGAGCGCGTCCTCCTCGGGCCGCGCGAGTACATCGACCGAACAGTCCTTCGGCCACAGGGTGCTCGGCTTGCCGGGATAGGCGAAGAAGCCGACCGGCGGCTTGGCCGCCACCAGTACGAGCTGTTTCACCCCGGAGAGCACCTCGAGCGCCAGATCCACGACGTACGGAATGCGATCGACCGGCACGCGCCCACGGCCGCGCGCCATGCGCGGCACCTGGGTCGGCGTGCGCAGCTGGGCGCCGGTCACGTGGGCAATGCGATGGGCCGCGCGCAGTCCCGCCTCGCTCAATGCCGTACCTGAAAGCAGAAGCATCGCCGGCTGGCCGCGGCGCAGCGCGATGGCGACCGCGCGCACCGTGTCCGGCGCAACCTGCGGGCGCGCCGGGACCGGCAGTGCCGGCGCCGGCGTCCCGCCCTCGCTCCAGGCCGTGTCGGCGGGCAGCACGAGCGTTGCGATTTGACCGGGCGCGGTGCGCGCCGCCTGGACCGCGGCCGCGGCATCCCCGGCCACATCGGCGACCGAGGTGCTGGTCCGCACCCAGTGCGACACCGTGCGCGCCAGGCCGTCGGTGTCTGCGGTGAGCGGCGCGTCGTAGGGCCGGTGGTACGTCGCCTGGTCGCCAACGATGTTGACGATCGGCGCGTTCGCGCGCCGGGCGTTGTGCAGATTGGCGAGCCCGTTCGCGAGCCCCGGCCCGCAATGCAGCAGTGTCGCTGCGGGCTTTCCCGCCATTCGGCCATACCCGTCGGCGCAGCCCGTGACCACCGTTTCGGCCAGTCCGAGCACGCAGCGCAGCCCGGGCGCGCGATCGAGCGCCGCCACGAAATGCATTTCCGACGTACCGGGATTTGCAAAGCAGGCCTCCACCCCGGAGGCCAGCAGCGTTCGCACCAGCGCTTCGGCGCCGATCATGGTCTTCCCCTCAGATTCGCCCAGGCAAGATCATACGTGCGCGCGCCGCGTGCCCGAACCGCCGTTTCACCGTTCTGCTAGCATGACGCGCATGGCCATCAACCCCGACGCACGCAGTCTCGCGGTGTTCTGTGATTTCGAGAACATCGCACTCGGCGTGCGCGATGCCAAGTACGCCAAGTTCGACATCGGCAGGGTACTCGAGCGCCTGCTGCTGAAGGGCTCGATCGTGGTGAAGAAGGCCTACTGCGACTGGGAGCGTTACAAGGAGTTCAAGTCGACGATGCATGCAGCCTCGTTCGAACTGATCGAAATTCCGCACCTACGCCAGTCCGGCAAGAACTCCGCCGATATCCGCATGGTGGTCGATGCACTGGATCTCTGCTACACCAAGGAACACGTCGACACCTTCGTCATCATCAGCGGCGACTCGGATTTTTCGCCGCTCGTGTCGAAGCTGCGCGAGAACGCGAAGACCGTGATCGGGGTCGGCGTGAAGAACTCCACGTCCGACCTCCTCATCGCAAATTGCGACGAGTTCATTTTCTACGACGACCTGGTGCGCGAAGGGGAAGCCAAGCGCCGGACGGCGCGGCGACGCAAGGAGGCGAAGCCCGCGGATGCCGCGGCTGAACCGGGCACAAGCGAAGAAAAGCAGCACGAGGCAATCGAGCTCGCGCTTGAGACCTATGAGGCGCTGGTCGCCGAGCGCGGTGAAGGCGAGCGCATCTGGGGCTCGATGGTCAAGCAGGCGCTGAAGCGCCGCAAACCCGGCTTCAACGAGTCGTACTACGGTTTCCGCGCGTTCTCCGACCTGCTCGAGGAAGCCGAGAAGCGCAAGCTCCTCGCGCTCGAACGCGACGACAAATCCGGCGGCTACGTCGTGCGGCGCGCCTGAGGCGCGACGTGATCAGGCGCTCAGCCGCTCAAGGATTGAGCTGCCGGTAGACCGCGTTGGCGACCTCGGACAGGCGCTTGCGATCGATGTCGGCCGAGGACAGCGCGTAGCCGAACGTGCGGTCAACCCAGTAGAAGACGTGCACGTTGCCCTCGTCTGCGTAGCGGAATGCGGTCTCGCCATGGTCCGGTGCTTCGGTACGCACGTACAGCGTGACCCGCGTGCCCTTTTCGCACTGGTACATGAAGTGCGCCACCGGCCCGGACTCGCCCGGTAGCAGGCGTCCACCCATCAGTCGATAGCCGACGCTTTCCAGCTTCGGCGCACGCACCGGTGCACCGAGGCGTTTCGACAGCCAGGCCACCAGATGCGCTTCCTGGTCGGCACCGACCTCGACGGGGTGGCGCACTTCGGGCGAATACACCGCGTGCGCGACTGCCGCACGCACCGGCAGCGGTGCCTCGGCGTAGCGCGTCCGCTCGGCCGGCCGGTAGGCTTCGCTCACCGCCCAGCCCGCGATGCCGCCAAGCACCGCCCACAGTAGACCTGCCGCGATCGCCCAGTTGCGGCGCCGCGGCGGGCGCGTTGCATCGAGCAGGCGAACCGGAATCGCCTCGTCGAGCACGGGCTGGAACGCGGCCCGCAGCGCCTCACCGTGCGCGCGGTAGGCCTCGATTTGCGCTGCCAGCTCGGGGTTCGCCGCAAGCTCGGCCTCGACCCCGGCGCGATGCGGCTGCGCCAGACGCCCGTCGACGAAGGCCTGCAGATCCGCTTCGGAAATTCGCGTTTCGCTCATTTGACGACCTGCAAACGCGTCGACGGGGACGATCCTTCCATTGCGACACGCAACTTGTCTCGTGCCCGAGACAGGCGTGACATCACCGTGCCGATCGGCACCTCGAGCGCCGCGGCAACCTCCTGGTAGCTCATGTCCTCGAGCACGACGAGCAGCAGCACCTGGCGCTGCTCCACTGGCAGGCGCTCGAGTCCGCGCTGCAGGTCGCGTGCCGCCAGTGCGCCTTCCTGCGCGGCGCGCACCGGGAGTTCCTCGGCCTCCTGATCGAGCGCCGCCACCTCGCGGCGCCGGCGCACTTGATTCACGTGAACGTTGTGCATGATCGCGAACAGCCATGCGCGCAGATCGGTCCCGGGTTTCCAGAGGTGGAACTTGCCGAGCGCCCGCTCCAGGGTGTCCTGGACCAGGTCGTCGGCCGCACCCGGATCACCGACCAGCGCGCGCGCGTAGCGGCGCAGCCGCGGTATGAGCGCAACGACCTGATCGCGGTCCATCACCCTGGCATTCCGTCTGCCGGCACAGCCGGTATGCTAGCGCGGCGGAAGGCCAGGGGCCGACCGCCGGCCCCGCGGGCGCCGCACCGGGCCGCCTAGGGCTTGGCCTGGAAATCGTCGTGGCAGCCCTTGCAGGCCTTGCCGACACCGCCCGCCGCAGCCTTCATCGCGCCCTCGTCCCCGGATTTGACGGCGGCAGCGAGCTTGCCCACGGCCTCCGTCATCGTGTCCTGGGCCTGCTTGAACTTGTCCGGCTGGGACCAGATCTCCGGCTTCGCCCGGGTGAACTCGGCGATCTTCGAACCTGCCACGGGCTTGTCGCTGCCGGCCGGGAAGAAGGCCGCGACGTTCATCGCCCAGACCGACTCCAGCCGCAGCGCATTGGTCGCGAAGACGTCCTTGTTGAACGCGATCTTGCCCTGTGCCATTCCCGCCACCGGGCCGAAGTTGAGTGACATCACCCGCATGATCGACTGGCGCGCGCGGATCGCCGCCTCCGGTTTCATCTGTGCGTACGCGATGCCGGTTGCGCTGGCCATCAGTCCGAGGGCGATGCCGTACTTGACGAAGCTTTTCATAGGGTGTTCTCCAGGTTCACAGTTTCAGGAAGGTTTTCGAAACGAGCAGCCAGACGAGCAGTGCGGCCACCACGAGCAACGCCAGCGCGCGCCACGGACTGGCGAAGCGCAACGCGGCAGATTCCTGTGCGAGCTCGGCCGGCAAGCGCTTGACGCCGGTGAACATCGCGCCGACCAGGTTTTCCTTCTTGACACGCCAGTGGTACAGGACCGCGCCAAGATGCAACGCAATCAATGCCAGCAGGCCCTTGTGGGTCCAGTGATGAACCGCCGTCAGGCGATCCGAGGTCGCCTTCGACACCAGCGCGGCCAGCGGCCCCTCGGTGGCGATGTCGTCGTTGGCGAACAGGCCGCTCCCCGCCTGGAGCGCCAGCGCCACGAGCAGCGCGACCACCATCCATCCGCCGAGCGGGTTATGGCCGGCGTACGGCGCCGGCGCGCGCGATAACAGCCGCCGGGCGAACGCCAGCGCCGCGCGCGGACCGGCAAGAAAACTCGAAAAGCGTGCCGTGGTGCTCCCGCCCACGCCCCAGGCCAGGCGAAACAGAACCAGGACGAGGATCGTGTACCCGCCGAGCATGTGCCAGCGCATCAGGTTTCCGCCGACATTGCCGCTGAAGAACTGAAACGCGACGACCAGCGCGAGTGACCAGTGAAACAGGCGCACAGGCAGATCCCAGATTCGGGCCGAACGGTCGGACACGCGCTTTACCCCTTGGCACGCGCCGAACCGGCGCGTGGATGCCTGGACAACACCCGACCTGCGCGGTTATTCCCCGCCCGGCGCGAATCCCCGTGGCGCAATCAGTGAATCGGCGGCCTCGAAAAGCGTCTCGCTGGGGCTCGGGGGGTCGGAGTGCTGCCGCAGAAACGACAAAGGGGTGAGCTTTCGCTCACCCCTTCGACCGCTGAGCCCGGCCAGCGCCGCGGCGTGCGCAAGGACTGGCTAACGCAGGCCCGCCGTGTATTCGGCAACCGCCTTGATTTCCGAGTCCGTCATGCGCGCGGCGACGCCGCGCATCATGCCGTTCGGATCGTTCGCGCGCGCGCCGGAACGAAATGCCTTGAGCTGCGACTCGACGTACTGCGCAAACTGGCCCGAGATGCGCGGGTACTGCTTCGGCATGCCGGCGCCCGCCGGTCCGTGGCATCCGGCGCAGGCCGCCACACCGGTCTTGGGATTACCGCCGCGATAGATCTTCTGGCCCAGCGCCACGAGCGCCTTGTCCTGCGCCGCCGCAGGTCGCAGCGTCTGGGCCGCGTAGTACGCGGCAACGTTGCGCATGTCCGCGTCCGACAGGTTTGCCGTCATGCCCGCCATGATGGCATTTTCGCGCTCGGGCTTTGCACTGCCCTGCGGCTTGAAGTTCGTCAACTGCTTGTAGAGATACTCCGGAAACTGCGCCGCGAGCTTGGGATTTTCGGGCTGCGCGCTGTTGCCGTCCGCCATATGGCAGGCCACGCAGACTTGTGAAGCGACGGCCTGGCCCTTGGCGACGTCGGGCTTGGCGGTGTCCTGCGCCAATGCGTGACCCGCGGATACCACGGCCAGGCAGGCGCTCATCGCCACGACTCGAATCATGCTCGAACTCCCCGCATCGAGGTCAAAGCCCGCAATTTTATTACAATTTCTGCTTCTTCCAGAGTCTCGGTGCGACCGGCGCGCGGTGCGCGGCGGCACGCCACACGGCATGCGCCCATTCGATCAAGCCCGATACGTTGCCTCGATCGGCAAGCTTTCGCAACTGCCGGACGAGGGGCCGCCCGAGATCGCGTTCTGCGGCCGCTCCAACGTCGGCAAGTCGAGCGCGATCAACGCGCTCACCGGTCGCAAGCGCCTCGCCTTTACGAGCAAGACGCCGGGGCGCACGCAGACCATCAACTTCTTCGACATCGGCGACGGCGTGCGCCTGGCCGATCTTCCCGGATACGGTTTCGCGCGCGTGCCGCAGGCCGTGCGCGCGCAATGGGATCGCCTCGTCGGCGGCTACCTTGCGGCGCGTGCTGCGCTTGCCGCACTGGTCATCCTCATGGACGCGCGCCGGCCGTTTACCGAGCACGACGTGCGCATGCTCGACTGGGCACAGCCGCTGGGTCGCCCCGTTCTGGTTCTGCTTTCCAAGGCCGACAAGCTGAGCAAGCGCGAGCGCGCGGCTGCGCTTGTACAGGCGCGCGAGGGTCTTGCGGCGCGTGGCATGCCGGGCGAGGTACGGCTTTTTTCGAGCGTCACGCGCGAGGGCGTGGACGACGCGCGCGCCCTGCTCGCGGCCTGGGCCGACGCCTGGTGCGCTGAACACGGGAATAAAAAAGCCCCCGGTAAAGGGGAATAAACCGGGGGCTAAAACGCCTTAATGGGGATTAAGGCACCCGCTCAGGGAGGAGAAGCGGGAGACGATCTACATCGCCTGACGGTAAGATTCTCGTTCCCGCCGAAAGTTCCAACTTCAAATCCATCAAAAAAATCAGGCACTCGCGCAAAAATCCCTCAATTGGTCAGGGGTTTTTTGCCCCGCCTGCCCCGATATAGGCCAGCCATGAACGTTTACGGCAGTTTTCCCGCGGTGCGCATGCGCCGTATGCGCCGCAACGAGTTTTCGCGTCGCCTGATGCGCGAAACCGTGCTCACCGCAAACGACCTCATCTATCCGGTGTTCGTGCTCGAGGGTACGCGCCGTACGCAGAAGGTGGCCTCGATGCCGGGCATCGAACGCCTGAGCGTCGACAAGCTGCTCCCTGTCGCCGAGCAGTGCCTCAAGTTCGGCGTGCCGGTGATGGCGCTGTTCCCCGTGATCGATCAGCGCTTGAAAAGCCTGGACGGGCGTGAAGCCTACAACCCGAAGGGCCTCGTGCCGCGCGCCGTAAGCGCACTGAAAAAGCGCTTCCCCGAGCTCGGCATCATGACCGACGTCGCGCTCGACCCCTACACCTCGCACGGTCAGGACGGCGTTGTCGACAAGACGGGGTACATCATCAACGATGTGACGCTCGACGTCCTCGTCAAGCAGGCACTCGCGCAGGCCACCGCCGGCGTCGACATCGTCGCCCCCTCCGACATGATGGACGGCCGCATTGGACGCATCCGCCAGGCGCTGGAGAAAGCCGGCCACATCCACACGAAGATCATGGCCTATTCGGCGAAGTACGCCTCCGGCTTCTACGGTCCGTTCCGCGACGCCGTCGGCTCGGCGAGCAACCTCGGCAAGGGCGACAAGAAAACCTACCAGATGGATCCGGCGAACAGCGACGAGGCGCTGTGGGAAGTCGGCCTCGACCTGGCGGAGGGTGCCGACATGGTGATGGTCAAGCCGGGCATGCCCTACCTCGACATCCTGCGGCGCGTGAAAGAACAGTTCAAGGCGCCGACCTACGTCTACCAAGTGAGCGGCGAATACTCGATGCTGCGCGGCGCGGTCGACCGCGGCTGGCTGGGCGAGGGCGTCATCATGGAGGCGTTGCTCGGCATGAAGCGGGCGGGCGCCGATGGCATTTTGACCTACTTCGCGCTGGAGACGGCGAAGGCACTGGCAAAGCAACGCTGAGGCTGGAGTTGCGGGCGCGGAGCAATCATCGAGCGCTTTTACGAACGCGCAGCGTCGCTACCCAAACACCAACGTCACCCCGCAGGCCTCGTGCGCATGCACCGCGTACGAGCCGTCTTTCAATGCGATCGGCGCGAAGCCGCCTCTACGCAGCGTCTCCACCGCGGCAAGGCGGTCGGCGACGCGGATGAACAGCGCCGCGACAAAGGGTCGCGGGCGCACCGGTAGCTCGACGCCGGCCAGCCTGCGCCCGAGCTTGCCGCGCGCGGTGAGCGCGATCGGCGTGCTTCCGGTATCGATGCGCAGGCCCTCAGCGATCGCCTGCGGCCTGGCGTCGAAGATCTTCGCGTAGCTTGGCGCATCGCGCGCCGGATCCTCGACGATCACCGCGATGCCTGCGAGGCCGATCGCACCCAGCGCGTGCCGCTGGTACTCGGGGCGCCAGACGACGTCGCGCGTGAAGTGCTGGCAGAGAAAGGTCCGGCATCCGGGGGTCTGATCGACCGGCAGCTGGACGATACGGAACGCCGCGTCGCGCGTGCCCTCGGGCAGCGCGACCGGACGCGCGAAGTCGAGCGGCGCGTCCGCCTCGATGCCGTTCGCACGCAGCGCGGCATGCGCGGCGTTGGCATCCTCGGTTCCGAGCGCGATTGCGGCGAGACCGTCGCCCCGACCGAGGAAATCCGCGTAGTACTGCATCGCCGGGTGCGTCCTGGGCGGCGCGAGCAGCTCGAAATAGTCACGCTCGAACATGACGCAGTGGTTCTGCGAGCCGAGCGTGTGCACGCCGCGCGGGGTCAGCGTAAAGCCGAGACGCGAGTACACCGCCTGCGCATGATCGAGATCGCGCACCGCGATAACGACATGGTCGATGCCCGAGATCGGCGCGCGCATCGACTGCCTCAGCGCGGGTTGGCCTGAGCGAGCGTCTTCAGGAAGCGATCGCTGTCCTGGTAGCCGACGACGCGCAGCCCCTTGATCTCGCGTCCCTTGGCATCGAAAAAGATGATCCCCGGTGGGCCGAAGAGGGAAAAGCGCTTGAGCAGCAGCTTGTGCTGGGCGGTGTTCTCGGTCACGTCGGCCTGCAGCAGCAGCATCTTGTCCATGACCGCACGCACGCCCGGGTCACTGAACGTGAACCGTTCCATCTCCTTGCAGGACACGCACCAGTCGGCGTAGAAATCGAGCATCACCGGTCGTCCCGCGGACTGCAGCCGTTGCTCGAGCTCGGGCACCGAATTCACGCGTACCCAGTTCACCGGCGCGGCAACCGTCTGTGCACCGCCCATCACGCCCCCCAGCGGCTTCAGCGGATCGCGCGCGCCAGCAAGCACGCCCACCAGCATCGCGATCCCCGCGACCAGCGCCAGCATGCCGACGCCTTTCCACAGCCGCGCCCAGCCCGACGCGGTCGCCGGCAGCGGATCGATCGCGCGCAGGAACATCGCGCCGCCGACCAGCAGCGCGGCCCAGGCCAGCATCTGGACCGCAACCGGAACAATCGGCGAAACGATCCAGATGGCGACGCCGAGCAGCAGCACGCCAAAGAACTTCTTCACGCCCTCCATCCAGGCGCCCGATTTCGGCAGCAGCGCGCCTTCGGAAACGCCGACCGCGATGAGCGGGATGCCCATGCCGAGCGCCATCGCGAACAGGGCGGCGCCGCCGAGCGCAACGTCCTTGGTCTGCGAGATGTAGAGCAGCGCGCCCGCGAGCGGCGCCGCGACGCAGGGGCTGACGATGATCGCCGAGAACATGCCCATCGCCGCGACCGATGCGATTTTCCCGCCCTCGAGGCGACGGTGCGCCGAATGCAGCCGGTGATGCAGGAAACCCGGCAGCTGCAGGTCGTAGAAGCCAAACATGGACAGCGCCAGCCAGACAAACACCAGCGCAAAGCTGCCGAGCACCCATGCGTTCTGCAGCGCCGCGGCGAGTAGGGTGCCCGAGTACGCCGCCGCCACGCCCGCGGCGGCATAGGTCACCGCCATGCCGAGCACGTACGCCAGCGACAGGATGAACGCACGCGCCTTGTTCAGACCGCGGCCTTCGCCGGCAATGATGCCCGACAGAATCGGCACCATCGGCAGCACGCAGGGCGTGAATGCCAGCAGCAGGCCGAAGCCGAGAAAGCTGAGCAGCACGATCACCAGGTTGCCCTCGAACAGCTTCGCGATGTCGAGGTCGCTGGCAAAGATCGAGAAGCTCGCCGACGGCTCGATCGCGCGCGGCGCCTCGCTGAGCACCGGCGCGCCGCCCGCGCCACCGCCCCCGTCGCTGGCCGACAGGGCCGCGAGCTGCAGCGTCGCGCTCGAATCCATCGGCGTGTAGCACACGCCGATGTCGGCGCAGCCCTGCGAGGTCACGTTGAGCTTGATACTCTGCGCGGCCGGGTTGGCGCGCTCGAGCGGCAGCTGCACGCTCACGCTCTTGCGATAGGTCTCGACTTCGCCGAAAAACTCGTCCTTCTTGCGGATCCCGGGCGGCAGCTGCGGCACGCCGAGCACGACACCGTCCGTGCCTTCGAGCGCAAAACGGAACTTGTCGCGGTACATGTAGTAGCCGTCGGCGATCGTGAAGTTCACTTCCAGCGTGCGCGCGTCGATCGCGCGCGCCGCGAACTGGAACGCCTTCTCGGGTTCGAGCAACGCGTCGCCCTGGCCGAACAGCTTGAACTGCGCAGCGGCGGGCAGCGCAACAAAGGCGATCAGGAAGAAAGCGAGGGAGCGAAGCGCAGTGTGCATAGTGGCGGGCGGATCAGGGCGTGGTTTCGGCGTCGACCCAATCCAGGTAGGCGGCGAGCCCGCACTCGACTGGGACCGCAATGATCTCGGGAAGTTCGGCCGGGTGTCCACCGCGAATCGCCACCTCGAGAGCCGGGTAGCGCGTGCGCGTCGTCTTGATGAGCAGCGGAATCTCATCGTCCTGCTGCACCGCACCTTCCCAGCGGTAGAAGGAACGGCACGGCGCGAGCACGTTCACGCAAGCCGCCAGCTGCTGCTCGACAAGCAGGCGCGCGAGCCGCTCGGCCGTCGCGCGATCGGGAACGTTCGTCAGGACCACCAATGCGCTCACCCTTCAGGCCCCCTGTCAGTGCCCGCGCCATGCGGAAAACAGCCGATCTTTATACTCTGCGCGCGCGCGCAGCGGCAAGCACGGGCGCAGGACGCGCACTTCACTCGGCGCGCGCCGCTTCGCCGGCGCGCCGTGCCAGGTCGGCGGGCACCCCGTCGCGCACCGTCGGGTAGCGCAGCCGTACGCCGAGGATCGTCTTCAGGCGCCGATTGTCCAGGCGGCGTGATTCGCGCATGAACGAGAGCAGCGCCGGCGAGACCCGGCCCGCGGCGTCGCTGCGCGCGATGCGCGGCGGGCGCGGCAACCCGGCGCGGTCGGCAAGGAAGTCGAACCATTCACCCATCTTCAGCGTCGAGTCGTCGCTTGCGTTGTAGACGCCGGCCGGCGCGTCGTCCTCGAGCGCGCGCAGGGCGCAGGCGGCGAGATCAACGGCATGAATGTGGTTGGTGTAGACGTCGTCCGCATCGCGCAGGACCGGCGTGCCCGCGCGCAGGCGCTCGAGCGGCAGGCGATCCGCCGCGTAGATGCCGGGCGCGCGCAGGACGATGAGTCGCACGCCGCGCGGTCTGCACCAGGCGGCGAGCCGTTGTTCGGCGTCGAGCCGGCGTTTTGCGCGCGCGGTCTGCGGGTTCGGTGCGCGCGTTTCGTCCACCGAGGCACCGCCACAGTCCCCGTACACGCCGCTCGTGCTGATGTAGACGAAGCGCGTTGGTAGAATGCGTCCCTTTTCAAGCATCGCAAGCAGGTTTGCGGTACGGGGATCGATCTCGCCCTCGGCGGGCGGCGGCGCGGCGTGAAGTACGCTGTCCGCCCAGTCGAGCGCGGCCTCGAGCGTGTCGGGCTGGTCGAGGTCGGCCCCGAGTCGGCGCGCAAGCGACCGCAACTCCACCGTGGCGGGCAGCTGCGGGACGAGGCGGCGGGCGACATCGCCGTGCCCCGCGATCAGCAGGCGTTTCATCGGGGCGATTTTACGATCATGCACAACGTTACCCTGCAGCCGAGCGGCCACCAGTTCAGCGTCGAAGCCGGCGAATCGATCCTCACCGCGGCGTTGCGCCAGGGCTTTGTGCTGCCCTACGGCTGCCGTAACGGCGCCTGCGGCAGCTGCAAGGGCACGGTGCTCGAGGGCAAGGTCGATTACGGCGAGTACCAGGCCAAAGCCTTGTCCGAGGCCGAGAAGGGGGCGGGCAAGGCGCTGTTCTGTCAGGCCAAGCCGCTCGGCGATGTGGTGATCGAAGCGCGTACAGTCGGCGCGGCGAAGGACATCCCGGTCAAGACGCTGCCCTGCCGCGTGCAGAAGCTCGAGCGGCTCACCGACGACGTCATGGTCCTGTACCTGAAACTGCCGGCGAACGAGCGGCTGCAGTTCCTCCCCGGCCAGTACCTCGAATTCCTGCTGCGCGACGGTTCGCGGCGCAGTTTTTCCATGGCGAACGCACCGCATGACGACGAACTGGTGCAGCTGCACGTTCGCCATGTGCCGGGCGGGCAGTTCACCGACCATGTCTTCGGCAAGATGAAGGAGCGCGACATCCTGCGCTTCGAGGGGCCGCTCGGAACCTTCTTTCTGCGCGAAGACGCCGACAAGCCGATCGTCTTCGTCGCCTCGGGCACCGGCTTCGCGCCGATCAAGTCGATCCTGGAAACGGCCTTCGCCAAGGGCATCGACCGCTCGATGGTGCTGTACTGGGGCGGGCGCCGGCCGAAGGATCTCTACATGAACGCGCTGGCCGAAAGCTGGGCGGCGGCGCACGACAACTTCCGTTACGTGCCCGTCGTTTCGGACGCACTGCCCGAGGATGACTGGCACGGCCGCAGCGGCTTCGTGCACCGCGCGGTGATGGAGGATTTTCCGGACCTCTCCGGTCGCCAGGTTTATGCCTGCGGGGTGCCGGTGATGGTCGATTCCGCGAAAAAGGACTTCATCGGGCAGTGCGGGCTGCCCGAGGACGAGTTCTACGCCGACAGCTTTACCACGCAGGCCGATCTGGCAACCGGCGCCCCGACCTGACGCGGTCTTTACGCCGCTCTCCGCGGCGCGCAGACTGTTTCATGCTCGCCCATGATCTCGCCGCAGCACGCCCGCACGATGGCGGCCTACAACCGCTGGATGAATTCGCGCGTCTACGCCGCCTGCGCACCGATTCCGGACGCCGAGCGCAAGCGCGACCGCGGCGCGTTCTTCAAGTCCATCCACGGCACCCTGAACCACCTTCTGTTTGGTGACCGCATCTGGCTCGGTCGGTTTCTCGGTGCCGATCGCGACGATCCGAGCGGGCGGTTCTATGCGCCGCGCACCGACGCGATCCTGTTCGACGACTTCGAGGCGCTGCGCACGGAACGCGCCTGGCTCGACGGCGAGATCGTGCGCTGGGCGGATAGGCTGACTGAGGCCTGGCTGGCGGCCGACTTTACCTGGACCTCGGGTATCGACGGCAAGACGCGGACATTCCCCGGCTGGCTGCTCACGACGCATATGTTCAACCACCAGACGCACCATCGCGGGCAGCTGACCACGCTGCTCTCGCAGCTCGGCATCGACCCGGGCGCGACCGACATCCCCTGGATGCCGGGCGCGCTCGAGGGGACGCGCGCCGACTGACGCGGGCGCCCTATCCTGCGCTCAGGCGATCTCGCCGGCGCGCACGCTGCGGCGGAATTGCTCCAGGTCGTCGATCGGCGCCAGGCAGACCGTGCCGCGACACAGCCAGCCGGTCACCGGCGACGGATGTGCGGGCTTGTCGAGCACAGGCGGGAGGTCCGCGAGCCCGTCCGCGAGCGGAACGATGAGCGTATCGGGCCGCGCCTCGCGCGACAGCGCGCGGGCCCACGCGCCCAGCGCCTCGGGCCTGCCGCGCAGCACGGCCGTCGCGGGCGGCGTGAGCAGCTCGTCGAGCGCGAGCGCCATTGCGCCGAAGCCCGAGGGATGCTCGCGCATCGCCGGGTAGAACAGCGCCACGGTGCGCTCCGCGGCGTCGCTGTAACGCGTTTCGCCGGTCAGCGCCGCGAGCCGGTTGAGCGCCCAGGCTGCCACCGCATTGCCCGAAGACGTCGGGTTGTCGTGTCCCGGCTTGGGACGGTGAATGAGCGTCTCGTGGTCGCGCGCAGTGAAGAAGAAGCCGCCCGCCGCGCGGTCCTCGAACTGCTCGAGCAACACCTCGGCGAGCTCTTCGGCGAACTCCAGGTCGCGCGGCTCGAACTGGGCCTGCATCAGCTCGATCAGCGCGGTGAGCAGAAAGGCGTAGTCGTCGAGGTAGGCGTTCAGGTGCGCGCGGCCATCCTTGTAGGTCGCCCGCAGCCGTCCCTCCTGCCACATCGCGGTGCGGATGAATTCCAGCGCGCGGCGGGCCGAGGCAATCCATTCGGGACGATCGAAGACCCGTCCGGCGTGCGCCATGCCGCGGATGGCGAGCGCGTTCCAGGACACCAGGACTTTCTCGTCGCGCCCCGGGCGCAGGCGCGTCTCGCGCGCCGCGAAGAGCTTGGCGCGCGCGGATGCAAGACGCCGTTCCGCTTCCTCGACGGGGATGTCGGCCCGCCTGGCGACGGCTTCAAGCGGGCGCGCCACCGCAAGGTGCCAGTGCTCGCCCTCGAAGTTCGGTCCTCGATCGAGCCCATAGTACGGTGCCGCAACCGCCCGCTCCTCGGGTGAAAGCAGCACTTGGGCGGCGTCGCGTTCCCAGACGTAGAACTTGCCCTCGACATGCTCCGAATCGGCGTCCAGCGACGAGTAGTAGCCGCCCTCGGGCGACTGCATCTCGCGCTCGACCCACGCCGCGGTCTCCGCGGCGCAGCGCGCGAAACGCGCGTCGCCGCCTGCAATCCACGCATCCGCAAGCAGCCCGAGCAGCGGCCCGTTGTCGTACAGCATCTTCTCGAAGTGCGGGATGGTCCAAGTCGCGTCGGTGCTATAGCGGCAGAATCCACCGCCGAGCTGGTCGTAGATGCCGCCCTCGCACATCCGCACCAGCGTGGTCTGCGCCATCTCGAACGCGCTGCGGTCGCCGCGCCGCGCAAACTCGTGCAGGCAGAACTCCAGGTCGCTCGCATGCGGAAATTTTGGCGCGCCGCCAAAGCCACCGAAACGCGAGTCGAAACGCTCGCGCAACATTGCGCGCAGGGCATCGAGCGGCGCAGCGTCGAGCTCGGAGCGGTGCGCACCGCCACTCGGCACGGTGCGTGCCAGCGCGCCGCGAACCTGCTCGTTCTGCAGGCTGATTTCGTCCGGCTTTTCCGCCCACACCGCGGCGATACGCGCGCACAGGTCGGCAAACCCCGGCAGGCCGTAGCGTTCGATCTTGGGAAAGTAGGTGCCGCCGAAGAACGGCGTGCCGTCCGGCGAAAGGAACATGGTGAGCGGCCAACCGCCCGGGCGGCGCGCGAGCATCTGGTGGGCGACCTGATAGATCTGATCGAGGTCGGGACGCTCCTCCCGGTCGACCTTGACGTTGACGAACAGCCGGTTCATCACGTCGGCGACCGCAGGATCCTCGAAGCTTTCGTGCGCCATCACGTGGCACCAGTGGCAGGCCGAGTAGCCCACTGAAAGCAGGATCGGCCGGTTCTCGCGCTTGGCGCGCTCGAGCGCCTCCGGCCCCCAGGCATACCAGTCCACCGGGTTGTCGGCGTGCTGCTGCAGGTAGGGGCTGGTCTCGGCCGCGAGTCGGTTCGGCATGGGAGAATCAACGCGCCGCGCCGGTGCGCATCGAAGGCGGCGCGGTCCGTGCGATGAGCGAACCCCAAGTGTACCGGCCCGAAGAAGCCAAAGACCCCCGCGCCGCGGAGGTCTTGCGCTTCTGGTTCGGGGAGCGCGACGAATACGGCAAGCGCCGGCAATGCTGGTTCAAGAAAGACGCTGCCTTCGATGCCGAGATCCACACCCGCTTTCTCGCGCTGCACGAAGAGCTGTCAGGCGGCGGCCTCGAGCACTGGCAGATGACGGCACCCGAGTGTCTGGCACGCCTCGTCGGGCTCGACCAGTTCTCGCGCAACCTGTTTCGCAACGATGCACGCGCGTATGCCGCCGATCCGCTCGCGCTGGCCGCGGCGCGCGAAGCGATCGCCCGCGGACTCGACCAGCCGCTGCTGCCCGTCGAACGGCAGTTCGTCTACCTGCCGTTCGAGCACAGCGAGTCGCTCGAGGACCAGCGGCTCTGTTGTGAACTGATGGGCCAACTCAAGGATTTCCCGGAAACGCACGACCTGCTCGAGTGGGCGCTCAAGCATCTGAAAGTCATCGAGCGCTTTGGCCGCTTCCCGCATCGCAACGCGGCGCTCGGGCGACCTTCGACGCCCGATGAGCGGGCATATCTCGCGCAGCCGGGCGCAGGGTTTTAGGGGTCAGACCCCTGTGGATAAGTCCCCAGCAACAACGCCACGCGATCCGCTGCGCGACTTATCCACAGGGGTCTGACCCCATGGTCGCTCCGATCATTCGCCGTCGGTGATCGCGCCTTTCGACGCGGTCGATACGAGCCGCATGTACTTGGCGAGCAGTCCCTTGGTGTAACGCGGCTTGGGTTGCTTCCACTTCTTCTTGCGCGCCGCAAGCTCCTTGGCCGAAACGTTGAGCTGGACGAGGCGCTTTTTCGCGTCGATGGTGATCGAGTCGCCTTCCTTCACCAGCGCGATGGTGCCGCCGACGTAGGCTTCGGGCGCGACGTGACCGACCACCATGCCCCAGGTCCCGCCCGAGAAACGTCCATCGGTCAGCAGGCCAACCGAGTCGCCGAGCCCCTGGCCGATGAGCGCAGAGGTCGGCGCGAGCATCTCCTGCATGCCCGGCCCGCCTTTCGGCCCTTCGTAGCGGATGACGAGCACGTCGCCGGCCTTGATGCGCTTGGCCATGATCGCCTTCATGCACGCGGTCTCTGAATCGAACACGCGCGCGGGGCCGGTGATCGACAGTTCTTTCAGGCCGGTGATCTTCGCCACGCAACCTTCGGTGGCGAGATTGCCCTTGAGAATCGCGAGGTGGCCCTGCGCGTACATCGGCTTGGACCAGGGGCGGATGACCTCCTGGTCAGCGCGCGGCTCGTTCGGCACGGCTTTCAGCATTTCGGCCATCGTCTTGCCGTGGATGGTCATGCACTCGCCGTGCAGCACGCCGTGATTGAGCAGGATCTTGAGGACCTGCGGCACGCCGCCGGCGCGATGGAAATCGACCGCGACGAACCGGCCGGAGGGCTTCAGGTCGCAAAGCACCGGAACCTTCTTGCGCATGCGCTCGAAGTCATCGATCGTCCAGCGCACCCCGGCCGCCGCCGCAATCGCCAGGTAATGCAGCACGGCGTTCGTCGAGCCTCCGGTCGCCATAACCAGCGCGATCGCATTTTCGATCGACTTGCGCGTAATGATGTCGCGCGGCTTCAGGTTGTTGTGAATCGCCTGCACGAGCGCGCGCGCGGACTCGTCGGCAGAATCCGCCTTTTCCGCATCGGGCGAGGCCAGCTGCGAAGAGCCGAGCAGGCTCATGCCGAGCGCTTCAAAGGAGGATGACATCGTGTTCGCGGTGTACATCCCGCCGCAGGCGCCGACCGTGGGGCAGGCATTCTTCTCGATGCCGATGAAATCCTCGTCGCTCATCTTGCCCGCGGTATAGGCGCCAACCGCCTCGAAGGCAGAAACGATGGTCAGGTCCTGACCCTTCCACCGCCCCGGCTTGATGGTCCCGGCGTAGACGTAGATTGCCGGCACGTTCATTCGCGCGATGGCCATCATGCCGCCGGGCATGTTCTTGTCGCAGCCTCCAACCACCAGGGCCCCGTCCATGGCCTGGCCGTTGACCGACGTTTCGATCGCGTCGGCGATCACTTCGCGCGAGACCAGCGAATACTTCATCGCCTCAGTCCCCATGCCGATGCCGTCGGTGACCGTGGGCACGCCGAAAACCTGCGGCTTGGCCCCGGCCGCCTCCAGCGCCACCATTGCCCGGTCAACCAGCGGCTGGATCCCCGCGTTGCACGGATTCATCGTGGAATGGCCATTGGCGACACCGACGATGGGCTTGTCGAAATCACCGTTTGTGAATCCGACCGCGCGCAGCATCGCGCGGTTGGGCGAGCGCGCGACGCCCTGGGTAATCAGGCGGCTGCGGCGATTGTCTGCCATACGAAATCTCCAAGTGATAAAGCGCCCGCCGATGCCGTCCACGGTGGCGGGGATGCCGATTTTAGCCGAGCCGCCCTTGGGGACTCCTGCCCTCCCGGTACGAGGGGATAAAAGGGGCCTCGCGCACGGTGCGTCCCCAGAGAATCTGGTCAAGACTAGTACTTCTGGGTGATGCTCCTAGTCTGTTCAGGTGATTTAGTAACGACAGCTGGGTTCGGGGGAGGGTCACTAGATGGCGCCGCGTGAGCGACACGCAGCAAAAAGGGGTGCGCGCGCATGAGTGGCGCGCGCATCTTGGTGGTCGACGACCACCCGCTCATCATCGCGGCTGTGCAGGGAATTCTCTCGGGCTCCGGCGTCGCGTCGGTGGTCGATCAGGCGTCGTGCTTGAGCGACGCGCGCACGAAGTTGCGCACGCCTGGCGGCTACCAGCTGGTGGTGCTCGATCTCGGCCTGTCCGACTCGCAGGGCATGAACGGGCTGCTCACCCTGCGCGAAGATTTCCCGGACATACCGGTCATCATCCTGACGAGCGACTCGAGCATCGAAACCGTGACCGCGGCATTCGAAAACAACGCCCGCGGTTTCGTCGTCAAAGGCGAATCCCCGCACGTGCTGGTCAGCGCGGTGCGTACGGTGCTGTCCGGCGGCACCCACATCCCCGAGCTCACCGGCGTGGCCCTTCCGCCCACGCTGCCCGCGACACCGCTTTCGCCGCGCAAGCTCGACGTGCTTCGGCTGCTGCTCGAAGGCCTGCCCAACAAGACCATCGCCTCACGGCTCGGCCTGTCCGAGAACACCATCAAGGTTCACATTGCCGGCATCTACGCCGAGCTCAACGTGCACAACCGCGTACAGGCGGTGATGCGCGCACGCCAGCTCGGCCTGAACTGAGCGCAGCGTTAGAATCGCGGCGCGTCCGGCGCCGCCATGCTCGTTCATCCCGAAATCGATCCCATTGCCATTTCGATTGGCCCGCTGGCAATACGCTGGTATGGCCTGATGTATCTCGCCGGCTTCGGCGCCGGCTGGTGGCTCGGCCTGCGGCGCATTGCCAAGGCGCCGCCTGAGCGTCCCGCTGCGGTGACGCGCGGACAGTTCGATGATCTGCTGTTCTTCAGCGTGCTCGGCGTCATTCTCGGCGGTCGCCTGGGCTACGTCCTGTTCTACAAGCCTGCGTACTACGCCAGCCATCCGCTCGAGATCTTCGCCATCTGGCAGGGCGGGATGTCGTTTCACGGCGGATTTCTCGGCGTGCTGATCGCAATGTGGCTGCTTGCGCGCCGGCACGGGATCGACTGGTGGCGGCTGATGGACTTCGTCGCGCCGCTGGTTCCGCTCGGCCTCGCTGCAGGACGCATGGGCAACTTCATCAATGGCGAGCTTTATGGTCGTGTCACCGACCTGCCCTGGGGCATGGTGTTCAGAGGCGCCGGGGACGCACCGCGACACCCTTCCCAGCTGTACCAGTTCGCGCTCGAAGGCGTCGCCTTGTTCGCGCTGCTGTGGTGGTTCTCATCCAAGCCGCGTCCGCGGGCGCAGGTCTCCGCGCTCTTTCTGCTCGGCTACGGGAGTTTTCGCTTCGCCGCCGAGTTCGCGCGCGAGCCCGACGCATTTCTCGGCATCCTTGCATTCGGCATGACGATGGGCCAGTGGCTGAGCCTGCCGATGATCCTCGCGGGCCTCGCGCTGTTTGCCTGGAGCGCGAAGCGCGCCGGCGCGAATTAAGCGAGCGCTTGTTCGAGCACTCGCGCAACGTGCAGCGCGGCGCGGTCCGCGCCGTCGGCGATCTGGTGGCGACAACTCGTGCCGTCGGCGACCACGATCGTATCCGCCGGCGCGCGGCGTACTGCGGGCAGCAGCGCCGCCTCGGCCATTTTCATCGAGACCGCGTAATGCTCGGCCTCATATCCGAAGCTGCCGGCCATTCCGCAACAGCTCGACTCGACCGTCGACAGCTTGAGCTGTGGCACCAGCCGCAGGGCGCCTTCCACCGCGCCCATCGCGCCGAAGGCCTTCTGGTGACAATGGCCATGCAGCAGGACGTCGGCCGCCAGCGGCCGCAGAGCGAGCCGTAGCCGCCCCGCGTCGGCCTCGCGCACGAGGTACTCCTCGAACAGCAGCGCGCTCGAAGCGAGCGCCGTGCTGCGCGCGCCCGGCAGCAGCGCGGGGAACTCGTCGCGCAGGCCGAACAGGCACGACGGTTCCAGACCAACGATCGGCACGCCGCGCTCGACCCAGGGCGTAAGCGCCTCGAGCGTGCGCGTCGCCTCGCTACGGGCCTGGTCGACGAGGCCCGTGGCGAGGAAGGTGCGCCCGCAGCACAACGGGCGCCCGCCGCCCGCCGGCTCGGCGAGATGCACGTTGCAGCCGGCCGCCTGGAGTACGCGAATCGCGGCGCGCGTGTTTTCCGGTTCGAAGTACCGATTGAAGGTGTCGACGAAGAGCACCACGTCGCGGCCCTCCGACGCCGGTCCCGCCGCCGATTCATCGCGCCCGACGACGTCGCGCCGAAAGCGCGGCGGCCTGCGCTCGGGCGCGAAGCGCGCGATGCGCTTGCCCAGGTCCTGCGCCAGGTTGGCGAGCGGCGCCATGGCCGACGCCAGTCGCGCATAGCGCGGCAGGTAGGCAATCAGCCGGTCGCGCAGGGACAACGCGCGCTGCTTGCGGTAATGCGCCATGAACTCGACCTTCATGCGCGCCATGTCGATGCCCGTCGGGCATTCGCGCTTGCAGCCCTTGCAGGAAACGCAAAGATCAAGCGCGGCCTTGACCTCATCGAGTGCGGGGAAGCTCGCGTCTTCGGGGTCTGACCCCATTTGCCCCAGCTGTCCCGACAACGCCAGGCGCAGCGTGTTCGCGCGCCCGCGCGTCAGATGCGCCTCGTCGCCGGTCGCGCGGTACGACGGGCACATCGTGCCGGCATCGAACTTGCGGCAGTGGCCGTTGTTGTTGCACATCTCCACGGCCTTGTCGAAGCCACCCCATTCGGACCAGTCGAGCACCGTTCGCGGTGCCTGCGTCGCGTAGCCGGGCGCAAAGCGAAACAGTGCCTTGTCGTCCATGCGCGGCGGATCGACGATCTTCCCGGGATTCATCAGCCCCTTCGGGTCGAGCCAGGACTTGATTTCGCCGAGTGCGGCGGTGAGGCGCGGGCCGAAGAACGGCGCGATCCACTCCGAGCGCACCAGGCCGTCGCCGTGCTCGCCCGAGTAGGCGCCCTTGAATTCCTTCACCATCGCGCAGGCTTCTTCGGCGATCGCGCGCATCTTTGCGGCACCGTCGCGCCGCATGTCGAGCACCGGGCGCACGTGAAGCGTGCCGACCGAGGCATGCGCGTACCAGGTGCCGCGCGTGCCGTGCTTTTCGAATACCTGCGTCAGCCGCTCGGTGTACTCGGCAAGGTGCTCGAGCGGCACGGCACAATCCTCGATGAAGGACACCGGCTTGCCTTCATCGACATCATGATGTTGAGGCCGGCCTTGCGCACCTCCCAGATCGCCTTCTGCTGCCGGCTGTCGGTCACCTCGACGACGCTGCCTGGAAGGCCGAGTTCGCCCATCAGCTCGCCGAGCTGGCGCAGTTTCGCGGTCTGCTCGGCCCGATCGTCGCCGGAAAACTCGACCAGCAGGATCGCGTCCGGCTCGCCCTTGATGAATGCGTCGACCGTCCCGCGAAACGCGGCATTGGCACGCGCCAGCTCGATCATGGTGCGGTCGACGAGCTCGACGGCAGAGGGGCCGAGCTTGACGATGTGCTGCGCACTGTCCATCGCGCCATAGAAGCGCGGGAAATGCGCCACGCCGAGCACGCGCTGCGCCGGGATCGTCGACAAGCGAAGGTGCAGGCGCTCGAAGTAGGCCAGCGTGCCCTCAGAGCCGACCAACAGGTGCGCGGCGTTGGCGTGCGGCGGGCCCAGATGATCGAGGTTGTAGCCTGCGACCCGACGCAGCACCTTGGGGAAGCGCGCGGCGATCTCGTCCTTTTCACGCTCATAGAGCGCGCGCAGCCGGCCGAGCAGCTCGATATAGCCGGGCGGGCCGGCGCGTGCATCGAGCGTTTGCGGAATCGGGCCAAAGCGCCAGCGCTCGCCGCCCGTTGTCACCGCGTCGATCGCGAGCACGTTGTGCACCATGTTGCCGTAGGCAATGGAGCGCGAGCCGCAGGAATTGTTGCCCGCCATGCCGCCGAGCGTGGCCTGCGCCGAAGTCGACACATCCACCGGGTACCAGAGCCGGTGGCGGCGCAGCTCGGCGTTGAGCCGGTCGAGAACCAGCCCGGGCTGCACCACCGCGGTGCCCGCGTCGACATCGAGCTCGAGCAGCGCGTGGAGGTGCTTCGCGTTGTCGATCACCAGCGCTTCGCCGACGGTCTGCCCGCACTGCGAGGTCCCGGCGCCGCGCGGCAGGATCGGCACGCCGGCCTCGGCCGCGACGGCGAGCGCCGTGCGCGCGGCCTCCTCGCTGCGCGGTACCACCACGCCGATCGGCTCGATCTGATAGATCGAAGCGTCGGTCGAGTAGCGGCCGCGGCTGGCCGCGTCGAACAGCACCTCGCCGTCGACCTCGCGCCGCAAGCGTGCGGCGAACGCCGCATCGCCCGCACGCCGGGTGCCGCGCAGCGGTCGAACCGGCGCCTGGGGCGCGTTCATGCCACCCCGCAGGGAGCGGTCGGGCGAACGTGAATTGCCCGAACCCGCCGCGACTGCCGATAATTCGCCTTCCTAGCGCCCACAGCCCATTCTACGAGGCATCCCCATGGCGAGAACCCCCGGCCGGCATTTCCTCCAGATTCCCGGTCCGACGAACGTGCCCGATCGCGTGCTGCGTGCGATCGACATGCCCACGATGGACCATCGCGGCCCCGAGTTCGCCGAGCTCGGCAAAGCCGTCCTCGCGGGCATGAAACGCGTGTTCAAGTCGACCCAGGGCGAGGTGGTCATTTACCCCGCCTCCGGCACCGGTGCCTGGGAGGCGGCATTGGTCAACACGCTGTCCGCAGGCGACCGGGTACTGATGTGCGAGACCGGCCAGTTCGCCGCGCTGTGGCATAAGCTCGCCACGCGCCTCGGTCTCGACATCGAGTTCATCGCCGGCGACTGGCGCCATGGCGCCGATCCGGCGGAGATCGAAAAGCGCCTGCGCGCCGACGCCGGCCGGCGGATCAAGGCCGTGTGTGTGGTGCACAACGAGACCTCGACCGGCGTGACCTCGCGCATCGCCGACGTTCGCAAGGCGATCGACGCGGCAGGGCACCCGGCGCTTTACATGGTGGACACCATCTCCTCGCTCGCCTCGATCGACTACCGTCACGACGAATGGGGCGTGGACGTCACCGTCGCGGGATCGCAGAAGGGGCTGATGCTGCCGCCGGGGCTGTCGTTCAACTGCATCTCGGCGAAGGCGCTTGCGGCCGCGAAGACCGCGAAGCTGCCGAAAAGCTACTGGGCCTGGGACGAGATGCTCGCCAACGGCGCGAAGGGCTACTTCCCCTATACCCCGGCGACCAACCTGCTCTATGGCCTGCGCGAAGCGATCGCCATGCTCGAAGAAGAAGGACTCGAAAGCGTGTTCGCGCGCCACCAGCGCCACGCCGAAGCGACGCGACGCGCCGTGCGGGCCTGGGGGCTGGAAGTCCTCGCCCTCGACCCGCGCGAGACCTCAGGCTCGCTCACCGCGGTGCTCGTGCCGGCTGGCCACGATGCCGATCGCGTACGCAAGGTCATCCTCGAGGCCTTCGACATGTCGCTCGGCACCGGCCTGGGCAAGCTCGCCGGAAAGATCTTCCGCATCGGCCACCTTGGCGACTTCAACGACCTCGCGCTGATGGGCACGCTCGCCGGCGTCGAGATGGGCCTTGCGCTCGCCGGCGTGCCGGTCAAGGCGGAAGGCGTTCAGGCGGCGATGGCGTATCTCGCGGACTGCCATCGCAGCGGCCGCCGCGCTGCGGCCTGAGTGCCGATGAGCGAGCCGATCCTCATCGCGCGCGACGGCGCGATCGTCACCGTCACCCTCAACAACCCCGAGAAGCTGAACGCGCTGTCGAAGGCGATGTGGTCCCGGCTGGGCGAAACGATGCGTGCGCTCGACGCCGACGACGCAGTGCGCTGTATCGTGCTGCGCGGCGCGGGCGGGAAGGCGTTCGCCGCAGGGGCCGACATTTCCGCGTTCCATGCCGAGCGCGCAAACGCCGCGCAGGCGAAGACCTACAGCGAGCAGGGCATCGGCTGGATGCACGCCGTCGCCGAGTGCCGGCACCCGACCCTGGCGCTCATCCAGGGGGCCTGCGTCGGCGGTGGGCTGCTGATCGCCTCGCAGTGCGACCTCAGGATCTGCAACGAAGCCGCGCGTTTCGGCGTGCCGGTGAAGAATCTCGGCCTCACCGAGTCCTACGACGAGCTGGAGGGCATGATGCGCGTCATCGGGCCGGCGGCATCGCTCGAGATCCTGCTTGAAGGACGCATCTGGGGCGCGCGCGAGGCCTACGAAAAGGGCCTGGTCAATCGGGTGGTGGCGGACGACCGCATCGAAGAGGAGGCCTACGCCACCTCGCGCCGCATCGCCGAAGGCGCGCCGCTGGTCGCGCGCTGGCACAAGAAATTCATCCGTCGCCTGCAGGACCCGCGCCCACTCACGCCGGCCGAGCGCGACGAGGGCTACGCCTGCTTCGACACCGAGGATTACCGCGAGGGCGTGGCCGCGTTCCTCGCCAAGCGCAAGCCGCAGTTCAGCGGCCGATAGGACAGCGCGATGGATTTCAGGCTCACCGAGGAGCAACGCCTGTTCGCCGACAGCGTGCGCGGATTCGCGCAGAAGCATCTCGCCGCCGGCGCGGTCGCCCGGGCGCACGACCCCGCGCACCCCTTTGACGTCGCGCGCTTGATGGCAAAGCAGGGCCTGCTCGGCATCACCATGCCGGAAGCCGACGGCGGTCAGGGCGGCAGCCTGACGGATGCGGTCATTGCGATCGAGGCGGTCGCGGCGGTCTGCCCGAGGAGCGCCGACGTGATCCAAGCGGGCAACTTTGGCCCCGTGCGGGTGCTGGCTGAATTCGCCAGTGCGGAACAGAAAGCGAAGTACCTGGCGCCGATCCTCGCCGGCGAGACCGTGGTCTGCCTCGGCATGAGCGAGCCCGAGGCGGGCTCGGCGGTCACCGACCTGAAGACCACGGCGACCCCCGACGGCGATGGCTTCCGCGTGTCCGGCAGCAAGGTGTTCTCGACGCACGGCCCCTACGCTTCGGTGATCCTCGCCTACGTGCGCTACGGCCCGGGCGTCGGCGGCATCGGTTCGATGCTGATCGAACCCGGCTGGGACGGGGTGTCCTTCGGCAAGCACTCGAGCTTCATGTCCGGCGAAGAATGGGTACAGATCTACTTCGAGAACGTGTACGTGCCGCCCGAGAACGTGTTGCTCGGTCCGGGAGGCTTCAAGAAGCAGATTGCCGGCTTCAATATCGAGCGGATCGGCAACACCGCGCGCTCGCTGGCGCTCGGCCGGTATTGCTTCGAAGCAGCTCGTGGGTGGGCGCTTACTCGGCAGCAATTCGGCCGCCCGCTTGCCGAGTTTCAGGGGCTGCAGTGGAAGTTCGCGGACATGAAGATGAAGCTCGATGCCGGCGAGCTGCTGCTCTACCGTGCTGCGGCGAACGCCGACCAAGGCTTCCCCTCGGCGCAGGAGACCGCGATCGCCAAGGCGTTCTGTAACCAGGCCGGCTTTGAGGTCGCCAACGACGCGCTGCAGGTGATGGGTGGCACGGGCTACAGCCAGGAAGTGCTCGTCGAGTACTGCCTGCGCCGCTGCCGCGGCTGGATGATCGCCGGCGGGTCGATCGAAATGATGAAGAACCGCATCGCCGAGGGCATTTTCGGGCGCAGCTTCTCGCAGCGCCCGGAGCGTGAAGGGCGCAGGCCGGCGTGAGCGCTGCGTCGCGCGAAGCGCTGTTTCGCGCGCTGTTCGCGCCCCGCGGCATCGCGCTCTACGGCGCCTCGGGAGACGCGGCGAAGAACACCGCCCGCCCGCAACGCTACCTGCGCAAGCACGGTTACACCGGACTGGTGGCGCCGATCAACCGCAGCCGGCGCGAAGTGCTCGGCGTCGCGGCCTATCCCAGCCTCGCCGAAGCGCCGGGGGAGATCGACCAAGCGTTCATCATGGTGCCGCCGGCGGACGTTCCCGCGGCCTGCGACGAATGCTTCGCGCGCGGCGTGCCGGTGGTGACCATCTTTACCGACGGCTTCGGCGAGACCGGAGCCGCAGGACGCGCGATCGAGGCCCGCCTGGTCGAACGGGCCCG
>LJTQ01000194.1 GCA_001303445.1 Betaproteobacteria bacterium SG8_39 | reverse complement strand
GGCGCCGGTCCTTGGCCTCGACGGCGACGTGATTCCCGTGTTCGGCGAACCCGTGGCGCTCGCGGTGACCGCAGGGCGTCCCGCGGTGAGCCGCGACGGGGCGCAGCTGCGCGTGAGCACCCCCGTGCCGAGCGCGTGTCCTCGCGTCGTCGCGCTGCTCCTGCGATGGCTGCGGGCGCAGGCGCTCGCCGCACTCGCGCCGCGCACCGCGGCGCTGGCCGCGCGCCTCGGGCACGGCGCGCCCGCCGTGAGCATCTCGAACGCGGAACGCCAGTGGGGCGTTTGCACCGCACAGGGCGCGATCCGCTACAGCTGGCGCCTGGTTCAGCTCGCGCCTGCACTCGCCGACTATGTCGTTGCGCATGAGGTCGCGCATTTGGTCGAGATGAACCATTCGAAACGCTTCTGGCGCGTGGTCGAATCGCTGTATCCTGACTGGCGCGAAGCGCGCACCCGCCTCGAGCGCGAGGGCGCGGCACTACCGTTGATAGGGAGAGCCTCATGAGAATGCTGCACACCATGCTGCGGGTCGGCGACATGGATCGCTCGGTCAAGTTCTATACCGAAGTCCTCGGAATGAAGCTGCTGCGCAGCACCGATCGCCCCGAGCAGAAGTATTCGCTCGCCTTCGTCGGCTACGACAGCGAAGACAAGGCCACCGTTCTCGAGCTGACCTACAACCACGGCGTCGACGAGTACGACCTCGGCTCCGCCTATGGCCATATCGCGATCGAGGTCGACGACGCCGCCAAAGCCTGCGAGGCGGTGCGCTCCAAGGGCGGCAAGGTGACGCGCGAAGCCGGTCCGGTGAAGGGCGGCACCACCGTCATCGCCTTCGTCGAGGATCCCGACGGTTACAAGATCGAGTTCATCGAGCGCAAGGCAGCGCGTTAGGCGGATCCCCTAGCTGTTCTGCGCGATGTACTGCGCCACCCGTACGTAATCGTCGGGCGACAGATTTTCAGGCCGCAGGTTCGGATCCAGCGCGAGCGCCGTGAAACCGGCCGCGTCGAGCGGCAGCGCATTCTTCAGCTTCTTGCGGCGCGCCGAGAACGCGCCCGCGACCAGCCTCGAGAGCCGTTCGAAGTCCACCGCCGGGCGCGCCGACGGCTCGAGGGGTGTCAGCCGCACAACCGCAGACTCGACCTTGGGCGGCGGCCGGAACGCGCCGGGCGCAACGCGAAACAGCATGGCCAGGCGAAATCGCGTCTGCAACATCACCGACAGCCGCCCGTAGGCCGGCGTCGACGGGCGAGCCACCATGCGCTCGACGACCTCGCGCTGCAGCATGAAGTGCATGTCGCGCACACGGTCGGCGAAGCCCGCAAGGTGAAACAGCAGCGGCGTCGAGACGTTGTACGGCAGGTTGCCGACGATACGCAGCCCGGCCGGCAGGCAGCCGAAATCGAACCTCAGGGCGTCGGCCTCATGTACCACCAGACGCTCCGCCGGATACGCAGCGCGCAGCCGCTGCGCCAGGTCGCGATCGATCTCGATGACCTCCAGGCGGTGCAACTGCTCGAGCAGCGGCGCGGTGAGCGCGCCTTCGCCCGGGCCGATTTCAACCAGGCAGTCGTCCGGCTGGGGCCGGATCGCCGCCACCAGGCGCGCCACGACATTCGCGTCGTGGAGGAAATGCTGGCCGAAGCGTTTGCGTGGCCGGTGCGGGTTCACGCCGCGAGCGCCACGCGGCCCGCCAGCGCGATCGCCAGCTGCACCGCCTCGCGCAGGCTGCCGACATCGGCCTGACCGCGGCCCGCGATGTCGAGCGCAGTGCCGTGATCCACCGAGGTGCGCACGAACGGCAGGCCGAGCGTCACGTTCACCCCGCGCCCGAAGCTCGCGTACTTGAGCACGGGGAGGCCCTGGTCGTGATACATCGCGAGCACGCAGTCTGCACCCTCGAGGCGCTGGGGCACGAACAGCGTGTCGGCAGCAAGCGGGCCCTCGACGCGGATCCCCGCTGCGCGCGCGTCCGCGAGCGCGGGCGCGATGGTCTCGATCTCCTCGCGACCCAGGTGGCCCGACTCGCCACCATGCGGATTGAGCCCGGCCACCAGGATACGGGGCCGGGCAATGCCGAAGCGCGCGCGCAACGCCTGGTCGATGACGCCGAGCACCTGCCGCAGACCCTCGCGCGTGATCGCGCCCGGCACGTCGGCGAGCGCGAGGTGGGTCGTGGCGAGCGCCACGCGCAAGCCGCCGCCCACCAGCATCATCACCACCTGCGGCGCGCGCGTGCGCGCCGCCAGGTATTCCGTATGCCCGGTGAACGCGATGCCCGCATCGTTGATCACGCCCTTGTGCACCGGCGCGGTCACCATGCCATCGAACTCGCCCTGCTGGCAGCCGTCAACCGCGCGATCGAGCAGGGCGAGGACATAGGCCGCGTTGGCCAGGTCCGGCGTCCCCGCCACGCACGGCGCGGCGAGCGGCAGATGCTCGATCTCCACGCCGCAACCGCGCTCGGCGCCGCGGACATACGGCGGCGGCGAAAACGCCACACCGGCGGCCAGCCCGCGTTGCGCGATCAGGGACGCATCGCCCAGCACCACGAGGCGCGCGGGCAGCGGCTCGCGCGCGAGCAGCGCGCACAGCTCGGGTCCGATGCCGGCCGGCTCGCCCGAGGTCAAGGCAATGACGGGAACCCGCGCGGCCATGCCCCGCCCTAGCGGTCCTCGAGCCGCAGCTCGACGTAGGTCTGGTCGCGCAGCTGCCGCAACCATTCCTGATACGCCTCCTCCGACTTGCGCTCGCGCAGCACCTGCCGCGCGCGCAGCCGCACGCGGTCTGCGGACATGTCGGCCTTGCGACGCTCCAGCACCTGGATCAGATGCCAGCCGAACGGCGATTGCACCGGCAGGCTGACCTCACCGGGCTGCAGGGCGTCCATGGCGCGCTCGAAGTCCGGCACGGTGTCGCCCGGATAGAGCCACCCCAGGTCGCCGCCGCGTGCCGCGGTGGCGTCCTCTGAATGCAGCCGCGCCAGCTCGGCGAAGTCCGCTCCGCCGCGCGCCATGCGCTCGCGCAAATCGAGCAGCCGGCGCCGCGCATCGTCCTGCGACACGGCTTCGCTCGTCTTCACCAGGATGTGGCGCGCATGCGTCTGCACGACCTGCGGGCCGGCCGCCGCGCCCCCGGCTGCGCCGCCCGCCCCGCCCACGCTGCGCCGGCCGAGCAGCTTGAGCACGTGGAACCCGGCCGGGCTGCGCAGGACCTCGCTCAGCTCGCCCTGCTTCAGGCCCTTCAGCGCACTGGTGAACAGGTCCGGCAGCCGGTCTTCGCCCCGCCAGCCGAGCGCCCCGCCGCGCAGCGCATTCGGCCCGTCCGAATACGTCGCGGCGAGTTGCGCGAAATCCGCGCCGGCCAGCGCCTCCTCGCGCACCTTGTCCACGCGCGCGCGCGCCGTGGCGATCTGATCGGGGTTGGCCTGCTCGGGCACGCGCACCAGGATATGCGCCACGTCGTACTCGACGCGCTCGGTGGCGGGCGCCTTGGTTTCCTCGAGATACAGGTCGATCTCGGTTTCGCTCACCTGGATCTTGTTGTCGACCTCGCGTTCGCGCACGCGGGCGATCAGGATCTGCTCGCGCACTTCCTCGCGGAACTGTTCGAACGACACGCCGTCGCGCTCGAGCCGGCTGCGAAATTCGCGGAGCGAAAGCCGGTTGCCTTCCGCGATGCGCTCGATGGCGCGATCGAGCTGCACGTCGTCGACCTGGATGCCGGTGTCCTGCGCCAGGCGCAGCTGCGCCTTCTGCAGAATCATCTGCTCCAGCACCTGCCGCTCGAGGATCTTGCGGTCCGGCAGCGCCGTTCCCTGCCGGCGCAGCTCGCGCTCTGCAGCCCCAACCCGTGCCTGCAGCTCGGTCATCGTCACGACATCCCTGCCGACCACGGCCACGATGCGGTCGACCGGCAGCACGCGCTGGGCGAGCGCGCTCGAGGCCAGGGCGGCGGATACGACGATCAGAATGAGAACACGCAGCATCGGTAGGCAGGCTCAGTAGGTCATCTGGAACGGCAGCGGGGGTCGCAGGTTGGACGGCGCCAGCGCCGGGTCGCGCGGATTGGTCACGCTGTAGCCCGGCACGCTGCGCTTGAGCAGCGTGTCGATGTCCTTCGTGCCGATCTCACCGAGCCCGTTCAGCTGCAGCTGGAAAAACACCCCCGTCGACTTGGAATCGGTCGTGGTCTGCAGTGTCTGAAGAACCGTGCGGAACACCCAGCAGCCCGCGTTGTACTCGAAGCCCGCGAGCCCTTCCAGCAGCCGCCCGTCGAGAAAGGAGTAATTGTAGCGCCCGACCGCGTACCAGCCACGCGCGAAGGGCCACTGCGCGGAGACATCGAGCTGGCGCAACTGGCGGCGCTGAAAGCGGTAACTCGCACTCATCACCTTGCCGATCGCCGGCGCGTAGCGCGCCGCGACGTTGTACTTGTCGAGCACGCCCAGGCCGGGCTTGTACTGCACCGTCGTGTCGAAGCTCCAGGCCGGCGACAACGCGCCGCCCACCGACGCGAGGATGTCCGAGCTGTCGCCGGTGCGCAGCGGCGAAGCCGGCGTCAGCCCGACCTGCTCGTCGGCAAAGTAGAACTTTTGCGCAATCGTCCCGCGCAGCGATTCCGTGCCGTTGGCCCCGAGCAGCCTCGAGCTGAGCGCAACCGTGACCTCGTTCGCGTCGCCGAAGCGGTCGCCGCCGGAGAAGCGGTTCTCGCTGAATATCTGCGCGAAGTTGAAATCGGCCAGCGCGGTGTCGAACAGCGGCATGTCGCTCTGGTCGCGGTACGGAACGCGCAGGTAGTACACGCGCGGCTCGAGCGTCTGCGTCATCGGGCGATTGCCCCACTGCAAAGGCCGCTCGAAAACAAGCCCGGAGTCCAGGCTGAACCAGGGGATCGTTGCGCTCGGCCGGGCCGACGTTCCGGCCGGCGCCCCGGGCGTCAGGCGCGACAGGTCGTACGTGCTGTAGCGTAAGCCCAGCTTCGGCCGCAGGAACCATCCCGGCGTGAGCACCGGCACGGTCAGCGTCGGATTCACCAGGAAACGTCCGCCCTCGGCCAGCGTCGGGTGCGCATAGCGCACGTACTCGGCGGGCAGCCCCAGGTCGGCGAGCCCGCCGATGTCGTTGATGCCGCCCGCGAACGTCAACTGCGGCAGGCGCTCGTGCGGCGGCACGGTGGGCGCCGCCGGGTCCTGCAGCGTCTGGAATTTCTGCACGCGCGCGCTTGCGCCGTAGGTGAACGCGCCAACGCCACCGCTGTACTGCAGGAAGCCCTCGCGCGGCAGCACGCCGATCGAGGTGAAGCGCACCTGGCTCGCGAGGTCCGAGAAATACTGGTCGTCGGACACCTTGTTGATGTCGACGCCGCCGGAAAGCTGCGGCGTGATCTGCTGGTTATGGCGCAGCGAAAATCCGCTGCGCGAATCGCCGAAGCGGCGGTCGTGCGGCAGATACTCCACGTGCAGATCGCCCGCGTAGCTGGGCCCGAGGTAGCGGTAATCGCCCTTCAGCTGCACGCCGCGCTTCGCCATGTAGACCGGCAGGATCGTCGCATCCTGCTCGGGCGCGATGTTCCAGTAGTACGGCACGCCGACCTCGAGACCGCGTTTCGAGGTCTGCGCGTAGTACGGCGTGAGAAAGCCGCTTTTGCGCTGCTTGTCGAGGGGCAGCTTGGCGAAGGGCAGGGCGAGCACCGTGGTGTCGAAGAACTTGAGCCGGCCGTCGCTCACGCGCGCTTCGTCGATGGTGTAGTCGAGCTCGAGCGCCCCGGTTTCGACCACCCAGTCGTCCTGGCCGGGCGCGCAGGTGGTGTAGCTCGAGTCGCTGAGGCGGTACACGTCACGGCGCAGGAAGTCGACGCGCTCGGCCTTGCCGCGCGCGGTCTGCTCGCGCTGGATGACGTAGG
>LJTQ01000193.1 GCA_001303445.1 Betaproteobacteria bacterium SG8_39 | reverse complement strand
CGGCTGGCTGGATCCGCGCATCCACTACCGCTAGACAGGCACCCCCCATGGCCGCAAATCCCGCCTACGATCCTGCGCTCGACGCACCCGCAGAGAAGCCGCCGCTCAGCGCGCGCCTGCTGCGACTCATGCGCAAGCAGCCGCTCGGCACCGCGGGCGCGCTGGTCGTTGTGATCATGATTCTTGCCGCGATCTTCGCGCCCTGGATTGCGCCCTACGATCCGACCGCGAACAACTTCGAGTTCATGCACCAAGCGCCGAGCGGGGCGTTCTGGCTCGGCACCGACCAGTTCGGCCGCGATCTGCTTTCGCGCATCATCTACGGTGCACGCACGGCGCTGGTGGTCGGCTTCGTTTCGGCGTTCATCGGCGGCTCGATCGGCCTGGTACTCGGCGTTGCGAGCGCCTACTTCGGCGGCCGCTTCGACCTGATCTTCCAGCGCGTGATGGATGTGTTCATGGCATTTCCGCTCATCATCATGGCGCTGGCGGTGGTTTCGATCTTCGGCACCGGGATTCAGAACGTGATCATCGCGATCACCATCCCTTTCATCCCGCGCTGCGCGCGGGTGGTGCGCTCGAGCGCGCTCGCACTGCGCGATATTCCCTATATTGATGCGGCGCGCGCCTGCGGCTACAGCCACACGCGCATCATCCTGCGCCACATGGTGCCGAACGTGATGGCGCCGTACCTGATCATGATCACCGCCTTCGTCGGCCAGGCGATCCTGCTCGAGGCGTCGCTGTCCTACCTGGGCCTCGGCGTGCAGGAGCCGACGCCCGCCTGGGGCCTGATGCTGCAGGGCGGCGCCGAGGAGTACGCCGAAAGCGCACCCTGGATCGCAGTCTTCCCCGGGCTCGCCATCACCATCGCGGTGTTCGGCTTCAACCTGTTCGGCGACGCGGTGCGCGACGCCCTCGATCCCAAGCTGCGCTCGCAGTAAACGCTTCGCGGGATGACCGGGCGCAGCGCGGTCCTTCAGGGCGCGCGCGAAGCGGCGGGGGTACCCGCCGCCGTGCTGCTTGCAGGCTACATCGGCTTCGGCGCGCTGGCCGCGGGCCACGGCCTGCCGCTGGGCGCGATCGTGGTCTCCACCGTCGCGGTATGGGCGCTGCCCGCCCAGCTCATCCTCGTCGAGATGCACACCGTCGGCGCCCCGTTCGCCATCACGGTGCTGGCGGCGATGCTTTCGTCGGCGCGCTTTCTGCCGATGACGCTCACCCTGGTGCCGATGATGCGGCATGCGCGTCACCGCGGCTGGCACTACCTCGTGGCGGCGCAGCTCCTCTCGCTCACCGGCTGGGCCATGGCAATGGCGCGCTTTCCCGACATCGAGCCGGCGCGCCGCCTGCCGTGGTTCTTCGGCTTTACCCTGGTCTGCGTCGTGGCGAGCGCGGCCGCCACGGCGATCGGTTATGCCGTCGCGGATGCGATCACGCCGCAGGTCAAGATCGGGCTGGTGTTTCTGGCGCCGGTCTACTACCTGCTCATCCTGCTCGGCAGCGTGCGCGACCGTGCGACGGCCTACGCGCTCGGCTGCGGTGCGGTCGCCGGGCCCGTTGCGTTCGTCTACGCACCGGAGTGGGGCGTACTGATTGCGGGGCTCGGCGGCGGCACGCTCGCCTACCTCCTGCTGCCGAGGCGCGCGTCATGAACAGCCTGATGGCCCTCGTCATCGCCTGCGCGCTCGCGACCTACGTCTGGCGTGCTCTCGGCGCTGCGATCTCGGGGCGCGTGCGCGCCGAGGGGCCGTTGTTCACCTGGCTCGGCTGCGTGGCCTACGCGATGCTCGCCGGGCTGGTCGCGCGCATCGTCATCATGCCGCTCGGTACGCTCGAGGCCACCGCGCTCTGGCAACGGCTCGGTGCCGCGGCGATCGCGCTGGTGGTCTACTTTCTGCTCACGCGCAAGAACCTGTTCGTCGGTGTGCTCACGGGTGGCGTGGCGATCGTCGGGCTTTACCTGCTATAGGGGTCAGACCCCGTTTTTATCTTTTTATGTCGCGATGACCTTGTCGGCTTCGAGCCGCGCGATTTCGGCGTCCGGCATGGCGAGCAGCTCGCTGAGCACCTCGCGCGTGTGCTGGCCGCAGACCGGCGGTGCGCGGCGGTACTCGACCGGCGTGGTGGAGAAGCGCATCGGGCTGGCGACGCCCGGGGCTCGAACGCCGAGCGTATGTTCGAGCTCGACGCGCGTGCCGCGATGCGCGGCCTGCGGATGGGCGACGGCCTGGGCGTAGTCGTTGATCGGACCCGCCGGCACGCCGGCCTTGAACAGGATTGCCTCCCACTCGACGCGCGTCTTGCTGCGAAACACGCTCGACAGCGATTCGTAGAGCGCGTCGTAGTTGCTCATTCGCGCGGCATTGTTGACGAAGCGCGGATCGCTCGACCACTCGGGCTTGCCGATCACCTTGCACAGCGCGACGAACTGCGACTGGTTTGCGCTGGCGACGATCATCTGGCCGTCGGCGCAGGGGTAGACACCGTAGGGTGCTATCGCATAGGAGGCGTTGCCGGTCCGCTTGGGCGTCAGGCCGCACCAGTAATGCGACAGCTGGCCTGAGCTGAGCGCCATGACGGCGTCGAACAGCGAGACATCGATCGTCTGCCCGTCACCGGTGAGGTCACGGTGGTGGAGCGCGGCGAGGATGGCGATGGTGGCGTACATCCCGGTGAACAGATCGACGATCGGCACGCCGACGCGCTGCGGCCCGCCGCCAGGCCGGTCGTCGCGCTCGCCGGTCACGCTCATCAGTCCACCGAGGCCCTGGAACAGGTAGTCGTAGCCCGGACGCTCGGCGAACGGCCCATCCTGACCGAAACCGGTGATCGAGCAGTAGATGATGCGCGGGTTGTGCAGTCGGATCGGCCCGGCATCGAGCCCGAACTTCGCCATGCCGCCGACCTTGTAGTTCTCGATGAAGATGTCGGAATGCTCGGCCAGGCGCCGGATGAGGGCCTGCCCGTCCGGCGTCGAAACATCGATCGCGACCGAACGCTTGTTGCGGTTCGCCGAGAGGTAGTACGCCGACTCCGACGTATCGCGGCCCTGCGCATCTTTCAGGAATGGCGGTCCCCACTGGCGCGAATCGTCGCCAGCGCCGGGGCGCTCGACCTTGATGACGTCCGCGCCGAGGTCGCCGAGGTTCTGCACGCACCAGGGTCCGGCCAGCACCCGCGACAGGTCGAGTACGCGTACTCCGTGCAGCGGTCCTGGCATAACGGTCCTCAGTCGTTCGCGGCCCAGCGCGGCCTGCGTTTTTCGTTGAACGCGGCGATGCCTTCGCGCGCGTCGTCGCTCTCCCAGAGGTCGGCGAGCACGCCTGCCGTATACGCCATCGCCGCCTCACCCTCCTTGCCTGGCACCTCCGCAATCAGCCGCTTGCAGGCGGCGAGTGCCGAAGGCGAGCACTGCAGGATGGCCTCGAGCTCGGCATGCACTGCCGCATCGAGCGCCTGCGCCGAGACGACGCGATCGTACAGACCGAGGCGCAGACCCTCCGCTGCTTCGAAACGCTGCGCGGTGAGAAACAACCGCCGCGCGGCGGTCACGCCGATACGCGCCAGCACGTAGGGCGAGATGTTCGCCGGCGCAATGCCGATGCGCGGCTCGGTAAAGCCGAAGCGCGCGCCCTCCGCGGCGATCGCAATATCGGCGACCGACACCAGCCCAGCGCCCCCGGCATACGCCGGACCGTTGACGCGCGCCAGCACGGGTACCGGCAATGCGCGGATCGCGGCGAGCAGCCTGGCGAAGCGCGTGCTGCGCGCCATGCGCTCGGCCCGCGTGCCGGCGACCATCGCGCGCATCGCCTTGATATCGCCGCCCGCGCAAAAGCTCGCCCCGGCACCCGTGATGACGACCGCGCGCAGCGCGGCATCGCGTCCGAGACCGTCGATCGCGCCCTCGAGCGCCTCGGTCAGTTCGGGGCTCAGCGCGTTGTGCGCGTCGGGGCGGTTGAGCGTAATGCGCACCGTGCCGTTCGCTTCGCGTTCGACCGTCAACACTGCGCTCATGCAAACCCCGCCGGCCGCCGTCGCATGCCGACGCTCAGATCGCGCCGTCGCTGCGCAGCTTGGCGATGTCTTCGTCGCTGCGGCCCAGCATGCTGCGCAGGATCTCCTCGGTGTGCTGGCCGAGGAGCGGCGGCGGTACAGTGTGCTCGATCGGTGTCTCGGAAAACCGCATCGGGCTGCGAATCAGCGAAATGCTGCCGGCCAGCGGATGCTGCATCTCGATGCGCAGACCGCGTGCGACAGCCTGTGGCTCCTGGAATACCTGCTCGAGGCTGTTGATCGGGCCGTTTGGCACGCCGGCCGCCTCGAGCGCTGCCACCCAGTCGCGCGTGCTGCGCCTGAGGAAGATCTCGTTCAGCAGCGCAGTGAGCTCGGCGCGATTTTCGACCCGCTTGCCGTTGGTCGCGAAACGCGGGTCGGTCGCAAGGTGCTGACAGCTGCCGACGTCGCAGAACTTGCGGAACAGATTGTCGTTGCCGCAGGCGAGGATCACGTCGCCGTCCGCGGTCTTGAAGGTCTGGTACGGCACGATGTTCGGGTGCGCATTGCCCAAACGCGGCGGCGCGACCCCGGTGGCGAGGTAATTTGCACCCTGGTTCGCAAGCACCGCGACCTGCGAATCGAGCAGCGCGAGGTCGAGGTGCTGGCCAGCGCCGGTCTCGGCGCGATGCGCGAGCGCGGCGCACACCGCGATCGTCGCGTACATGCCGGTCATGATGTCGGCGATCGGAATGCCCGCCTTCTGTGGGCCGCCGCCCGGCAGCTCGTCGCGCTCGCCAGTGATGCTCATCAACCCGCCCATGCCCTGGATCATGAAGTCGTAGCCCGGGCGGTCGCGATAGGGTCCCGTCTGGCCGAAGCCGGTGACCGAGCAGTAGATCAGGCGCGGGTTCACTTTCTTCAGGTCTTCATAGCCGAGCCCGTAGCGGGCAAGGTCGCCGAACTTGTAGTTCTCGAGCAGCACATCGCTCTGTGCAGCGAGCTCGCGCACGATGCGCTGCCCCTCGGGCGACGACAGGTTGATCGTGACCGATTTCTTGCCGCGATTGGCGCAGGCGAAATAGGCCGATTCGCCGGTTTCCGCGCCGCTCGCGTCCTTTAGCCAGGGCGGACCGAAGGCGCGTGAATCATCGCCTTTCTGCGGGCGCTCGATCTTGATGACCTCGGCGCCGAGGTCAGCGAGGTTCTGACCCGTCCACGGCGCGGCAAGCACGCGTGACAGGTCGAGAACGCGGATGTGGGAGAGCGGGCCTGCCATCGATCACCTCCGGGGAAGCGGCATATTTTATCGGAGCGCTCTCCCGCAACCGCGCCGCAGGCGGCGCTGTTTCACCGCGCCTCGCCGTGCTCAGGCGGGCCGCACGAGCCGCTGCGCGTCGGCCTCGCCCAGGTCCCACCACAGACCGGCCATCAGCCGCAGTCCTTCGCGCGCCAGCGGCGCGAGCAGATGCTCGTTCGGTGCGTGCTGCGAGCAGCCGGCATAGGAATGCGGCACCCAGATCGTCGGCAGTTCGAGCAGCTCGGCAAACACGTCGTTCGGCAGAGAACCGCCCAGGTTGGGAAGGATCGCCGGCTCACGGCCGATGGTGCGGGCGACCGAATCGACCGCCCACTGCACCCAGGGGTGGTCGGGCTCGAGACGCGTTGCCGCCATCGCCATGTCGCCCGAGGGCGCGATCCGCACCATCCCGAAACCGTGGCTATCGAGATGTCTGCGCAGCGCGGGCAGGATGTCTTCGGCATCGATGCCGACGACGGTGCGCAGCTGACAGACGGCTTGCGCGCGCGGCGGGATCGCATTGACCGGTCGCTCCGGGTCGCCGGTGCGGAAGGCCAGCACTTCGAAGCTCGGCCAGCCGTAGACGCGCTCGGCCGGCGTCAGTCCCGGCTCGCCCCAGTCA
>LJTQ01000192.1 GCA_001303445.1 Betaproteobacteria bacterium SG8_39 | reverse complement strand
AGCGAGTACGAGCGCGGGCAGTGGTACTTCCAGCGTTACGTGCAGCACCTGCCGACGCGGGGCGAGATCGTGATGTTCGACCGCTCCTGGTACAACCGCGCCGGCGTCGAGTGGGTGATGGGCTTCTGCACGCAGCAGGAGTACATGGAGTTCATGCGCCAGTGCCCGGAGTTCGAGCGCAACCTCGTGCACAGCGACGTGCACCTGGTCAAGTTCTGGTTCTCGGTCAGCCGCAAGGAGCAGCGTCGCCGTTTCAAGGAGCGCGAGATCCATCCGCTGAAGCAGTGGAAGCTTTCACCGATCGACGTCGCCTCGCTCGACAAGTGGGACGACTACACGCGCGCCAAGGAGGCGATGTTCTTCTATACCGACACTGCCGATGCGCCGTGGACGGTGATCAAGTCCGACTGCAAGAAGCGTGCGCGGCTGAACGCGATGCGTTACGTGCTGCACAGGCTGCCGTACAAGGGCAAGGACCTCGAAGGCATCGGCCCGATCGATCCGCTGCTGGTCGGCCGCGCCAACGTCGTCTACGAACGCGGCGAGAAGCAGATCGCCAAGCCGCTGCTCTAGCCGCGGCCGCGCCGAGGCGCCTGCCACCGTGGCGAGCGCCGTTCGGCGATGACGCGTTTGCGTCAGAGGCGTGGCGCTAGACTTCCATACTCGGCGGTCGGTGTGGCGCCCCGTCGGCCCAATGAATGAAAAGGAGAACTTCGATGACTCGAACAAGGAACCCCGCCGCTGCGCGTTTCGCGCGCCGTGCGCTGCTCGGCGCGGCAGCCGGTGCCGCGCTGCTGCTGGCCGCGCCGTTCGCCCATGCCGACGATGGCGCCGACGCACGCGCGATCGTCGACAAGTCGCGCGTCACGATCGAATCACTGGCCCGCGACAAGAATTTCGGCGCCATGCGCCAGGCGCTGAAGCAGGCGCGCGGCGTGCTGATCTTTCCGCAGATCATCAAGGGCGCGTTCTTCGTCGGCGGCTCGGGCGGCACCGGCGTGCTGCTGGCGCGAGACGCAAAGGGCGAATGGAAGGGACCCGCGTTCTACACGATCGGATCGGCCAGCATCGGCATCGCCTTTGGCGGCGAGGCCGCGGAAACCGTGATCGTCGTCGGCAGCCAGAAGGCGCTCGACGGGCTGTACTCGAACAAGTTCAAGCTCGGCGCAGACGGCTCGGTCTCGGCCGGCCCGGTCGGCCAGGGTAGCAACGTCACGTTCACGACGGACCTGATGAGCTTCTCGCGCAGCAAGGGCGCCTTTGCCGGGGTGAGTTTCGACGGCTCCGTGCTCGACGTGCGCGACACCTTGAACCACGCCTACTACAAGGCCCAGGTCTCGCCGCTCGACATCCTGGTGCGCGACAAGGCGACGGCCGCCGAGGCCGCGAAGCTGCGCGCCGCCGTCGCCGCGGCAGCGCGCTGACGCGTGTGGCCTGCCCGCCGGTGTCGCGCGAGGAGGCGCGCCACCGATGGACGGCTACCTGCGCGCGCCCCGGCGCGCATAGGTGCCGACCAGTTCGGCATGGGCCAGCACGTGGCCCTTCATCGCCTGTTCGAGCTGCTGCTTGCTGGGCGGATGCGCGAACGACAGCACCGTGTCGAGCGCGTAGAGCTTGAAGAAGTAGCGGTGACGGCCAACCGGCGGGCACGGCCCACCGTAGCCGATGCGCTTCCAGTCGTTCAGGCCGTCGCGCGCACCGGGGGGCAGCGTGCCCCCCTGCGGCAGCCCCGCGGTTGCCGGCGGGATGTCGTAGACGACCCAGTGCACCCAGGTCATCTTCGGCGCGGCGGGATCCGGCGCATCGGGATCGTCGACGATCAGCGCGAGCGTCTTCGCCGCAGCGGGAACGTCGCCGAAGGCGAGCGGGGGCGCCTGGTCGCGGCCCTCGCAGGTGTGGGCGGCGGGAATCTCGGCGTTCTGCGAAAAGGCGGTCGAACTGATTCTCATGGCGTCTCCTTTCCGGCCAGCCATGCGCGGACCTCGCGCAGCGGCCGGGCATTGATCACGTCGGCCTTTTCGAGCCAGCCACGCCGCGCCTGGCCGATGCCGAAGTCAAGATTGTCGAATTCGTGCCCGCCGTGGGCATCGGAATTGACGACGACCCGCGCGCCCTCGTCCTTGGCCATCCTGCAGGCGAGGTCGGTCAGGTCGAGCCGCTCCGGATGCGCGTTCAGTTCGAGCGCCACATCGCGCGCCTTGCACTTCCGGATCACCGCCAGCATGTCCACGTCGTAGGGCTCGCGCCGGTCGATCAACCGGCCCACCGGGTGGGCGAGGATCTTCACTTTCGGGTGATCGAGCGCGGCGAGAATGCGCCGCGTCTGCGCCGCGCGGCTGAGATCGAACTTCGAGTGCACGGCGGCGATCACCACGTCGAGCGGCGCCAGCGCACTGTCGGGCAGGTCGAGGGCGCCGTCGTCGAGCACGTCGACCTCGATCCCGGTCAGCAGCGCGATGCCGTCGAGCTTGCCGTCGACCCGTTCGACCTCGGCGCACTGTTTCGCGAGGCGCGTCGGGTCGAGCCCGTGCGCCACCGTCAGCCGGCGGCTGTGGTCGCTGATCGCCAGGTAGGCCAGTCCGTGCGCCTTGGCGGCGCGCGCCATCGCCTCGATGCTCGCCGTTCCGTCGCTCCAGTCGGTGTGCGCATGCAGGTCGCCCACGAGGTCGGCGCGCTCGATCAGCACGGGCAGGCGATTCTTCAGCGCCGCCTCGATCTCGCCGCGGTCCTCGCGCAGTTCGGGCGGTATCCACGGCAGACCCAGCCTGCGATAGATCTCCTCCTCGGTCGCGGCGGCGACGGGCTTGCGGCCCTCGAAGAGCCCGTACTCGTTCAGCTTCATGCCGCGCTGGATGGCCAGCGTCCGCAGCCGGCTGTTGTGCGCCTTCGAGCCGGTGAAATACAGCAACGCCGCCCCGAAGCTCGGCTCGGGCACCACCCGCAGGTCGACCTGCAGGCCCGACTCCAGCACGACAGTCGCGCGCGTGTTGCCCGCGGCGCGCACTTCGGCCACTTCGGGATACGCGAGCAGGTGCTCGCACACCGCGGCGCCTTCCGGGGCGCACGCCAGCAGATCGAGATCGCCGACCGTCTCGCGGGAGCGACGCAGGCTGCCGGCGGCGGCGACTTCGCTCACCTTCGGCCCCTGGCGCAGGTACTCCACGAGCCCGGCCGCGTACTGCGCGGCGTTGACGAGCTTGAGCCGCTGCGCCTTGTGGCCATGCGTGCCGATCGCCTCGAGGATGCGCGCTTCCGTCCTGGCGCCGAATCCCGGCAGCGCACGGATGCGGCCGTCGCGCGCGGCGCGCGCCAGCTGCGTCAGGCTGGTGACGTGCAGCTCCTCGTAAAGCGCGCGCACGCGCTTCGGCCCGAGCCCCGGAAGCCGGAGCATCTCGGCCACGCCAGCCGGAATCTGGCGGCGCAGCCGGTCGAGCAGCGCCAGATGGCCGCTGCGCGCGAATTCCTCGATCTTGCCCGCAAGGTCGGCGCCGATGCCCGGCAGTCTGGGCAGCGCCTTGCCCTGACCGACCTGCGCGATCAGGTCGAGCTTGAGTTCGCCCACCAGCCGCGCCGCGTTGCGGTAGGCACGGACGCGGAACGGATTGGCCTGCTGCAGTTCGAGCAGATCAGCCGTCTGCTCGAAGGCGGCGGCCAGTTCGGCGTTGGTCTTGGGCACCGCTGCAACTCCCGCGGCCGGGCTTCGCCTCGACTTTCCGGCGACGCCCTGTTCCGCGCGCCGGTAGCGACGCTTGCCGAGCGCCCTACTTGCGCGTGGCCGTTTCGCGCGTCTGCTCGGTCTTGATCACGCGCACCACCGCGTCGAGCTGCTCGGCCAGGGCCTCGAGCAGGTTGTCGACGGTAACGATTCCCGACAGGTGCCCGGCATCGTCGAGGACCGGCAGGCGGCGCACGCCGTGCTCGCGCATGCGGGCCAGCGCGTCGAGAATGTCGTCGCTGTCGTTCACGGTCGCCAGTGGCGCGTTCATCACGTCGCCCGCGGTCAGCGTCACCGGATCGAGCCCCACGGCCACCGCTTCGACCACGATGTCGCGGTCGGTCACGATGCCGCGCGGGTTGTCGCGCTGTCCCTGGTCGTCGATCACCACCACGCTGCCCACATGCTGCGCACGCATGATCTGCGCGCATTCGGCGAGCGTGGTCGTCTTCGTGACGGTCACCACCTCGTGCGCGGCCAGGTCGCGCACCGTTACGGTACGGGCTCTCATGTCGGCCTCCTTTGCTTCGATGGTGCGCCGATGGACGCTGTCCGGCCTGACCTTCGTCAACTGCCCGTGTGCTGCCGCGCGCGTCCGACCGCGTCGGCCGGCGGGTGCCGACGGGGTCAGTCGCTGGACGCGAAACGGATCGACCCTGCAGGGGAATCGGCGGTCGCGCCGGGCGGATCATCGAATGCGATGTCGCCGTCGGCGTCGGCCACGCCGGTCGCCGCGAGTTCCCTGAACCCGAACAGCGTGGCGTCCATCAGGTGCGACGGCACGACGCGCGCCAGGCTGTTGAAGATCGTCTGCACGCGACCGGGATGGCGTCTGTCCCATTCGGCGAGCATCCTGCCGACCTCCTGCCGTTGCAGGTTGTCCTGCGAACCGCACAGGTTGCACGGGATGATCGGGAACCGCTTGACCTGCGCATAGCGCGCCAGGTCGGCTTCCCGCACGTAGGCGAGCGGGCGGATCACGACGTGCCTGCCGTCGTCGGAGACGAGCTTCGGCGGCATGCCCTTGAGCTTGCCGCCGTGGAACAGGTTGAGGAAGAACGTGGCGACGATGTCGTCGCGGTGATGGCCGAGCGCGATCCGGGTCGCGCCCAGTTCGGCCGCTACGCGGTACAGGATGCCGCGCCTCAGCCGCGAGCACAGCGAGCAGGTCGTCTTGCCCTCCGGGATCACCCGCGTGACGATGGAATAGGTGTCCTGCGTCTCGATGCGGAACGGCACGCCGAGGCCGGCGAGGTACTCGGGCAGCACGTGCGCCGGGAAACCCGGCTGCTTCTGGTCGAGGTTGACGGCGACGATCTCGAAATCGATCGGCGCGCGGCGCTTCAGCGTGAGCAGCAGGTCGAGCAGGGCATAGCTGTCCTTCCCGCCCGACAGGCACACCATCACGCGGTCGCCCGCTTCGATCATGTTGAAGTCGGCAATCGCCTGCCCGGCCAGGCGCAGCAGGCGCTTCTCGAGCTTGTTGGCTTCGTGCGCCGCCTTGTGCGCCGCGCGCGCGGTCAGTGGCTGGAGCTCGGCAGGAGCATTCATCGTTGCGATCCTTCGATCGTCACCGCCGTCGCGCGCAGCCGGGGGACGGCAGGTCCGCCCCGCGGCGCCGGCTGCGGTTCACGCGTCCTTGAAGTGGAAGATCTCGACGCCGACCGCCTCGACGTCCTCGTACACGTCGGGCTTCTCGCTCGCCACCCGAACCGCGGCGACCCCCGGGTGGGCGAGCAGCGCCCGGGCGATGTCGTCGATCAGCGTCTCCTGCAGGTTGATGTGCCCCTGCTCGATGCGTCGGCTGATCGTCAGTCGCACGAAATCGTAGTCGAGCACCTCGCTGATGCGATCGTGCCGCGGCGTGCTCACCGCCAGCGGCACGAACACGTCGACGTTGATCACCAGCCGCTGCGCGCCGGCTCGCTCGAAGTCGTGGATGCCGATGTTTGCGTCGAGCAGCACCTCGCGCAGGAAGATGCGCCGGCAGCCGGCGAGGCGAGGGTCGAGCAGCCAGGTCACGATTTCTCCGTCAGGAACATCACATCGCGCCCGCTCGGCACGAGGTGCTGGCCGCCGTCGACCAGAAGTGTGGTGCCGGTGACCGCCCTGGCCCGCGCGGCGAACACCACCGCCTGCGCCACGTCCTCGGGCGTCGAGGAGCGGCCGAGCGGGGTCCGGGTGTGCGCGGCGGCGAAGCCGGCCTCGCTCTGCTCCC
>LJTQ01000191.1 GCA_001303445.1 Betaproteobacteria bacterium SG8_39 | reverse complement strand
CGCGAACAGGCTGAACGGCACGATCATGTAGAACACCCAGCGCCAGTTGTAGGCCTCGCTCAGGTAGCCGCCGACCACGGGCCCGACGATCGGCCCGACCACCGAGCCGACGCCGAAGAGCGCGATCACCGTGCCGTGCAGGCGCTTCGGGTAGGTCGCGAGCACGATCGCCTGCGACACGGGCACCAGCGGCGCACCGAATGCACCCTGCAGCGCACGGTAGAGCACCAGGCTGTCGAGCGAATCGGCAAGCCCGCAGGCCAGCGAAGCGAGGCCGAAGCCGATCACGCAGCCATTGCAGACCCGGCGCCAGCCCAGGCGCGACACCAGCCAGCCTGAAAGCGGCGTGAACACCGCGGTCGCGACGATGTTCGCGGTGACCACCCAGGCGATCTGGTCCTGCGTGGCCGACAGCGCGCCCTGCATCTGCGGCAGCGAAACGTTCGCGATGGTGACGGTCATCGCGTAGAGGAAGGTCACCGAGGTGCAGGTAAAGAGCACCAGGGCGCGCCGAATCCAGGCGCCCGTACTCTCGTCGTCAGGCAGCGGAATCGCGTTCGCGGTCATCGCCGGCGTCGCGTGCTCATGCGTCGAGCAGGCGATGACGCTCGGCGAGCGCCTGCGGCACCGCGACCGGCAGATCGAGCAGCATCTGCGCGAAACCCTTGCCGAGCGGGTCGGCGCGCAGCGACGCGATGCCGCCACCGTCGAGCGCATTCTCGAGAACGAAATTGAAGGCCTGAATGCCGGGCACGTCGTAGCGGGTCACCGGCCCATCGACGCAGTAGGCGAAATAGTCCGCCACGCGCCGCGCCGTCACGGCCTGCCCGATGACCGGCAGGAAGTCCGCGTGGCGCGCCAGCACGCCGATGTTTTCGGTATCGCCTTTGTCGCCGCTGCGCGCCCAGGCCAGCTTGATCAGCGGCACCTCGACGCGCGTGCCGCCGAGCGGCGCGAACTCCGTGTAGCGCCGCGGTGCGGTCCGCTCAGGTCCGCTCGCCGTGACCGGCGCAGGCGCCCAGGGCTGCACCGCACCGTCGACCGCCACGCTGACCGCGACCTCGGCCTTGGGCACCAGGCAGGAGAACAGCTTCACCACCGGCACCGGCGACTGGCGGCCGAGGCCGGAACCCGTCGTGCCCGGCGACCAGGAGGTTCCCGCGGGCGCGATCTCACGCGCCAGGATCTCGAGCGGCTCGCGTGCCTGGTGCTCGGCGACCAGGCGCATCACCACCTCGCGCGCCTGCTGCGCGCGGCTGTGCGGACCGTACGCGCTCTCCGCGCCGAGCGCCTCGATGCGCGTCCTGCGGTAGTCGGCGAGCCCGCGCGACTGAAAAATCGCACGCGACCGCTCGAGGATCGCCTCCCCGGTGCGCCGCGCCTTGCGCGCCGCGTCGATGCCGATGAGGGTGAGTTGCGCCGACAAGCGCCAGCCGTCGGCGTAGGTTGCCGCCACCTTGTAATCGGGCGTCGGGGCGGCGCCGCGCGCGCCCTGCACGGCGACCCGATGCTCGCCCGCCTGCGTCATGCGTACGTCGGTGAAATCGCAGACCACGTCCGGCAACAGATAGCGTCCCGGATCGTGTATTTCGTAGAGCATCTGTTCGCCAACCGTTGCCGGTGTGACCAGCCCGCCCGTACCCTCCGGCTTGGTGATGACGAAACTGCCGTCGGCGGCGCATTCCGCGATCGGGTAGCCGATGTTCGCCCAATCGGGTACGCGCTCCCAGTCCGTATGCAGCCCGCCCGTGGCCTGCGCACCGCATTCGAGCAGGTGACCGGCGAGGCTGCCCGCCGCGAGCCGGTCGTAGTCGGTCGGCGCCCAGCCGAAGGCATGGATCAGCGGCCCGAGCTCGACCGCGCTGTCCACGCAGCGCCCGGTGATCACCACCTGTGCGCCGCGATCCAGCGCCTGGGCGATCGGAAACGCACCCAGGTAGGCGTTCGCGCTCACCACGCGCGCCGGAAGCGCTGCGCCGCTCCACAGGTCGCGCACGCCGCGCGCACGCAGCGCCTCGACCTGCGGCATCAGGTCGTCGCCCGAAACCACTGCGATCGACAGCTTTACGCCCGCAGCCTCGGCGACCTGCGCCACCGCCGCGGCACAGGCGGCCGGGTTGAGGCCACCGGCATTGCTGATCACGCGGATGCCCTGTTCCGCGATCTCGCGCACCACGCTGCGCATGACAATCGCCGGGAAGTCTGTCGCGTAGCCGAGCCCCGGATCCTTCTGCTTGGCGCGCGCGAGGATCGACATCGTCAGCTCGGCCAGGTAGTCGAACACCAGGAAATCGATATGTCCATGGCGCACCAGCTGCGGTGCGCCCACGCTCGAATCGCCCCAGAAACCTGCCGCACACCCGATGCGGATCGTTTTCGACCCCATAGCCCGATGACCCAAATCCGTGGATCGCGTAGGGTAATCGATCCGCAGGGACGCGCTGAATCCGTTTTGCCAACACGGGCGCTTGCGCGGTCTAATGCGCCCCGCATCATGCACGCCACCGATCAACGCAGGCAGCTGCAGCGCGCAGTACTCGAGCACGCAGGATTCGCCGCGGCCGACGCCCAGGCCTGGTCGCGCGATCATCCCGCTTCGAGCGGCGATCCCGCGACCGACAATGCGCGCTTCAGCGCCTTCTGGCGCTTGACCGCCAAACTCCTTGCGCAATTGCCGGCACGCAGCACACGCAATGCCGACCAGCAGGCGGCGGCCGAGCAGCTGCTTGCCGGCGCGCGCGACGCGCGCGAGCGCTTTCTGGGCACGCATGCGCGCAGCGTCTACGACACCCTCACCGAAGCGCGCGCCCATTTTCTGCGCGCCGACGCGCTCTGCGAGCGCGCCGCCCTCGCCTACCCGGGACTGGTTCCCGATCGCACGACGCTCGAGCACGAGAGGGCGCGCCCGTTGCGCGCCAAGGACGGGCACGAGATCGATCAAGGCCTGCTGCTCGCCCATGTGCTCGCCGATCCCGTCGCCGGCATGCATCTCTGCCACGCCATGCTGCTGCCGCGCGAGCAAAGCCTGGCCCGCCTGCCCGAGCTCGAGCGCAGAGGCGCGGTCGAGCTCGACGCAGCGAGCGTCAGGCGCGAAGGGCGCGCCTCGATCGTCACGCTGCGCAATCCGCGCTTTCTGAATGCCGAGGACGAGACGACGCTCGACGATGCAGAGACTGCGGTCGATCTCGCCCTGCTCGATCCGGCAACCGAGCTCTGCGTCCTGCGCGGCAGCACCGTGGAGCACCCGAAATACGCGGGCCGGCGGCTGTTCGGCGCCGGCATCAACCTCACCCACCTTTACCTCGGACGCGTTCCCTATCTCTTTTATCTGTTGCGCGACCTGGGCTGCGTCAACAAAATCTACCGGGGGCTCGCTCACAACGACGTTTCGCCGGAGGAAACCCGGGGCCGCACGATCGAGAAGCCCTGGATCGCGACGGTGGACGGTTTCGCCATTGGCGGCCATTGCCAGTACCTGCTGGTCATGGATTACGTCATCGCGGCGCGCGACGCCTACATGACCTTGCCCGCGCGCAAGGAAGGCATCATTCCCGGGGCGGCGAACATGCGCCTGCCGCGCTTCGTCGGCGATCGCATTGCGCGCCAGGCCATCCTGCTCGAACGGCGCCTCGACTGCGACAGCCCGGAAGGCCGTCTGATCTGCGACGCGGTCGTTGCGCCGGACGAAGTCGACGCCGCCCTGGGCCGCGCGATCGAAACCTTCACCGGCTCGGGCGTGGTCAGCGCGGCAGGCAACCGGCGTGCCCTGCGCGTCGTGCAGGAACCGCTCGACGCCTTTCGCCGCTACTTCGCCGTCTATGCGCGCGAGCAGGCCTACTGCCACCTCAGTCCGGCGCTCATCGCGAACCTGGAGCGAAAGCCTTAGCCGGCGACGAAGGGGTCAGACCCCTGTGGATAAGTCTTCCCAGAGCGTCGCGTATCCTCCGGGTTAAATGACTTATCCACAGGGGTCTGACCCCGGGGCCGCGCGTGCCGAACGTCAACCCTGATCGACTGCTGACTGATTTGGACGCCCTGCGCGCGATCGGCGCGCAGGGAACCGGTGTCGTACGCCCGGCGTTCAGCGCAAAAGACATGGAAGCGCGGCGCTGGCTCGCACGGAAGTTCGCCGATGCCGGGCTCGAGACCACGATCGACGGCGTCGGCAACGTCTTCGGCCGCTCGCGCCGTGCCGGCCCGGCGCTGCTCGTCGGCTCGCATTCCGACACCCAGCCCACCGGCGGCTGGCTCGACGGCGCGCTCGGCGTTGTCTATGCACTCGAAGTCGTGCGTGCGCTGGCCGACGACCCCGCCACCGCGCAGCTGCCGGTCGACGCGATTTCGTTTCAGGACGAGGAGTCGCGCTTCGTCGGCTGCCTCGGCAGCCGATCGTTCGTCGGCAGCCTGTCGCCCGAGCAGGAAGCGGCTGCGATCGACCGGGACGGCGTCACGCTCGCCGACGCGCTCGCGGGCGCAGGTCTTGCAGCAACGCCTCGTCTGCGCGGCGACCCGGCGCGCCACTGCGGGTTCCTCGAAGCCCACATCGAGCAGGGGCCGCAGCTCGAGGACGACGCCAAGCGCATCGGCGTGGTGACCACCATCGTCGGCGTGCGCGGGCTGCGCATCATTTTTCGCGGCCAGCAGAACCATGCCGGCACCACCATGATGGCGCGTCGGCGCGACGCCGCGGCGGCCCTGTTCGATTACGCGAGCGCCGTGAACCGCGAGTTTCCGCGCATCGCCGCCGCACGCAGCGTATGGACCATGGGGCGCGTCCAGGTCGTGCCGAACGCCACCTCGATCGTGCCGGGCTACGCCGAGCTCGACCTGCAGTTTCGCGATGCCGACGACACCGTGCTCGACGCCATGGAAGCACTCGCCGAGCGCCTGGTCGCCGAGGCCAACCGGCAAAGCGGCGTACGGCTCGAGCTGCAGCGCGCGCGCGCACCGATCGCGCCCACGCGGATGGACGGCACGCTGCGTCGTCATCTCGCCGCGGCTGCCGAGCGCCATGCGCCCGGGCAATGGCTCGAGATGCCCAGCGGTGCGTTTCATGACGCGGGCATCGTCTCCGCGCGCCTGCCCGCCGCTATGCTCTTCATTCCCTCGATCGGCGGCATCAGCCACGACTTCGCCGAGGACAGCCGGCGCGACGACATCGTACTGGGCTGCCGCGTGCTGGCCGATGCCGCGGCTTCGATTCTGGGGTCAGACCTCCGTGGATAAGTCATGGACCGCGACGCAGGGACAGGGGCAAACGTAGATGACGTATGCGCAGGGGTCTGACCCCAAACTGCCGGTCGGTGTCATCGGCCTCGGCGTCATGGGCCGGCGCATGCTTGCCCGCCTCGCCGAGCACCCGCGCCTCGAGGCGATCGCAGCCTGGGATCCGTCGGCGCAGGCGGCGGCCGAAACACGCGCACAGTATCCGGCGCTGGTCCTTTGCAAGGACGCCAACGCGGTCATCGCCACCTCCGGTCTGCGCTGCGTGTACATCGCCTCGCCGCCCGAAGTCCACCTCGCGCACGCGCACGCGGGCTTCGACGCGGGCCTGGCCGTGTTCTGCGAAAAGCCGCTGACCGTCGACTTTGCCGCCGGACGTGCGGCGATCGCGCGTATCGAGCGCGAGCAACGCAAGGCCGCCGTCAATTTTTCGCTCGCCTCCTCGCCCGGTCTCGCCGCCCTCTGCGATGCCATGACGGACGGCTCGATCGGCAGCCCGCAGCGCGCCGAGATCGAAGTCGCCTTCGACACATGGCCGCGCAGCTGGCAGGCGGCGGCAGGCGCCTGGCTCGCTGAACGCGCCGAAGGCGGCTTCACGCGCGAGGTCATCTCGCATTTCGTCTTCGTGCTGCAGCGCGCCCTCGGCAAGGCGCGCGTCGACTCGAGCGCGCCCGACTATCCAGCGGACGGGCGGCGCGCCGAGACGGCACTTCGATCGCGGCTGACGGCCGGCGGCGTGCCCGTCGAGGTCGAGGGACGCGTGGGCGGCGATCACCCCGATCACAACCGCCTCACGCTGTACGGCAGCAGGGGGGCGATCGAGCTGCACGACTGGTTCGGCCTGCGGCGACGCAGCGGCAACGGGGACTGGCAGGCGCTGCGTTCGCCGCAGGACAATCGCCAGATCGGCCAGCGCGCCCAGCTCGATCAGCTCGTTGCGCTGATCGAGGGCCGTGCGCACAGCCTGCCGGGCTTCGCCGAAGCGCTTGCCGTGCAGGAGACGATCGAGGCCATGTTGCGCGTTTAGCTGCAGCAGGGGGCCGAGCCACCATAAGCCCCTTCACGCGTTGCGGCTTATACGCGTTTCCTCCCCCCTCTCCGGGGCCGACCACCCTTACGCGCCGGCCCGCACGGTGGTACGGTGGCGTCAGAGGATCACGCTCGTGACACGACTTCGCGGACAGGAGACCGTGGAAATGCCGACGTTCGGCAGGCCACCCTTCGTGGTGCTGCACGCCTTGCATCCATCGCAAGTCGGCGCCGAGCTGGTGGCCTGCTTTGCAAGGTTGGGGGCGCGCGACGATCGCCTCGAGCACGCTCACGGCCTGGCGTCGAAAAGCCTCGGCCTGCCGGAAAGCACGCCGCTGGTGCGCGCGGGCCGAGCCATTGCGCGCGACATCGACCAAGGCGTGGGTGCGGGCGTCGCCGCGGGCTATCACAACAGTCAGCATTTTCTCGAGGTCATGCTCACCGCGCTGTATCTCGCGCGCCTCGCGCGCCTCGGTGCGCACCGCGCCGCGCGTGTCGTGACCGCCGCATTGATGCACGACTTCCATCATGATGGCTCGCACGGCACCGCTTCGCCGTTTCGCCTCGAGCGCCTCGCGGCGCGCGAAGCGCAGCGCTACCTGGATGCGGCCGGGGTCGACGACGAAGAATGCCAGCGATTGCAGGCGCTCGTGCTGGCCACGGATCCGAGTGCTGGCGTGCCGTTCGCCCGCGCGTGCTGGGCACAGCACACGTCCGGCGGCGCACCCGTGCCGCTCCACCCGGAGTTGCCCTTGCCGCTTGGGCGCATGCGCCTCGAGCCCGACCTGGCGCAGGAGGCCGTGCTGCTCGCCGAGGCCGACGTGCTGCCTTCAATCGGCCTGACAGTGGAACACGCCGAGCAGCTGCATGCCCGGCTGGCGACCGAATGGAACACCACCCTCGGCCGCGACGACAAGCTGAGGTTCATCGATCGCATGATCAGCGAGATCTCGATGGCCTCCTTTTTCGTTCCGAACATTCAGGCCGTCAAGCAGGCCTATGCGGGGGTCGCCGACAGGGCGCGTCAGACCTGAGCGCGGAATCCGGCGACCATCCGGAATCATTGACCGGAGGCCCGCGCGGGGGTCGCGCTGACAAGCGCCGTCGCGAGACCGTCCTCGCGCGCAGCTCGCCCAGCTAACCGAGCGCGCGCACCCGCTGCCCGCCGGTCCCCGCCGCCGCCATCACCTCGACCAGCCACGGCAGCAACACCCTCGCCTCCCGCTCGAAGCCGAACGGCGGGTTGACGACAAGCATTCCGCAGCCACGCAGATCGGCGGTCCAGTCGGCCGGGTGCACCCAGAGCTCGAGCTGCAGGACCTTCGGCACGCCGCTGTCGCGCACGGCGCGCTCGAAGGCACGCACCGCGGCGGGCTCCATCAGCGGATACCAGAACGCGCACACGCCGGTGGCGAAGCGACGCTGCGCCTCGGCCAGCGCCTCAACCACGCGCGCGTACTCGCCCTTGCGGTCGAACGAGGGGTCCATCAGCATCAGCCCGCGCCGCTCCCGCGGCGGCAGGAAGGCCCTCACCGCCTGGAAGCCGTCGATCAGGTGCACCCCGGCGCGTCGCTCGCGGGCGAAGCGCTCGCGCAGCGCGTCCTTGTCCTTCTCGTTCAGCTCGCACAGCACCAGGCGATCGTTCGCGCGCAGCAGGTGCTGCGCGATTACCGGCGAGCCGGGATAGACACCGAGCACGCCATCGGGGTTCTCCGCGCGTACCGCGTCAAGGTACGGCGCGAGGAGCGCCGGCGCATCGCCCCGCGCCCAGAGTCGCGCGATGCCGCCCTCGAACTCGCGGTTTTTCTGCGCCCAGCGGTGTCTGAGGTCGTAGCGCCCAATCCCCGCGTGGGTGTCGAGGTAGCACAGCGGCTTGTCCTTCTTCGTCAGTGCAACCAGCAGCCGCGCGAGCAGCGCATGCTTGAACACGTCGGCAAAGTTTCCGGCGTGGAAGTGATGCCGGTAGGCGAGCACGCTACAGCCGATCGTACTTGGTCGCGCGACCGCGCGACTTGTCGACCGGATACTTGCGTGCGTTGACCTCGAGCTTGTGCGTTGCGGCCTCGAGCGGATCGATTCCCAGTCGGTCGGCGAGACGCACGAGGAACAACAGGACGTCGGCAATCTCGAGCGCTACCTCCTTCCGCGTCGCCTCCGGCAGCGCGATACTTTCGTCTTCGGTCAGCCACTGGAAGTGCTCGAGCAGCTCGCCGGCTTCGGCCGCGAGCGCCATGGCGAGGTTCTTCGGGCTGTGGAACTGCTCCCAGTCGCGCTCGGCGGCAAATGCCGCAAGCCGAGCGCGCAACTCTTCCAGGCTACCGACATTCGACATGACGCTCCCCAAGGCTTGAACGCCGAGTATAGCGAGCGCAAGCCGCGTTACCGGGCCGCCATCTCCCAGAACGCGGCACCGACGCCGACGATGCTCTCGCCCGCGATCAGGCCGGCCGCGGCGGCGAGCACGAACCGATTCGCGAAGCGCGCGTTCCGCGCCAGCATCGCCCAGGCAATCGCCGCGCCGAGAAACATCATCAGTGAGATCGATGCCGGGATGACGAACGCGAGGCCGAGCGCCATGCCGCTCGGCAGCCAGGGCCTCTGACGTGGCAGGCCCTCCAGCAGGCCGAGCACGCATCCCAGTGCGCCCGCCGCGAGCATTGCCATGCGCGCCGACGAGGGCACCGAAGCGAGGCCCTGGGTCAGGGCTTCGGCCACCGCCTTCCAGGTCGCCACGGCAGGCGCCGGCCAGGCTTCCGTCAGCAGCATCGCCGCCGGGTCGGGAATCAGCGCGAGGTAGACCAGCACGCCGACGACACTGCCCGCCGCAACGCCGCAGCATTGCGCGATGGCCTGCCGGGCGGGAACGGCGCCGATTGCGTGGCCGACCTTGAAGTCGTTCAGCAGGTCGGCGCATTGACCGGCCGCACCGCCCGCGACGTTTGCCGTCATGAGGTTCGTCACGGTCTGACCGGGCGCCGCGACGCCGAAACCAAGCTGGGAGAGTTTGCCGATTGCGCCGATCGGCGGGATGCCGGTCTCGCCCACCACCCGCGCAGCCACCGTGGCGAGCAGCACGGCAAGCGGGATCGCAAGCAGCGCCATCCACAGACTGATGTCGAACAGCAGCACCTGCAGCGTCACCGCGAGCAACGCGGCGCTCGCGAAACCGAGCGCGGGCCCGCGCGCCCGCAGCGCCGCGCGGTCGATGGCCGTGCTGCGCGTCGCGCCGGCCAGGCTGCGCGCCCAGCGCGTCGCGAAGCCCGCGAACGTCGACGCGGCCATCAGGCTCACGCCGGGCCACAGCAGCCACTCGACGAGCGGACCGAACAGCGCGCCGCCCGATGCCGCTGGCGGCCGCACCAGGCCCGCATCGAGCAGCCCGGGCGCGATCGCGCCCCAGGCGATGAACGCGCCCAGGGCAAGCGACAGGCCGACCCGGATGCCGATGATGGCGCCGAAACCGACCAGCAGCAGCGACGGCTCGAGCCCGAACGTCAGCCGTTCGAGCAGCGGCGTCGGCGAACCCGGTGCGCGAAGAACGTGAACTGACACTGCGATCCCTGGCGACGGGCG
>LJTQ01000190.1 GCA_001303445.1 Betaproteobacteria bacterium SG8_39 | reverse complement strand
GCGAGCGCCATCAGCGTCTTGCCGGTGCCGGCCTGGCCGAGCAGGGTGATGAAGTCGATCGCCGGGTTCATCAGCAGGTTGAGCGCGAAGTTCTGCTCGCGGTTGCGCGCCGTGATGCCCCAGACGGCGTTCTTCGCGTGCGTGTAATCACGCAGCGTCTCCAGCACTGCGCTGCGCCCGCTGCGCTCCTTGACCAGGGCGTACAGCGGCCGCTCGCTCGATTCGTCGAAGACGAACTCGTTCTGCAGCAGCTTCGGCACGAGCGGTCCGCGCACGCGGTAGTAGGTGTGGCCGTCCTTCTTCCAGGACTCCATGTCGCGCGCATGCGCATCCCAGAAGTCGGTCGGCAGCTGGCGCACGCCGGTGTAGAGCAGATCGGCGTCCTCGAGCACCTTGTCGTTGGTGTAGTCTTCCGCCGTCAGGCCGAGCGCATGCGCCTTGATGCGCATGTTGATGTCCTTCGACACCAGGATGATCTCGCGCTTGGGTTCGCGCTTCTGCAGAGTGCGCACCACTGCAAGAATCTGGTTGTCGGTCTTGCCGACGGCGAGCGTCGCCGGAAGATCGCCGTTCATCGCCTCGGTCTGCAGATACAGCCGCCCGCTGGGCCGCTCGCCCGCTTTGGCGAGCAGCGCGATGCCATCCTTGATCTCGCCTTCGGCGCGCGACACGATCTCGTCGAGGAAACGGCTCGCCTGGCGCGCGTTGCGCGCCACGTCGGACATGCCCTTCTTGTGGTTGTCGAGCTCCTCCAGGGTGCCGATCGGCACGTAGACGTCATGCTCCTCGAAACGGAACAGGCTGGTCGGGTCGTGCATCAGTACGTTCGTGTCGAGCACGAAGAGCTTGGCGAGGCGCTTTTTCTTCGAAGGGGTCGGTTTCGGCATGGGGTCGGCGGGGAGGCGGGTGGCGGCGGGGGCGAGGCTGTCGCCGTCTTCGGCGGCGATGTCAGGGGCGGGATCAGCGGGCTTGAACAAAGCGCAGTACCTCCTCAACGTGACCAGGAACCTTTACGCCGCGCCATTCCTGCAGCAGCACACCGGTGTCGTCGATGACAAACGTGCTGCGCTCGATGCCGCGGACCTGCTTGCCGTACATGTTCTTCATCTTGATCACGCCGAAACGGTTGCACAGGACTTCGTCCTGGTCCGAAAGCAGCGCGAAGGGAAACCCCATCTTGGCCTTGAAGTTCTCGTGCGACCGGATCGAGTCGCGCGACACGCCGAGCACCTCGCAGCCCGCGGCGCGGAATGCCTCGTAGCGGTCGCGAAAATCCGCCCCCTCGGCGGTGCAGCCGGGTGTGTTGTCCTTGGGGTAGAAGTAGAGCACCAGCGTGCGGCCGCGGGCGCTCGAGAGCTGGAATGTGACGCCGCCGGTCGAGGGGAGCGAGAAGTCCTCGACGGTCTGGCCAAGCATGCTTGCGGGTTTGTTCAAAAACCTTCTGAGCAATGCAGTGCAACGCCTTCATTGAACACAAAAAACAAGACTGCCGCAAGCGCACCGCCGAATCGGGTTCAGGACCATGAATGGAAAGGTCTTTTTCCTTGCCGAGTGGCATGCCGCGGCGCGTAGAATCCGGCCCGGCCAGCGCAACGACTGGAGGAGGGAACGACGATGATGCACGAGCTGCGGATCTATCACTGCGTGCCGGGCAAGCTGCCCGAACTGCACGCGCGTTTCGCGAACGTCACGCTCAAGCTGTTCGCCAAGCACGGCATTCGTCCGGTCGGCTTCTGGACCGTGCTCGTCGGCGGCAGCAACCAGGACCTGTACTACCTGCTCGAGTGGCAGGACATGGCCGAGCGCGAGCAGCGCTGGAATGCCTTCACCGCCGACCCGGAGTGGCTCGCGAAACGCGCCGAGAGCGAGAAGAACGGCCCGCTGCTGGCCTCGATCGATTCGAGCTTCCTCGCGCCAACCGCCTACTCGGCGATGCGCTAGCCGCAGCGCCTCACAGCGGCAGCGCCGCGCCCTGCAGGGCGAGGCGACCCGAACGTCCCGGGACCGTGCCGTCGACGACGGCATGCAGCGGAAGCCGCTCTACGTCCAGCGTGCCGAAGTAGTCCCGCAGCGAGACCAGTCGATAGCCCTGCGCGGTCCAACCGACCACCAGGCGCTCGAAGGCCGCTGCGAGCCGCCCGCCCTCGAGCTCGGCATGCAGGGTGAAGACATGGCCGTGCCGTGGCGGCTGCACGGTTCGGGCGAGGATGCGCTCGGCGACAGTGTCGTCGGTGACGCCGTCCAGGCCGATGAGTTCGTCCATCGTGGGCAGCGTGGTGGGCAACTGCGGGCATGCGATGCGCTCGCCGTTCCATGCCGGTCGAAACGGTGCCTGGCCTCGCGTATCGGACGCGTAGTCGAAGCCCAGCCGCTGCTGCATGCGCGCGGCGTGGATGTTGGTCTGCCATCCCGCGGCGCCCCAGACGCGCGCCGGCACGCCGAAGACCTCCTGAAAACGTGTGTGCGCACGGCGCATTTCCGCCTCGGTCCAGGCGGCGCCCTGCGCGGCGACGCCGTCTTGCCAGCGAACATGGTCCCAGCAGTGAATGCCGACCTCAAAGTCGGCGTCGCGCACGGCGCGCAGCGTCTCAGCGCAGCGTCGTCCGATATCGGGCCCTGGCAGCAGGGTTCCGTAGAGCAGCGTGCGCAGCCCGTAATGCGCGAGCACCGAGGTGCGGCTGACCTTGGAGAAAAAGCCCGGTCGGAATACGCGCCGCAGCGCGCGACCCGTGTGGTCCGGGCCGAGGCTGAACAGGAAGCTCGCGCCGGCGCGATGCCGGCGCAAGATCTCGACCAGTCGCGGCACGCCTTGACGCGTACCCCGGTAGGTATCGACGTCGACTTTCAGCGCGAGCTGCACCCGGCTCAGTCGAGAAGGTGGCGTGCCTCGGAGAGGTGCGTCCGGTAGGCGTCGTAGATGTGACGCAAGGCCTGCGTCATCCCGGTACGCGGCTTCCAGCCGAGGTCGCGCATCGTTGTCGCGATGTCGGGCAGGCGGTGCTGCATGTCCTGGTAGCCCTCGCCGTAATATTTTTGTGAGCTGGTTTGCACCAGCTTGACCCGTCGTGCGGCGGCGCGGTACTCGGGATACTCGAGCGCGATCTCGAGCATGGTTTGAGCAAGTTCCCGCACCGAGAGGTTGTTGCGCGGGTTGCCGATGTTGTAAATCTTGCGGGAGGCGATCCGGCGCGGGTTGGCGATGATGCGCATCAGCGCGTCGATGCCGTCGTCGATGAAGGTGAAGGCGCGGCGCTGCCGCCCGCCGTCGACCAGCTGGATGCGTTCGCCGCGCACGATCTGGCCGAAGAATTGCGTGACGACGCGCGAGCTGCCCTCCTTCGGGGTATCGATCGAATCCAGCCCGGCGCCGATCCAGTTGAACGGCCGGAACAGCGTGTAGTTCAGCTTGTGCTGCTCGCCGTAGGCGCAGATCACCCGGTCCATCAGCTGCTTGCTGCAGGCATAGATCCAGCGTGACTTGCGAATCGGTCCGTAGACCAGATTGGAGCGCTCCGGGTCGAACAGGCGGTCCGGCGACATGCCATAGACCTCGGAGGTGGAGGGGAAGATCAGCCGCTTGCCGTGCGTCACGCAGGCCCTGACGATCGGCAGATTCGCCTCGAAGTCGAGCTCGAACACGCGCAGCGGCTGCTTGACGTAAAGCGCCGGCGTCGCAATGGCGACCAGCGGAAGCACCGTGTCGCATTTGCGGATGTGGTATTCGATCCACTCGCGGTTGATGGTGATGTCACCCTCGAAAAAGTGGAAGCGCTTGTGCGCGAGGTGTTCCTCGATACGGTCGGTGCGCATGTCCATGCCATAGACCTGCCAGTCGGTGGTCTCGAGAATGCGGCGCGACAGGTGATGGCCGATGAAGCCGTTGACGCCGAGGATGAGGATTTGTCGTGACATTTCGGATCAGTGGAGTGGCAGGGGGACAGGTTCGTCGCCGAAGCGTGCGCGGAAGGCCTCGGCGCTGAGCGGCGCGCCATCGAGCGCGAGCTCGAGCAGCGCGAGCGACGCGCCGTCGCCGCAGACGGCGTGCGGCGAGGATGCGCCTGGCGCGGCGATCAGCCGGGGTGCCGACAGTGTACCGGGCGCCGGGCCCAGCCGCTTGCTGCGATAGATGTGCAGCCGCCCCGCGGGCAAATCGGTGAAGGCGCCCGGAAAGGGCGGGGCGACTGCGCGTACCAGGTTGTGAATCCGTTCGGCCGACTGGCGCCAGTCGATGCGCCCGTCCTCGGGTTTGCGCCCGCCGAAGTAGCTGCCGCGCGCAAGGTCCTGCGGCTGCAGCGTCGCGCGGCCGTCGATGAGCCCTGGCAGGCTGCGGCCCAATACCCGGGCGGCCGCTTCGGTCACGCGGCGAAAGACGTCGACCGCGCAGTCGTCGGGGCCGATCGGCACTGCGTCCTGGTCGACGATGCGGCCGGCGTCGGGTTTCTCGGTCATTTCGTGCAGCGTCGCCCCGGTTTCCTGCTCGCCGCAGAGGATCGCCCAGTTGACCGGCGAACGGCCACGGTATTTCGGCAGCAGTGAGCCGTGCATGTTGAAGGCGCCGCGCGCAGGGATGGCGAGCAATTCGGGCGGCAGCATGCGTCGATAGTAAAAGGAGAACAGGAAATCCGGCGCCAGGCTTCGGATGCGGCGGGCGAGCGCGGGACTGTCGGGCGACTCCGGCATGACCGTCTCGAGCCCGTGCTGCGCGGCGCGCGCGGCGACGCTGGCGAACCAGATCCGCTCGCCGGGCGCGTCACGGTGCGTGACGACGAGCGGCACGGCGACGCCGTGCTCGACGAGGACGTCCAGGCAGCGCACGCCCACGTCGTGATAGGCGAAGACGACGGCACGCACGGGCACGACAGGGGCTCGAACCGGCGCTAGCGCGGTTCGGCGTCCGCCGCCCGCTCGAGCACGGCGTCGATCACGTAGCGCGGCCGGTGGCGGACCTGCAGGTAGATGCGGCCCACGTATTCGCCGACCAGCCCCAAGCCGAACAGCACCATGCCCAACAGAAAGAACTCCAGCAAGTCACGGTCCCACACCAGGTCCCCAATGTCGTAGGTTTCAGGTGCGAACAGGCGCCGCGCGATGACCAGCAGGTACAGCAAGACCGATGCCGCGGCGACCAGCATGCCGGTCAGCGAGAAAAGCTGCAGCGGAACGAGCGAGAACCCGGTCATCAGGTCGAAGTTCAGCCGCAGCAAGCGGTACAGGGAGTACTTCGACGTCCCCGCGCTTCGCACCTCGTGCGCCACCTGCACCTCGGCGGGCGCGCGGGCGAAGCTGTAGGCGAGCGCCGGCACGAAGGTGCTCACTTCCCGGCACTCGTTGATGGCATCCACGATCGTGCGGTCATAGGCGCGCAGCATGCAACCCTGGTCGGTCATCTTGATGCGCGTCGTGCGCTCACGCAGCCAGTTCAGGGCGCGCGACGCGCTGCGCCGAAACAGCGGATCCTGGCGCGCCTGACGCACGCCGCCGACGTAGTCGTGGCCTTCGTCCATTTTTGCGAGCAGGCGGCCGATTTCCTCCGGCGGGTTCTGCAGATCCGCGTCCAGGGTCACGACGCGATCGCCGCGGCAGCGCTCGAACGCGGCGAGGATCGCCATGTGCTGCCCGACGTTGCTGCGCAGGAGAACGACGCGTGTGACCTCCGGCCGCTGGGCGAACTGCTCGCGCAGCAGCGCGACCGAGCGGTCGCGGCTGCCGTCGTCGACGAACAGCACCTCGTAGCGCAGGCCGAGCGCGTCGAGCGCCGGATACAGGCGCGCGAACAACGCCGGCAGCGCCGCGCCCTCGTTGTACACCGGGATGACCACCGACAGCTGGGGCGCGCTCATGAGAGCACCTTGCGGGCCGCGGCGCAGACGCGATCGACATCGGCGTCGGCCATGGCGGGAAACAGCGGCAGGGTGACGATGCGCGCGCCGATGCGCTCGGCGTGCGGGAACTGGCCTTCACGGTAG
>LJTQ01000189.1 GCA_001303445.1 Betaproteobacteria bacterium SG8_39 | reverse complement strand
GTCGGCCTCGATGACCTGGCGGATGAAATTGGACGCCGAGGGCGCGCGCGAGGCGGCGGGCCCGGGCTTGCCGGCGGCGCCAGTTTTCTTTGACATTTCAGGCAGGTGAGCGGTGCTGCGAACGATGGCAATTTTACCGGAGGCGGCGCAGCGCCCGACCACAATTTGACCGGTGTCAACGCCCGCCCGGCGAAGCTGCGCGACCATGCGCGGCGGGGACCGGTCAGGAGAGGAGGCGAGATGTCCAGGCACAGAGCAATCGGCAGCGTGCCCGAGCTGTACGCGCATGCCCTGGCGATCGAGCGCGAGGCGACGGCACGTTATCTCGAATTCGCCGACCGCATGGCCGACGAGGGCAACGATCACGTGGCGACGCTGTTCAGGAGCCTCGCCAAGTTCGAGTCGGAGCACGTCAAGGAACTCGAGGACGTGACGCGTGATATGGAGCTGCCGGACATTCAGGCGAACCAGTACGCCTGGCTGGATGCGAGCGCACCGGAGACCGCGGCGCACGACCTCGTTTTCCGCCTCCTGACGCCGCACGATGCGCTCGAGATCGCGCTCGACGCCGAACGCCGCGCACGGCGCTTCTTCGACGCTGTTTACGAAAATTCCGACGACGCGCCGCTGCGCGAGCTCGCGCTCGACATGGCGCGCGAGGAGGACGACCATGTCGCCTGGGTCGAGCGCGCGCTGGCCGCGAATCCCGATCCCCATATCGATTGGGAAAAAGTGTTAGAAGAGCGCGGCGCGGAAGGGGCGCCCTGATGCCCGGGCTATGATAACGCCCTGCTAAGGTCCGCAGGTCGCGGTGCCGGAAGTGGGGTGACAATGGGTTTCGAGAAGATCTGGTACGAGGCGTCGCCGTTCATCTACACGGTCGTCGGCGGTTATTTTCTGGGACGCGCGGATTCCGGGATCCTGGTGCTGTCGAGCCTGATCCTCATCTCGGCGGGCGGCACGATCACGACCATGCGCAGGCGCTACGCGCTGAAAGAGCGCGCGGCGATGCTTAAGAAGCCCGCGGGCGCCGCCGCGCGACCGAGGCGCCGTTAAGCGCGGGCGGTTCGCGGAGATCCGCGTGCAGCCGATCCGGCGCGAAGACCTCGAGGCCGCGGTCGATGCCGGCATCCTGACGTCCGCGCAGGCCGACCGGCTCGCCGGCTTCCTCGGTGGCCGGGCGCGGGCTGCGCCGCAGGAAGATCAGGCGCGGCCGCGCTTTTCTTTCGTCCACGTCCTTTACTACCTCGGCGGCATGATCGCGATCGGCGCGATGTCGCTGTTCATGACCATCTCCTGGGCGAGCTACGGGCCGTGGAGCGGCGTGGTGTTCTCGGTGGCCTACGGCGTGCTGTTCATCGCGCTCACGCACTACTTCCACGAGCGCAAACACTTCGCCGTGCCCGCGGGCATCATGGCCACGCTCGCCGTGGTGATGGTGCCGCTCGCCATCTTCTGCGCGCAGTACGCGCTCGGCTACTGGGAGATCGACCGGCCGTACCGCGACTACCACAAGTACATCGACGGGCGCTGGCTGATGATGGAGCTCGGCACGCTCGCCATCGGCCTCACGCTGTTCTGGCGCTACCGCTTCCCCTTCATGCTGATGCCCATCGCGGTGACGCTGTGGTACATGAGCATGGACATCGTGCCGGTGCTGTTCGGTGACTGGCACGACTGGGAGGTCCGCAAGTTCATCTCGCTGTGGTTCGGCCTCGGCATGCTGCTGGTCGCGCTGTGGGTCGACCTGCGCTTGCGCTTTTCGCGCGATTACGCGTTCTGGTTGTATCTCTTCGGTGTGCTGGCGTTCTGGGGTGGACTGTCGCTGATGCGTTCGGGCAGCGAGCTGGGCAAGTTTCTCTACTGCATGGTCAACGTCGCGATGATCCTGTTCGGCGCGGCGATCGGGCGGCGGGTGTTCGCGGTGTTCGGCGGGCTGGGGGTCGCGGGCTACCTGTCGTACCTCTCCTGGCGCGTGTTCCGCGACAGCCTGTTTTTCCCGGTGTGGCTTTCGGCGATCGGTTTGGCGATCATCTGGCTCGGCGTGCTGTGGCAGAAGAACGAGGCGCGCTGGTCGGCGGCGGTGCGGGGCGTCCTGCCGGGTCCTCTGCGCGAGCTGATCGAGGCGCGCGCTGTGCGCTGAGCGCGGCGACGATGGCCGGCCCGTCGAACGCGTATCCCCTGGCACCGATGTCGAGGTTCATTCGGGCGCTGACCATCGCCCTGTGCGGGCTGCCGGTCGGGTTCGTCGCCAGCAGCCTGCTGTGGGGCGCGCCGCGTCTGAGCGTCGGTTTGCTGCTCGTCGCGCTGTACGTCTGGGTCTGGCTGCGCATGCGCCCGAGCTGCTTCGTCGTCACTCCGGAGGCGATCGAGGTGCACTGGCCGCTGAAACGCCGCCGCATCCCGCGCGCGAGCATCACCGGGGTGCGCCGGGTCGACAAGACGGCGCTGCGCGCCCTCACCGGCTCGGCTGCGCGGGTCGGCGTCGGCGGGCTGTGGGGCGGCTTCGGCTGGCTGTGGACGCAGCACCGCGGCATCGTGCAGATGTACGTCTCGCGCAGCGACGGCCTGGTGTGGATCGAGCGCGGCGCCGAACGGCCCTGGCTGATCACCCCGGCGTCGCCCGCGGCGTTTGTGCGTGCGCTGGGAGGTGTAGCATGACTGGCGAAGAGCGGCGCGAGCTGGCGCATGTGCTGGGTCAGCTCGCGGCGTGGGAGATTCACGAGGAAAAGGATCTCGAGCTCTGGTACGACGTGGCGCGGGCAGTGAACGAATGGCTGGCGGCGCCGCGCTCCGTCTCGGTGCCGCGCGAGCTGTGGCGCTGGCTTGCCGATGCGGATCTGCGTTTCGCCGACCCGGACTACGCGAAACAGCAGGACCGCTTCATTCGCAGCTACATCCGCGAGCTCGAAGGCGCCACGGCATAAAGGCGCCGGGTGGCTAGCGTGCGTCGCGCACCGAAGCGCGTCGGTGAGATCGAAGGCTTCGTCACGATGGGCCGAAAAGGCATACGAGGTGGTCTTCCAGTGCAAGCGCGGCGCGCGGTAGCCGCGATCCGATCCGCGTCGTGAGCGTTGTCGTCGCCTATGCCTACCGCAGCGAACTGACGCTGCCCGAGCAGCTGGACGCGCTGCGTGCGGGTACCGACTGGGCATGGCAGGAGCGGGACAGCGAATTCTGGGGCGACTATCTGGGTGCCCGGGCGGCACCGGAAGGCCTGATGGTCAAGATCTTCGTCGAGGATGACGGCTACCTGCTCGAGTTCAAGTGCCTGACGCCTGAAGCCGAGGCCCGCTGGGAGGAACATACGCGCGTCGTCCTTCGGCAGCTTGCGCCGCTGGTGCGGGCGCAGGAGGTGCGTCAGGCGGCGGCCAACAACTAGCGTCGCTACAGACCGGCCGCGAACTCGAGCAACGCTTGGCCGAACTTTTCCGGGCGCTCGACCGGGATGAGGTGGCCGGCATCCGCGAACACGATTTCCCGCCGCTTGCGAATGCGCGCCGCCAGTTCGGCGACGTCCTTCTCGACGCGGAACACGCGATCGTGCAGCCCGGTCATGAGGAGCACCGGCAGGCGCAGCTTTTCCCACGGAAACTCCCAGTCGGTCTCGAGCGAACCCTCCATCAGGCGCATCAGGCCGTCGCCCGGGTCCATCGGCGCGAAGGGCTCGCCGGTCATGATCGACGCTCGCATCGCGACGAGCTGCTCGGGATTGACGAGCATCGGCAGGTTGGCGGTCATCAGCAGGCGCGCGCCGCCGGCGCGCGCCATCGCCACCATGGCATCGTTGATCCATTGCAGCCGCGGGCCGGGTTTGCGCAAGGTGTTGATCAGCACGAGCCCGGCGGCCTCGATGCCGGCGAGAAGCCCCTGCGCGGCGAACAGCCCGCCGATCGACAGCCCGACGAGGATCGGCTTCGGCGGCTGCAGACGCTCGACGACGCGTACCAGGTCCTCGACGATGAGTCGCGGGGTCAGGCGGGTGTCGGGCGCGAAGGTGGTCTCGGCCTGGCCACGGAAATTCCAGGCCAGCGTACCGTAGCCCGCGGCGCGCAGGCGCGGCCCGATTTCCGGATGCTGCCAGGTACCGGTGTTGCCGGTGAGCGCGTTGACGAAAACGAACGTCCGGCGCTGGCTGCCGGGTGCGTCGTACTCGTAGTGCAGGCTTTCGCCCGGCGCGAGGTCGAGTCGGGGCATGCTCACTCCAGGTGGGATACGTGGGGAACGCCCGCGGGCGTACGCAGAAACATGGCGGCCACGGCGCAGGCAAACGGAATGATCGCGAGCAGGCGCAGCGTGAGCGTCGCGCCGCCGAGGTAGTCGAATGCGAAGCCGACCGGCAGCGGACCGAGCGAGGCGCCGACCACGGCGAACATCTGTCCGGTGCCTTGCAGGCTGCCGAGATGGCGCCGGCCGAAGTAGCGCGGCATGAGGTAGCCGAACATCGTCATGCTGAAGGCATTGTTCAGACCGAAGAGCATTGCATAGACGATCGCAGCGGCCAGGCTTTGCACGAAGGTCACGCCGATCAGCGCGGCCGAGGTCACCAGAAGTCCCGCCGCAAAGACGTAGCGCGTGCGCAGGCGGTCGAAACTGCGTCCGACAAAGGGCATTGCGAGCATCATGGTCGCTGCCGAGACCGGGAACACGCGTGCCGCGATCTCGGCGCTCACGCCCTGCGCGCGCAGGATCGACACCTGGTAGAAGTGCAGCGTCGTCACCAGCATCGCGATCGCGCACCAGCCGGCGGCGATGATGTAGAACGCCGGTGTGCGAAGCGCCTCGCGCAGCGAGAGACCGGCCAGCGGCTGTCCGCTTGCCGCCGCCGCTTCGGCGGCCGCACGGTCGCCGTCCGGATGCAGGCCGCGGTCCTCGGGCTTGTCATAGAGCAGCAGCAGGATCGGCGGCAGCATGATGAGCCAGGTCATCAGCCCCAGCACCACCCAGGCCTTGCGCCAGCCCACCTCGGTCACCAGCCACTGGCCGAGCGGTGGATGCACCGCCATCGAAGCGCCGAAGCCGAGCGCCATCAGGCTGAGCGCGAAGCCGCGTCGGCGGTTGAACCACTGTGCCACCAGGTTCGCGCAGTTCAGCATCAAGGAGCCCTGGCCGAGAAAGCGCAGCGCGGCCATGCCGAGCGCGAGCGATAGCACGCCGGCTGCGGCGCCGAACAGCATGCAGGCGAGGCCGAGCAGGGCGATCACCGCGAATGTCATGCGCCGCGGGCCATGGCGGTCGACCAGGCGTCCCATGAACGGCAGGCAAAGCGCGGCCGCCAGCGTGGCCAGGCCGTAGGCCGAGGCGATCGCCGCGTTGGACAGGCCGAGGTCGCGCCCGATCGGGCCGACGAAGACGCTGAAGGTATGAGACTGTCCCGGGCCGCTGGCGAAAATGCCGAGCCCGGCGACACCGAGGATCGCCCAGCCGTAGAAAAAGCGCCGGTTAAGGGCGTGGAACAGGAATTCGCGCAAGCCGGGGCGGCTCATACGTTCGGGACAGCCAATCTAGCAGAGTGGGGTGCTTTGGGTCCCGCCGTTTGCGAACGCGTTGCTGAGCGGTCGGTTCCAGGACGATCTGCCGATGAGGGTCGCGTGCGTCGAACAAGCCTTTGACTTTCCTCAAACCTGAACGTAGCGTTTCCCGCATGCACGACCTGCTCATCAAAGGCGCCACGGTCTACGACGGCGCCGGCACGCCAGGCATCCAGGCCGACGTCGCAGTACGCGATGGCCGCATCGCGGCGATCGGCGATCTGCAGGACGGCGCGGCGCAGGTGGTCGACGCCGGCGGACTGGCGCTGATGCCGGGGATCGTCGACGTGCACACGCATTATGACGCGCAGCTCACCTGGGACCCGACGCTGTCGCCGTCGCCCGCGCTCGGCGTGACGACGGCGGTGCTCGGCAACTGCGGCTTCGGCATCGCGCCGTGCCCGGCGCCGATGCGCGAGACCATGGTGAAGAACCTGTCCGAGGTGGAGGGCATGGACCTCGCCGCGCTGCTCGAGGGCACCCGCTGGGAAT
>LJTQ01000023.1 GCA_001303445.1 Betaproteobacteria bacterium SG8_39 | reverse complement strand
TCGACAAGCTGAAAGCCAAGGGCGTCGACGAAGTGTGGTGCGTGGCGGTGAACGACGGTTTCGTCATGGCCGCCTGGGGCAAGGACCAGGGCGGGATCGGCAAGATCCGCTTCCTCGGCGACGGCAGCGCGATCTGGACCAAGGCGCTCGGACTCGAGCTGGACCTCGGCGCGCGCGGCATGGGCATGCGCATGCAGCGCTTCTCGATGCTGCTCGACGACGGCGTGGTGAAGCAGCTCAACGTCGAAGCCCCCGGCAAGTTCGAGGTCTCCGGCGGCGACACGATGCTCAAGCAGTTGGCCTGAGCCGGGTACGGGCAGCGGCGCACGCCTTAAAAGGCCTTGGAACCACCGAAGCTTTCGTGTATCTAACCGGCGTGTCCCGCAGCTCGTACGTGCGCATTCTTTGCGCATTTTTTTTGGCGCTCGCGCTGTTCGCGACCGGCGCGCAGGCCGCTGACCCGCCGCGCAAGGTCGCCTCGTTCGAAGGCGTCGACGAGTACCGCCTCGACAACGGCCTGCGCGTGCTGCTGGTGCCGGCGCCGGGCGTCGACACCGTCACCGTCCACATCACCTACCTGGTCGGCTCGCGCCACGAGGGCTACGGCGAGAAAGGGATGGCGCACCTGCTCGAGCACATGCTGTTCAAGGGCACCCGGCGCCACCCCGACGTCAAGCAGGAAGCCGAGGCGCGCGGTGCGCGCTGGAACGGCACCACCTCGTTCGACCGCACCAACTACTACGAGACGCTCGCCGCGACCGACGACAACCTCGACTGGGCGCTCGGCATGGAAGCCGACCGCATGGTGAACGCCTTCGTCTCGGCAAAGGACCTGCAGAGCGAGATGACGGTGGTGCGCAACGAGTTCGAGATGGGGGAAAACCGCCCCGGCGCGGTCCTCTACCAGCGCATGCAGCGCCTCGCCTTCTCCTGGCACAACTACGGCTATGCCATCATCGGCTCGCGCTCGGACATCGAGCGCGTCCCGATCGGGCGCCTGCAGGCCTTCTACCGGACCTGGTACCAGCCCGACAACGCGGTGCTGATCGTCGCGGGGCGCTTCGACGCCGCCCGCACGCTGGCGCAGGTGGTCAGGCATTTCGGCCCGATCCCGCGCCCGCAGCGTACGCTGCCGACGCAGTACACCGTGGAGCCGACGCAGGATGGCGAGCGCGCGGTGACGCTGCGCCGCACCGGCGACACGCAGATCGTGGCCGCCATGTACCGCGTGCCTGCGGCACGTCATCCGAGCTACCCGTCGCTCGACGTGCTGGTGCGGGTGCTCGGCAGCGCGCCGAACGGCCGGCTGCACCGCCGGCTGGTGCAGGCCGGCCTGGCAAGCGCGGCCTGGGGCGCCGAGCGCGGCCTGCATGACCCCGGCGTGATGTTCTTCGGTGCGCGCCTCGGCGTCGATGCATCGCTCGACGCCGCACGCGACGCGATGCTCGGGACGCTGGAAGGCATCGCGAACGATCCGGTCAAGCCCGACGAGGTCGAGCGCGCGAAGACCGAACTGCTGAACGACTTCGAGCAGGCCGCGGCGGACGTTTCCGACTTCGTGCAGGCGCTGTCGGAGTTCTCCGCCCTCGGCGACTGGCGGCTGTTCTATATCTATCGCGACCGGCTGCGCGCGGTCACGCCCGACCAGGTGCAAAGCGTCGCCCTCGCCTACCTCAAGCCCGCGAACCGCGTGCTCGGCCAGTTCATCCCGACGACGCGGCCCGACCACGCCGCGATCCCCGCGGCGCCCGACCTGCGCGCGGCGATCGAATCGCTGCAGGAAACCGAGCAGGTCGTGCATGGCGAGCTGTTCGATGCCTCGCCGCGGAGCATCGAAGCGCGCGTGGTCCGCAAGACGCTCGCCAACGGCATCGAGGTTGCCCTGCTGCAGAAGAAAACGCGCGGCGCGCGGGTGCACGTGGCGATCAACCTGCACTGGGGCAACGAGCAGGGGCTGACCGGTCGCGCGCCCGCCTGCAACCTGGCCGGCAGCATGCTGATGCGCGGCAGCCGTCGCCACACGCGCGGCGAGCTGAGCGACGCCTTCGAGCGCCTCAACGCCGCGGTCGGCGTGAGCGCGGAGGGGGCCTCGCTGGAAGTGCGGCGCGACCGCCTCGCCGAGGCGCTCGCGCTGGTCGCCGAAGTGCTGCAGGAGCCCGCCTTTCCCGCCAGCGAGTTCGAAGAGCTGCGGCGCAGCGCGATCACCGGCGTCGAGGCCGAGCGCAAGGCGCCGGGCACGCTGGCCAGCATCCGGCTCAATCGCCACCTCAACCCCTATCCGGAGGGCCACCCGCTCGCCGAGCGCACGCTCGACGAGCGGGTGCGCGACCTGCGCACTATCACGCTCGACGCGGTGAAGGACTGCTACAGCGACTTCGTCGGCGCGAGCGGTGCAACCATCGCGGTGGTGGGCGACATCGAGCCGGAGACACTCGCGCCGCAGCTGGAAAAGCTGTTCGGCGCCTGGCGCAACCCGCGCCCCTACCAGCGCATCGTGTCGCGCTACTTCGACGTGCCCGCGATCCGGCGCAGCGTCACGGTCCCGGGCAAGGCGAACGCCACGCTGCGCGGCGGCCTCACCCTGCCGATGCGCGACGACGACCCGGATTTCCCGGCGCTGGTGCTCGGCAACTACCTGCTCGGCGGTACCTCGACGTCGCGCCTGCCCGATCGGATCCGAGAAAGGGAAGGCCTGTCGTACAGCGTGTACTCATGGTTTCGCGCCGGCCGGCGCGACGAGGTCGCACGCTTCCAGGTTTCCGCAATCTTCGCGCCGCAGAACCTGACGCGGGTCGAGGCCGCGGTCAACGAAGAGCTGGCACGCGCGCTGGCGCACGGCTTCACGCCGCAGGAAGTGGACGCAGCGAAGAACGGGCTGCTGCAGGCGCGCCGTATCGCACGCACGCGCGACGGCTCGCTCGCCGGCCGGCTGGCCTGGTACCTGCACCTCGGGCGCAGCTTCGAGTGGGACATCGCCTTCGAGGCGCGCATTGCCGCGCTCACCCCTGAGCAGGTGCTCGCCGCGCTGCGCAAGCACCTCGACCCGAAGCGGCTGTCGGTGTTCGTGGCGGGCGATTTCCCGGCGGACTGAGACCTCAGCGCGACTTGAGCAGGTCGCGGATCTCCTCGAGCAGCACTTCCTGACGCGGCGGCGCCGCAGGCGCGGGCTCGGCCTTGGGTTCCTCGCGCTTCAGGCGGTTGATCAGTTTGACCGCGAGGAAGATCGCCCAGGCAATGATCAGGAAGTCGACGCAGGTCTGCAGGAACTTGCCGTACTGGACGCTCGCGGTTCCGACCTTCACCGCGAGGCCGGTGAAGTTGACGCCGCCAAGCAGTACGCCGACCAGCGGCATGACGATGTCGGCGACCAGCGAGGTCACGATCTTGCCGAACGCGCCGCCGATGATCACCGCGACCGCGAGATCGACCACGTTGCCCTTCACCGCAAACTCACGAAACTCCTTCAGCATGCTCATGCCGGTTCTCCTCTCAGTCGATCGGTAGGTACTGCACGTCCAGAATCTCGAGCCGCTCGCGTCCCGCGGGCGAGCGCAGCGTCACTTCGTCGCCTGCGCGCGCCTTGAGCAGCGCACGCGCGATCGGCGCGAACCAGGAGATCCTGCCGCGCGCGGGATCGACCTCGTCGGCACCAACGATCGTCAGGCTGCGCGCCTCGCCGCCTGGCGATCGCACCCGGACCGTGGCACCGAAGAACACCTGGTCGGACTCGCGTCCGGCGCTGTCGACCACCTCGGCGGACTCAAGGCGTTTGATGAGGAACCGCACCCGGCGATCGATCTCGCGCAGACGCTTCTTGCCGTAGATGTAGTCGCCATTCTCGGAGCGATCGCCGTTGGATGCCGCCCAGGACACCGTGCGCACCACCTCGGGACGCTCGACTTCGACCAGCTGCTTCAGCTCGGCCCTGAGGCGCGCGTAGCCCGCCGGCGTGACATAGTTCCGCCGCCCGGGCAACGGCACCGGCTCCGGTGCGCCTTCCGGCGCCTCCGCCGCATCGTCTTCCCGTACAAAAGCTTTCGACATGCTGTCAGAGAGTGTGCAGTTCCTGACGCATTCTAAGTGCTTGGCGGTCCCGCCGCACTTGCCAGCGCTGCCTAACCTCCTCAAAATCAGCGCACTACGCGTTCGAACGGGCGGCGGGAGCCCTGCATGGCCAAGGAACAGATCGATTTCCTCACCGGACTGCGGATTCGCGAGCTCATCCTGTTCGGACTGATCGCGATCACGGCGGTGCTGGCCAACCTGCCCAAGGAGTACGTCGAGGAAACGCTGGGCATGAATCCGAATGCCCTGCTCGCCGTGCTGGGCTGCGCGGTGATCTTCGGCCTGTTCCTCTACCTCAAGTTTTTCTTCTTCCTTGCCATCGTGCTGCTGATCGTCGGCGCCAATCTCCCCGAGCAGATCGCGGCCGGCCTGGACATCTCGAAAGTGCCGCTGATTCTCGCGCTGATCACGCTGGTTGGCGTCTCGCTGATCAACTACGTGGTCAAGATGCTGCCGACCGGCCTGGAGCCGAAGCCGAAGGAGTCGAGCCCGGAGGCGATCTTCGCGATGTTCTACGGCATCGAGAAGGACAACGTCGCGTATGCGGCGAAGGTCCTGTCGATGAACTTCGACCCCAATCTGCAGAACGACAAGGGCTATACGCCGCTCGCCTTCGCGGCGATGAAGGGCAATCCACGCATGGTCCAGCTGCTGCTGCGCAGCGGGGCGAACCCGAATCTGCAGACCAAGGAAGGCGACACGCCGACCGAGCTCGCGCTGCGCTTCGGCCACCCCGAAATCGCCGACATGCTCAAGCGCGCGCGGCAGGAACTCGAGACGCGCACCCCCGGCGAGCTGGCGCCGCAGGGCGCGCGCTGACCCGCGTCCGGGCGGCGCGGCCGCGCCCGCGGCCGGTTTGAGTCGGCCCGCCAATAACTGTATATTTATACAGCCCTAGCGGTTGGGCCTGCGGCCCGGCCGACGCGCCGCGCCGGCAGCGACCGAAGCCGATGAAGCGGCGCGTTTTTCCGTCTCCTGGGAGGGCGTGCACGACCCGCGCCGAAGCACCTCCACCTACTAGATATAGTGTTTTTCCATCCAATGCCGTCAAAATATTGTGTATTCAACAGGATACGCGCGACACTTGACGAACGACAAGAAATCGACAAATCTGGCCCGCAAGCCGGCTGCAAGATCGGTACCCTTAGCCCCTCCTGACAACCCAACAAGACCGGAACGAGAACAAGATGGACACACCACAAACCGGCACCCTCGCAGCAATCGCCAAGCAGGATCTGCCACCACAGGAAATCTGCCGCGACGCACTGATCGAGAAGTACGCCAAAGGCAAAGAACAATCGATTGAAGCCGTGCGCCGCCGCGTCGCGCGCGCGCTGGCGCAGGTCGAGGCCGAGGAACAGCGTGCGCTTTGGGAAAAGCGCTTTTTCACCGCGCTCGAGGGCGGCTTCATCCCGGCCGGGCGCATCAACTCCGCCGCCGGCATCCAGATGCAGGCCACGCTCATCAACTGCTTCGTCCAGCCGGTCGGCGACTCGATCTCCGAGATCGTCGATGACCGGCCGGGGATCTACACCGCGCTGCAGGAGGCGGCCGAAACCATGCGCCGCGGCGGCGGCGTGGGCTACGACTTCTCCTCGATCCGCCCGAAGGGCGCGGATGTCAAGGGCACGCACTCGCGCGCGAGCGGGCCGGTATCGTACATGCGGGTGTTCGACCGCTCCTGCGAAACGGTCGAGTCGGCCGGCGCGCGGCGCGGTGCGCAGATGGGTGTGCTGCGCTGCGACCACCCGGACGTGGAGGATTTCATCCACGCCAAGGACCGCGGCGACCTGAGCAATTTCAACATTTCGGTCGGCGTCACCGACGAGTTCATGCTGGCGGTCGAGGCCGACGGCGACGTCGAGCTGATGCACCGCGCCAAGCCCGGCGAGGACCAGTTCGCGGCCGGCGCCTATCAGCGCGACGATGGCCTGTGGGTGTACCGTAAGCTGCGCGCGCGCGAGCTCTGGGAACAGATCATGCGCTCGACCTACGACCATGCCGAGCCGGGCATCCTGTTCCTCGACCGGATCAACCGCGACAACAACCTCAATTACTGCGAGACCATCGAGGCGACCAACCCCTGTGCCGAGCAGCCGCTGCCGCCCTACGGCTGCTGCTGCCTGGGATCGATCGACCTGACGCACTTCGTCACCGCCCCCTTCAGCGAGCAGGCCGCCTTCGATTTCGCGCGCTTCGCAAAGGTGGTCGAGGTGTCGGTGCGCATGCTCGACAACGTGCTCGAGGTCACCGCCTGGCCGCTCGAGCAGCAGCACGCCGAGGCGATGGCGAAACGCCGCATCGGCCTCGGATTCACCGGGCTGGGCGATGCGCTGATCATGCTGCGTCAGCGCTACGACACGCCGGAGGCACGCGAGCTGGCGTCACGCATCGCGGAGCGCATGCGCGACGCGGCCTACCGCGCTTCGAGCGACCTGGCACGCGAGCGCGGCGCGTTTCCGCTGTTCAACGCCGACCTCTATCTGTCGGGAACCAGCTTCGCAACCCGGCTGCCGGACGAGCTCAAGAACCGCATCCGCAAACAGGGCCTGCGCAACAGCCACCTGCTGTCGATTGCGCCGACCGGGACGATCAGCCTGGCGTTCGCCGACAACGCCTCGAACGGCATCGAGCCGCCGTTTTCCTGGACCTACACGCGCAGGAAGCGCATGGCCGACGGCACGCTGAAGGAATTTCCGGTCGAGGACCATGCCTGGCGCCTGTACCGCCACCTTGGCGGCAACGTCGACCCGCTGCCGCCGTACTTCGTGACCGCGCTCGAGATCAGCGCCTCGGCCCATGAACAGATGGTGGCTGCGGTGGCGCCGTACGTCGACACCAGCATCTCGAAGACCGTCAACGTCCCGGAGGACTACCCCTACGAGAACTTCCAGGACCTCTACTTCGAGGCCTGGAAATCCGGCCTCAAGGGACTCGCGACCTACCGGCCGAACAAGGTGCTCGGCGCGGTGCTGTCGGTCGACAAGCCGGCGGAAAGTCCCTCGACGGCGCTGGCCCAACCGCAGGACTTCCGCACCGACGAGTTCAACCGGCGCATCGAGATCAAGTCGGTGCCGGCGCCCGTGCTGGCGAGCCTGCGCTGGCCGGGCCGGCCGGATCTCGCGGCGGGCAATGTCGCCTGGACCTACATGATCGAGCACCCGCAGTACCACTTCGCGGTGTTCGTCGGCCACGTCGAGAACGGCAAGCCGCACGCCTTCGAGGTCTGGGTGAACGGCAGCGAGCAGCCGCGCGGGCTCGGTGCGCTCGCCAAGACGCTGTCGATGGACATGCGCGCCAACGACCACGGCTGGCTCAAGCTGAAGCTTGAAACGCTGGCCAAGGCCGCGGGCGACGACGCCTTCGAAATGCCCTTCCCGCCGCATGGCGAGCGCAAGCGCATGCCCTCGGTGGTCGCGGCCTTCGCCCAGGTGGTGCAGTGGCGCTGCGAGCAGCTCGGTGCGCTCGAGGAGGACGGCGCGCCGACGCCGGTGCTGGATACGATGTTCAGCCGCAAGGAGCCCAAGACCGGCACCGACGGCACCATGTCGTGGACGGTGGACGTGCTCAACCCGCGCACCGGGGACGACTTCGTTCTCGGCCTGAAGGAGATCACCCTGCCCGACGGCATGACGCGGCCCTACTCGATGTGGCTGTCGGGCGAGTACCCGCGCGCGCTGGACGGGTTGTGCAAGATCCTCTCGCTCGACATGCGGGTGCTCGATCCGGCCTGGATCGGCATGAAGCTGCGCAAACTGCTCGACTTTCCCGAGCCGCTGGGCGATTTCATGGCCTTCGTACCCGGCAGCCGCAAGCAGGAAACCTTTCCCTCGACGCTGTCCTACCTGGCGCGCCTCATCCTGCACCGTTACGCCATGCTCGGCATCCTCGATGAGAGCGGCCTGCCGCGGCGCGAGATGGGGATCCTTGAAACGCCGGCGCCGGGACGGGTCCGCGTCATGCAGGGCGGCCAGTGCCCCGAGTGCGGCAACCACACCCTGATCCGCAAGGACGGCTGCGACTACTGCACGGCCTGCGGTTACGTCGGCGTCTGCGGCTAGGACGCGCCAAACAGCAGCCGTCACAGAACAGGAAGCTGGACCGGGTGAGGGCCTTTCCTCCTAGCTCTGGAGGAAGGTCCTCACCCAAAGCAGCCCGGCGACCGACTTCGCATCGCTGATGCGCCCCGTGCGCACCCAGTCGAGCGCCTCGCCGAACGGCAGCACGAAGGTCTCCAGGAACTCGTCGTCATCCAGCTGCGCGCCGCGCTGCTCCAGCCCGCGCGCCAGGTAGATCTCGATCACCTCGTCGGTGTAGGCCACCGACGGATGGATCACACCGAGACGCGCCCAGTCGCGCGCCACATAACCGGTTTCCTCGCGCAGCTCGCGCTGCGCGGTCTGCAAATGCGGCTCGCCCGGGTCGAGCTTGCCGGCCGGCAGCTCGATCAGGATGCGCCCGTGCGGGTAGCGGAACTGGCGTTCGAGCAGCACGCGCCCGTCGTCGAACAGCGGCACGATCACCGCCGCGCCGGGATGGCGGATGTACTCGCGCACCGCCGAGCGGCCGTTCGGCAGCCGCACCCGGTCGCGCCGCACGTGCAGCAGGACGCCCGTGTAGACCTCCTCGCCCTCGAGGAACTGCTCCGCGAGGCCGGCGTCACCGTCGTCGTGGGCGCCGTCGCCGGGCACGACCGCTAGCCGTCGCTCACAGTGCGCGGATGGCGGCGAAGCAGATCTGCATCAGCGGCTGCGGCAGGATGCCGAGCGCGAGCAGCGCCAGGCCATTCGCCGAGAGCAGCGTGCGCATTTCGCGCGGCCCTTCGACCGGCCCCGCCTCCACCGGCTCGTCGAAGTACATCAGCTTGACGATGCGCAGGTAATAGAACGCGCCGACCAGCGACAGCAGCACGGCCGTCACCGCGAGCCCGATCTGTCCAGCCGACACCGCGGCCGACAGCACCGCCAGCTTGGCGTAGAAGCCCGCCGTCGGCGGGATGCCGGCGAGCGAGAACATCAGCACCAGCATGAGGAACGCGTACCAGGGGTTGCGCCGGTTGAGCCCCTTCATGTCCTCGAGCGTCTCGCACTCGAAGCCGGCGCGCGACAGGTAGAGCAGCATGCCGAAGGCGCCGAGCGACATGAGGACGTAGACCACGACGTAGAACATCGCCGCGGCATAGGCGTCCGGCGCATTGAGCGTGTTGCCGCCGACCACCCCGGAAAGCAGCCCGAGCAGCATGAAGCCCATGTGCGCGATCGTCGAGTACGCCAGCATGCGCTTGAGATTGGTCTGGGCGATGGCACTGATATTGCCGAGCGCCATCGACAGCACCGCCAGGACGGCGAGCATCTGCTGCCAGTCCGCGGCCACGTCGAGCAGGCCGTTGACCAGCAGCCGGATCGCCATGGCGAAGGCCGCGAGCTTGGGCGCGGAGCCGATCACCAGGGTGATGGCGGTCGGCGCACCATGGTAGACGTCCGGGATCCACATATGGAACGGCACCAGGCCGAGCTTGAACGCGAGGCCGGCGACCATGAAGACCACGCCGAAGACCAGGAACTGCCGCTCGGTGTCGCTCGCCGCGAGCGTCCTGACCTTCTGCGCCACCTCCGAGATGGTCAGTGTGCCCGTGGCGCCGTAAATCATCGACATGCCGTACAGCAGCAGCCCCGAGGCGAGCGCGCCGAGCACGAAGTACTTCATCGCCGCCTCGATCGAGGTCGCCGAGTCGCGGTTGAGCGCCACCATGGCATACAGGCAGAGCGACAGCAGCTCGAGCCCGAGGTAAATCGTGAGGAAGCTGTTCGCGCTCATCATGATCATCATGCCGAGCAGCGCGAACAGCAGCAGAGCAAGGAACTCGCCCTTGAACAGCTGCCGGTCGAGCAGGTACTGGCGCGAGTAGACCAGCGCCGCGCCGACCGCAATGTAGGCGCAGAGCTTCAGCACGTTCGACATCGCATCGGCCACGAACAGCCCGTTGAACAGCAGGAGCCGCGACGGCCCGGTGCCCCACTGCACGAACAGGGTGCTGAGCACCGCCAGCAGCAGGACGAGCTGCGCGCCGACATAGGACGCGGTGCGACGCTCGGTCTTGGAAAAGCGATCGGCAATCAGCAGCGCCGAGGTGCCGAGCAGGACGACCACCTCCGGCAGGACGGGCAGGTGGTCAATGAGCGTGATCGCGGTCGCGGAGGCCATGGGGTCAGATCTTGGAGGCGGCAACGTGCCGCAGCAGGTCCGCGACCGAAGCGTGCATCACCTCGGTGAACGGCAGTGGATACAGGCCCATGAACAGGACCGCCGCGGCCAGCAGGCCGAGCACGACGAACTCGCGCGGGTTGAGATCGGTGAGTGCCGCCACGCGTTCATTGCCGACGGCACCGAAGATCACCCGCTTGACCATCCAAAGCGTGTAGGCCGCACCGAACACCAGCGTCGTGCCCGCGGCGACCGCGATCCAGAAATTCGCTTTCACCGCGCCCATGATGACCATGAATTCGCCGACGAAGCCGCTGGTCGCCGGCAGCCCGGCGTTGGCCATCGCGAACAGCATCATCAGCGTGGCGAACTTGGGCATGGTGTTCACCACGCCACCGTAGTCCGAGATCATGCGCGAATGCATGCGGTCGTACATCACGCCGACGCAGAGGAACAGGGCGGCCGAGACGAAACCGTGCGAGATCATCTGGATCAGCCCGCCCTCGACGCCGTAGGCGTTGAAGATGAAGAAGCCGAGCGTGACGAAACCCATGTGCGAGATCGACGAGTAGGCAATCAGCTTCTTCATGTCGGTCTGCACCAGGGCGACCAGCCCGATGTAGACCACGGCGACCAGCGATAGCGCGATCATGAACCAGGCGAGCTCGCGCGAGGCATCTGGCAGGATCGGCAGCGTGAAGCGCACGAAGCCGTAGGCACCGAGCTTCAGCATGATCGCCGCCAGCACCACCGAACCGCCCGTCGGCGCCTCGACGTGCGCATCGGGCAGCCAGGTGTGGACCGGCCACATCGGCACCTTGACCGCGAAGGCGAGCAGGAAGCCGAAGAACAGCAGCACCTGCACGCCGAGCGGGAGCGGCAGCGTGTGCCAGTCGAGAATCGCGAAGCTGCCGCCCGAGGCGTTGTACAGGTACAGCACCGCGACCAGCATCAGCAGCGAGCCGGCCAGCGTGTAGAGGAAGAACTTCAACGCGGCATAGACCCTGTTGGGGCCGCCCCACACGCCGATGATGATGAACATCGGGATCAGCGTGGCCTCGAAGAAGACGTAGAACAGCACGCCGTCGAGCGCCGCGAACACCCCGTTCATCACGCCGGAGAGGACGAGGAAGGCGGCGTAGTACTGTGCCACGCGGCTTTCGATCACGGTCCAGCCGGCGATCACGACGAGAATGGTGATGAAGCTGTTCAACAGCACGAACAGCACGCTGATACCGTCCACGCCGAGGTGATAGTTCACGCTGAAGCGCGGAATCCAGGGCACGAACTCGACGAACTGCATGGCGCCCGAGGCGGCGTTGAACCCGGTGTAGAGCGGGATCGCGACCACGAAGCCGAGCAGCGCCCCGGCCAGCGCGAGGCCGCGCTGCAGGGCCGCGCTGCGATCGCCGCCGGTGGCGAGGACCCCCAGCCCGGCGAGCACCGGGACCCAGATGGCAAGTGAAAGGTACGGTACGCCAGCGGACATGATTCAGGCCTTGAACACGCGCAGGACCCACATCAGCCCGAGGACACCGAGCAACATGGCGAAGGCGTAGCGATAGAGAAAGCCGGACTGCAGCTGGCGCACGATGCCGGCGAACCAGCCCATCAGTCGTGCCGAGCCGTTGATGATGACGCCGTCGATCACGGTCTGGTCGCCGCCGCGCCACAGGCCACGGCCGATGGCGCGCGCGCCGCCGGCGAACAGCCAGGCGTAGAGCTCGTCGAAGCCGTACTTGCGCTCGACCAGGGCATAGAGCGGGCCAAACGCGATCGCGATGCGCTTCGGCAGGTCGACGCGAATGGTGTACAGATACCAGGCCACCACCGCGCCGCTGAGCGCGAGCCAGAACGCGTTTCCGGCCAGACCATGCAGGAGAAAGCTCCATAGACCGTGGTAACCAGCGGTCAATTTCGCGATCGCGTCATGCGGCGGCCGCACGAACAAGCTCGTGCCGAAGTAATCGCCCATGACGAAGCGACCGATCCACCAGCCCGCCGCCACCGAGGGGATCGCGAGCAGCACCAGGGGCACGGTGACCACCTTCGGCGACTCGTGAATGTGCGCGCGCAGCTGCGCGTCCATGCGCGGAACGCCGTGGAAGGTCATGAACAGCAGGCGGAAGGAGTAGACGCCCCCGGCGAACACCGCCGCCAGCAGCAGCCAGAACGCGAATCCGGCGCCCGCGACGCTCGACTCGTGCACTGCCTCGATGATCGCGTCCTTGGAGAAGAACCCGGAAAACGGCGGCAGGCCGGCGTTCGCCAGCGCGCCGATCAGCATCGTGAAGTAGGTGATCGGCATGAGCTTGCGCAGGCCGCCCATGCGACGCATGTCCTGCTCGTGGTGCAGCGCGATGATCACCGAGCCGGCGCCGAGGAAGAGCACCGCCTTGAAAAAGGCATGCGTCATGAGGTGGAAGATGCCCGCGGAGTACGCCGACGCGCCGAGCGCCGCGGTCATGTAGCCGAGCTGCGAGAGTGTCGAATAGGCCACCACGCGCTTGATGTCGTACTGCGTGATCGCCACCAGCGCCATCGCCGCGGCGGTCAGCGCGCCGATCACCAGCACCAGCGAGAGCGCCGTCTCCGACCACTCGAACAGCGGCGACATGCGCGCCACCATGAAGATGCCCGCCGTCACCATGGTTGCGGCATGGATCAGGGCCGAGATCGGCGTCGGGCCTTCCATCGAGTCAGGCAGCCAGACGTGCAGCGGGAATTGCGCGCTCTTGCCCATCGCGCCGATGAACAGGCAGATGCACACCACCGTCAGCAGCAGCGAGGCGCCGCCACCGGGGATCAGGTCGATGGTCTGGCCCGCCATCGCCGGCGCGCGCTCGAACACGGCCGCGTAGTCGAGGGTACCGAAATTCGCCAGCACCAGGCCAATGCCGAGGACGAAGCCGAAATCGCCCACCCGGTTCACCAGGAAGGCCTTCAGGTTGGCGTAGATCGCGCTCTCGCGCGTGTACCAGAACCCGATCAGCAGGTAGGACACCAGGCCGACCGCCTCCCAGCCGAAGAACAGCTGCAGGAAGTTGTTGCTCATCACCAGCATCAGCATCGAGAAGGTGAAGAGCGAAATGTAGGAGAAGAAGCGCTGGTAGCCGGGGTCGTCGGCCATGTAGCCGATGGTGTAGACGTGCACCATCAGCGAGACGAAGGTGACGACCACCATCATCAGTGCCGTGAGCCGGTCGATGAGGAAGCCGACCTCGAGCCGGGTGTCGCCCATCGTGACCCAGGTGTAGACCGAGCCGTTGAAGCTGTTGCCCGCGAGCACGTCGGAGAACACGACGCAGGAGGCGACGAACGCGATGGCCACCGAAAGGATCGTCACCCAGTGTGCACCGGCGCGGCCGATCGCACGCCCCCCCAGGCCCGCGATCAGGCTGCCGGCCAGCGGCGCGAGCGGCACGAGGAGGTACAGCGCCTTCATCGAGGTCATCGGATCAGCCCTTCAACCGGTCGAGGTCTTCGACGTTGATCGTGCTGAGATTGCGGAACAGCACCACCAGGATGGCCAGGCCGATGGCCGACTCGGCGGCCGCCACCGTCAGGATGAAGAACACGAAGATCTGGCCCGAGATGTCGCCGAGGAAATGCGAAAAGGCGACGAAGTTCATGTTGACCGCGAGCAGCATCAGCTCGATCGCCATCAGCAGAACGATGATGTTCTTGCGGTTGAGGAAAATGCCGACCACCGCGATGGCGAACAGCAGCGCACCGAGCACCAGGAAATGCGACAGGGTCAGGGTCACTGGTCCCTCTCCGCGGGCATCGAGATGCTCTGCACGCGCTCGCTGCGGCGCACCCGGATCTGCTCGGCCGGGTCGAGGCGCCGGCTGTCCTTGCGCCGGCGCAGCGTCAACGCGATCGCGGCAACGATCGCCACCAGCAGGATGACCGCCGCAATCTCGAAGGCGTAGACATAGTCGGTGTAGATCAGCCGGCCGAGCACCCGCGTGTTGCCGACGCCCGGTGGCGGCTCGAGCGGCCGGCCGGTGAACCCCGCGTAGCGGCTCGCCAGCAGGAGCGCCATTTCCGCGGCCATCAGCGCGCCGACCACCGCACCGAGCGGCAGGTACTGCCAGAAGCCCTCGCGCAGCCGCTCCAGGTTGATGTCGAGCATCATGACGACGAACAGGAACAGCACCATCACCGCGCCGACGTAGACCAGGACCAGCGCGAGGGCGAGAAATTCCGCGCGCAGCAGCAGCCAGAGCCCCGCGCCGGTGAAGAACGCGAGCACCAGGAACAGCGCCGCATGCACCGGGTTGCGCGCGGTGATCACGCGCAGCGCCGCGAGCAGCAGCACCGTGGCGAAAAAGTAGAAAACGATGGTCTCGAACATTTGTTGTTTTGATCCGCCGAGCGGTCTCCCTCTATCCGGGTCCGGCCGCCCTATCGGTACGGCGCGTCCGCGGCCCGGTCCGCCGCAATCATGTCCTCGTAACGATTACCCACTGCGAGCAGCATCGGCTTGGTGTAATACAGGTCGCCGCGGCGCTCGCCGTGGTACTCCAGGATGCGCGTCTCGACGATGGCATCGACCGGGCAGGCCTCTTCGCAGTACCCGCAGAAGATGCACTTGGTGAGGTCGATGTCGTAGCGCGTGGTGCGTCGCGTGCCGTCGGCGCGCTGCTCCGACTCGATGTGGATCGCCAGCGCCGGGCAGACCGCCTCGCACAGCTTGCAGGCGATGCAGCGCTCTTCGCCGTTCGGGTAGCGGCGCAGCGCGTGCAGGCCGCGGAATCGCGGGCTGAGCGGCGTCTTTTCCTCGGGAAACTGCACGGTGATCTTGCGCGCAAACAGATGCCGACCGGTCAGCGCGAGCCCCCGGAACAGCTCGAGCAGCAGGAAGGCGCGGAAAAACTCGATCACGCGCGTCATGCCATTCTCCTCATTTCCAGATGTTCCACGGCGTCTGCATCCACAGCCCAATCACCGCGATCCAGACCAGCGTCAGGGGGATGAACACCTTCCAGCCGAGCCGCATGATCTGGTCGTAGCGGTAGCGCGGGAAGGTCGCGCGGATCCAGAGGAACATCGACGCGACCAGAAAGACCTTGAGGAACAGCCAGCCGAAGGGCGGCACCAGTTCGAACAGCATGGAATCGATCGGCGCCTGCCAGCCGCCGAAGAACATGATCACGGTGAGCGTCGCGATGAGGATCATGTTGGCGTACTCGGCCAGAAAGAACAGCGCGAACGTCATGCCGGAGTACTCGACCATGTGGCCTGCGACGATCTCCGACTCGCCCTCGACGACGTCGAACGGCGCCCGGTTGGTCTCGGCGACGCCGGACGTGAAGTACACGAACAGCATCGGCAGCAGCGGCAGCCAGTTCCAGGACAGGAAATTGAGCCCCATCGACGCGAAGCGGCCCTGGGTCTGGCCGTGGACGATGTCGGTCAGGTTGAGGCTGCCCGACACCATCAGCACGACGACCAGCGCGAAGCCCATCGCCAGCTCGTAGGACACCATCTGAGCCGCCGAGCGCATCGCGCCGAGAAAGGCGTACTTGGAATTCGTCGCCCAGCCCGAAATGATCACGCCGTACACGCCGAGCGAGGTCATCGCCAGCAGGTAGAGCAGGCCGGCGTTGACGTCGGCCAGCACCACCTCGGGGGCGAAGGGCATCACCGCCCAGGCCGCCAGCGCAGGCATGATCGCGAGCATCGGGCCGATGAGGTAAAGCGCCGGGCTGGCCTGCGTCGGCAGGATGATTTCCTTGAACAGCAGCTTGATGCCGTCGGCGATCGGCTGCAGCAGTCCGAGCGGGCCGACCCGGTTGGGGCCGATGCGGATCTGCATCCAGCCGATCAGCTTGCGCTCCCACAGCGTCAGGTAGGCCACGCAGAGCATCAGCGGGGCCACGATCAGCACGATGAAGACGAGCGAGGTCACCAGCGTGTAGACCGCCGAGCCCCACTCGGGGCCGAGCTGGGATTCGGAGAACGCGCGCAGCGCGCCGAGCGCCTGGTCGGTATTCATCTAGGCCACCTGCTCCACGCTGGCCTTTTCCAGCGTCAGCACGCCGAACATCGCGCCCAGCCCCGCGGTCGTCGCATGCGCTGCGGCCACGCGTACGCAGTCGTCGGGCAGGCCGTCGTCCAGCGCGGCGCTGAGCGCCGCTTCGCCGCTGCCCTGGCGCAGGCGCAGCGGCGTGCCCGGCGCGAGCTCGAGCCGCTGCATCAGCGCGCTGTTCATCCAGGCGCGCGGCGCGCGCGCGTCCGCCGTGCGCTGCAGCGACACGGCACGCCGCACCAGCGGATCGGCGAAGTAGATCGGCACGTCCGCGATGCGCTCGACGCCGTCGACCCGAGCGGCGCCCGCGGCCTGCGGCGCCCGCTCGATGCGGTTCGACAGCCGAGAAGCGACATCGCTGCCGGCCAGGCAGGCGTCGCGCACGTCCTCGCTGCTGTTGGCATCGAAGCCGTCGAGCCCGAGCAGATTGCCGAGCACGCGCAGCACCTTCCAGCCCGGGCGCGTCTCGCCCAGCGGATACACGGCGCCGTGGAAGCTCTGCACGCGGCCCTCGGTGCTGACGAAGCTGCCCGAGGTTTCGGCGAACGGCGCGATCGGCAGCATGACCTGCGCAGTGTCCGCGGCAGGATGCCAGAACGGCGAGAGGGCGACGACGAATTCGGCCTGCTGCAGGGCGGCCCGCGCCGCCTGCGGATCGGCGCAATCGAGCTCGGGTTCCGCGCCGAGCAACAGGTAGGCCTTGCGCGGCCGCTCGAGCATCTCGCGCGCGTTCGCGCCGCAGGGCAGACCGGCCAGATAACCGCCGACCGAGTTCGCTGCCTCACCGAGAAAGCCGAGCCGCGCGCCGAGCGATTCGGCGAGCGCCTGCGCCTGGGCGTGGATCTGCGCCGCCTGGGGATGCTGCTGCGCGAAATTGCCGAGCAGCACCGCAACGTTCTTGCCCGAGGCGAGGCTCGCACCGATCGGGCCATCGCGCAGCGCGGCGAGTGCCGCCGGCAGCGCCGACGGCGCGACGATCGACTTGTTGGCGACCGGCATCAGCAGCGCGTCGTCGCTGCAGTGCAGGATATTGACCTGCGCACCGCGCTTCGCCGCCTGACGCAGGCGCTGCGCGATCAGCGGATGGTCCTTGCGCAGGAACGAGCCGACGATGAGCACGCGGTCGAGCGTGTCCAGATCGGCAATCGGCATCCCGAGCCAGGGCACGCCGACGCGCTTGCCATCCGCGCTGAAGTCGGTCTGGCGCAGGCGGAAGTCGGCGCTGCCCCCGAGCCCCTGCGCGAGCTGCGCCGCAAGCGCAAGTTCTTCGAGCGTCGCATGCGGGCTGGCGAGCACGCCGACGTCGGCCCCGGCGCCGCGCAGACCCTCGGCCACGCGCTCGAGCGCGGTTTGCCAGTCGGTCTCCTTCCAGCCCGTGGCGTCGCGCAGCATCGGCTTCGAGAGCCGCTCGCTGCTCTCCAGCGCCTCGTAGGAATAGCGATCCTTGTCGGACAGCCAGCACTCGTTGATCGCCTCGTTCTCGAGCGGCAGGACGCGCTTCACTTTGTTCTGCTTGACCTGGACCACCAGGTTGGCGCCGAGGCCGTCGTGCGGCGAGACCGACTTGCGCCGCGCCAGCTCCCAGCTGCGGGCGCTGTAGCGGAACGGCTTCGAGGTGAGCGCCCCCACCGGGCAGAGGTCGATCATGTTGCCGGAGAGCTCCGAGTCGACGGTCTTGCCGACGAAGGCGACGATCTCTGCATGCTCGCCGCGGTTGATCATGCCGAGCTCCATGACGCCGGCGATCTCCTGGCCGAAGCGCACGCAGCGTGTGCACTGGATGCAGCGCGACATTTCCTCGGCCGCGACCAGCGGACCGATGTCCTTGTGCAGGACGACACGCTTTTCCTCGGCGTAGCGCGATCCCGCCTTGCCGTAGCCGACCGCGAGGTCCTGCAGCTGGCATTCGCCGCCCTGGTCGCAGATCGGGCAATCCAGCGGATGGTTGATGAGCAGGAACTCCATCACCCCGTTCTGCGCCGTCTTCGCGACCGGCGACTGCGTCAGCACCTTCATGCCCTCGGCAACCGGCGTGGCGCAGGCCGGCAGCGGCTTGGGCGCCTTTTCGACCTCGACCAGGCACATGCGGCAGTTCGCCGCGATCGACAGCTTGCGGTGGTAGCAGAAATGCGGAATGTAGATGCCGAGGCGGTTCGCCGCCTCCATCACGGTCGTACCCGGCTCGACCTCGAGCGTCCTGCCGTCGATCTCGACGTTCACCATAGGGGTTCCTATGCCGCCTTCGCCACGGCGCCGCCCGCGCCGGCGCCCGCGCCGGAACGGCCATATTTGGGCTCGACATCGACGCCCTGCACCATGCAGCGCCGCTGCTCGATGTGGTACTCGAACTCGGGGCGGAAATGCTTGAGGAAGCTCTTCACCGGCAGCGCGGCGGCATCGCCCAGTGCGCAGATCGTGCGCCCGGCGATGTTGTCGGCCACGTTGTCGAGCAGCGCGAGGTCCTCGGCACGGCCGAGCCCGTTCTCGATGCGGTGCACGACGCGGTAGAGCCAGCCGGTGCCCTCGCGGCAGGGCGTGCACTGGCCGCAGGACTCCTCGTAGTAGAAGTAGGACAGGCGCTCGAGCGCGCGCACCATGCAGGTGGTCTCGTCCATCACGATCACCGCGCCCGAGCCGAGCATCGAGCCCGCCTTGGCGATCGAGTCGTAGTCCATGTCGGTCGCCAGCATGATGTCGGCCGGCAGCACCGGCATCGACGAGCCGCCGGGAATCACCGCCTTCAGCTTGCGCCCGCCGCGCACGCCGCCCGCCATCTCGAGCAGCTTGGCGAACGGCGTTCCGAGCCCCACCTCGTAGTTGCCCGGCCGGTTGACGTGCCCGGTCACCGAAAAGAGCTTCGTGCCGCCGTTGTTGGGCCGGCCGAGCTCGAGGTAGGCGTCGCCACCTTTGCGGATGATCCAGGGCACGGCGGCGAAGGTTTCGGTGTTGTTGATCGTCGTCGGCCTGCCGTACAGGCCGAAGCTGGCCGGAAACGGCGGCTTGAAGCGCGGCTGGCCTTTCTTGCCTTCGAGCGACTCGAGCAGCGCCGTCTCTTCGCCGCAGATGTAGGCGCCAAAGCCCGGATGCGCGTGGATCTCGAAGCTGAATCCGGAGCCGAGGATGTTGGCCCCGAGATAGCCCGCGGCGCGCGCCTCGTCCAGCGCCTCTTCGAAGCGCTCGTACAGCTCCCAGATCTCGCCGTGGATGTAGTTGTAGCCGACGCTCGCCCCGGTGGCGTAGCCGGCGATGATCATGCCCTCGATCACCGCGTGCGGGTTGTAGCGCAGGAGATCCCGGTCCTTGCAGGTCCCCGGCTCGCCCTCGTCGGAGTTGCACACCATGTACTTCGCGCCGCTGGTCTGCTTGGGCATGAACGACCACTTCAGCCCGGTCGGAAATCCCGCACCGCCGCGCCCGCGGAGCGCCGATTTCTGCAGCTTTTTCAGCGCCGCGTAGCCATCGCGCCGGGCGTAATCCGCGAGGCGCCAGTTGGCGCCGTCGAGGCCCGCCATCAGGATCGCGTCAGGTCCGTAGTCGAGCATGTCAGGCGCTCCTCGACAGCTCGTCGAGCAGTGCATCGAGCCGTTCCTTCGACATGAAGTCGCACATCCGCTTGTTATTGACCAGGACCACCGGCGACATGGCGCAGGCGCCCATGCATTCGCCTTCCTTGAGGGTGAAGCGCCCGTCCGCCGTCGTCTCGTTGAAGTCGACGCCGAGCTTGTGCTTGAGGTAGTCGGCCGCGTCCAGCGAACCCTGCAGCCCGCAGGGCAGGCAGGTGCAGACCGTGAGCTTGTACTTCCCGGTCGGCTCCAGGTTGTACATGTTGTAGAAGGTCGCCACCTCGTAGACCGCCACCGGCGGCATCCCGAGGATCTCGGCCACCGCGTCGAGCGTTTCCGTCGCCAACCAGCCCTTCTCGTCCTGCGCGATAATGAGCGCGGCCATCACCGCGGACTGCTTCTGGTCCGGCGGGTACTTCGCGATTTCGCGGTCAATTTTCCTCAGGGACTCAGCCGACAGCATGCGCGTCACCGATCGATCTCTCCGAACACGATATCCAGGGTGCTGATGATCGCCACCGCGTCGGCCAGCATGTGGCCGCGCGCCATCTTGTCGATCGCCGAAAGGTGCGTGAACGCCGGCGAGCGCAGCCGCATGCGGTAGGGCTTGTTGGCGCCGTCGGAGACGAAGTACACGCCGAACTCCCCTTTCGGCCCCTCGACGCCCGCGTACGACTCACCCTCGGGCACGTGCATACCCTCGGTGAAGAGCTTGAAGTGATGGATCAGCTCTTCCATGTTCGATTTCATGTCGACGCGCGCGGGCGGCGCCACCTTGTGGTCGTCGGTGATCACCGGCCCCGGGTTCTCGCGCAGCCAGTCCACGCACTGCTTGATGATGCGGTTCGACTGCCGCATCTCGTCGACGCGCACCAGGTAGCGGTCGTAGGTGTCGCCGTTCTTGCCGACGACGACGTCGAAATCGAGCCGATCGTAGACCTCGTAGGGCTGCTTCTTGCGCAGGTCCCAGGCGACCCCGGAGCCACGCAGCATCGGCCCGGTGAAGCCCCAGGCCAACGCCTGCTCCGGCGAGACCACGCCGATGCCGACGGTACGCTGCTTCCAGATGCGGTTGTCGGTCAGCAGCGTTTCGTAATCGTCGACGCACTTCGGGAAGCGCTCGGTGAACGCCTCGATGAAATCGAGCAGCGAGCCCTGCCGATCGCGGTTCATCTCTTCGAGCGCACGCGCATTGCGCGTGTGCTGCGCCTGGTATCTCGGCATCGCGTCCGGCAAGTCGCGGTAGACCCCGCCGGGGCGGTAGTAGGCGGCATGCATGCGCGCACCCGAGACCGCCTCGTAGCAATCGAGCAGGTCCTCGCGCTCGCGAAAGCCGTAAAGGAAAACGGTCATCGCACCCAGGTCGAGGCCGAGCGTCGCGACGCCGAAGATATGATTCAGGATGCGCGTGATCTCGTCGAACATCACGCGGATGTACTGCGCCCGGATCGGCACCTCGATCTGCAGCAGCTTCTCCACCGCCATGCAGTACGCGTGCTCGCTGCACATCATCGAGATGTAGTCCAGCCGATCCATGTAGGGCAGCGACTGCACGTAGGTGCGCTGCTCGGCAAGCTTCTCGGTCGCACGGTGCAGCAGGCCGATGTGCGGGTCGGCGCGCTGCACCACTTCGCCGTCCATCTCCAGCACCAGGCGCAGCACGCCATGCGCCGCCGGGTGCTGGGGTCCAAGGTTGACCGTGTAATTGCGGATCTCGGCCATCGCCCTACTCACGCTCGCCGTAGCCGGCCTCGCGCACCACCCGCGGGGTGACTTCGCGCGGCTCGATGGTGACCGGCTCGTACACGATGCGCCGCTGCTCCGGGTCGTAGCGCATCTCGACGGTGCCGGACATCGGAAAGTCCTTGCGGAACGGGTGACCGACGAAGCCGTAGTCGGTGAGGATGCGGCGCAGGTCGGGGTGACCTTCGAACACGATGCCGAACAGGTCGAAGGCCTCGCGCTCGAACCAGTTGACGCTCGGCCAGAGCTCGATCACCGAGTCGAGTTTCGGCAGCGCATCGTCCGGGCAGAACACGCGCAGGCGCAGGCGCCAGTTGTGCTCGATCGAAAGCAGCTGCAGCGCCACGGCGAAGCGCTCGCGCGGCCAGGGCCTGTCGCCGTAGGTCGAATAGTCGAGGCCGCAGAGATCGATCAGCTGCGCAAAGCGCAGCTCGGCATGGTCGCGCAGGGTCTGCGCGACCGAAAGGTAATCGGCCGCCCGCACTTCCAGCGTCAGCTCGCCGAGCCGCTCGGAGAGCGACACCACGCGCTCGCCCAGCACGCCGCGCAGGCGATCGTGCAGACGTTGCAGCTTTGGGGTCATGGCCATGCCGTGCGCGGTCTCGTTTTTACGTTTCTGCGTTCTTACGTTCTGGCGTTCGTCTGTGCCGGGTCTGGATCGGTGGCGGCTCAGCGCGCGATGGTGTTGGTCCGCTTGATCTTGTTCTGCAGCTGGATGATCCCGTAGAGCAGCGCCTCGGGGGTCGGCGGACAGCCCGGCACGTAGATGTCGACCGGAATGATGCGGTCGCAGCCGCGCACCACGGAGTACGAGTAGTGGTAATAGCCGCCGCCGTTCGCACAGGAGCCCATCGAGATCACCCAGCGCGGCTCGGGCATCTGGTCGTACACCTTGCGCAGCGCCGGCGCCATCTTGTTGCACAGCGTGCCGGCGACGATCATCACGTCCGCCTGGCGCGGGCTCGGGCGGAAGACGACGCCGAAGCGGTCGAGGTCGTAGCGCGATGCGCCGGTGTGCATCATCTCGATGGCGCAGCAGGCCAGCCCGAAGGTCATCGGCCACATCGACCCGGTGCGCGTCCAGTTGATCAGCTTGTCCGCGCTGGTGGTGATGAAGCCCTGCTGCAGTACGCCCTCGATGCTCACGCGACCGCTCCTATTCCCACTCCAGCGCGCCGGTCATCCACTCGTAGACGAACCCGACCACCAGGATGGCGAGAAAAATCATCATCGACACGAAGCCGAACAGCCCGATGTCCTTGAGCGCGACCGCCCAGGGGAAGAGGAACGCGATCTCCAGGTCGAAGAGGATGAACAGGATCGCGACCAGGTAGTAACGCACGTCGAACTTCATGCGCGCGTCTTCGAAGGCCTCGAAGCCGCACTCGTAGGGCGAGAGCTTTTCCGGGTCGGGATTGTGCGGCCCGAGCAGCCGGCCGAGGACCATCGGCACGACGCCGACGCCGAGCCCGACCAGGATGAAGAGCAGGATGGGAAAGTATTCGGTCAGCATCTCTGGCAGCGCTCTCGGCTTCACCCGCTCGGGGTGCGGCCCTGTGTTCTGGTGCCCACGAGCAGACTCGAACTGCTACGGCTGTTTAGGCCACTAGCCCCTCAAGCTAGCGTGTCTACCAATTTCACCACGTGGGCATGAATTGTTCAGGCGCGATTATCCCCCATTCCGGCCATTGCGTTTCGTTCTCGGCCGCGGTGAGCCCACAGGTTCGCTGCGCCTTGCCTCGCGACCCCTCGGGCGAGCCTCAATTCGGCACTTTCTTCGATGCCGGCCCATCCGGCGCCGCGGACTCCTTCGGCACCGGAACGTCCTCCGGCGCCTTGCGCTCGACGGGTTGCGGCTTCACCGACTCCATCACGCTGCCGCCGGCTTGCGGCTTGTTGGTCGCAAGGTAGGTGAGCCCGAGGCTCGACAGGAAGAACGCGGTCGCCATGACGGCGGTGGTACGCGAAAGGAAGTTCGCCGAACCGGTCGCGCCGAACAGGCTGCTCGAGGCGCCGCCGCCGAATCCGGAGCCCATGTCGGCCCCCTTGCCATGCTGCAACAGGACCAGGCCGATGATGCCGAGAGCGATCACCACGTGCGCTGCGAGTAAGACTTTCAACCAGAAATCCATGACATCCTCATGTGCTCGCGGTCTGCGCCTGCGCCGCTGCGACGATGGCGAGAAACTCATCCGCCACCAGCGAAGCGCCACCGATCAGACCGCCGTCCACGTCAGGCATCGCGAAGATCGCCGCGGCATTCGCCGCCTTCACGCTGCCGCCATACAAAATGCGCACCGCCTGCGCCACGGCAGCGTCCTGCCGGGCGAGGCGCCCGCGCAAAAACGCGTGCACCGCCTGCGCCTGCTCGGCGCTTGCCGTCTTGCCGGTGCCGATTGCCCAGACCGGCTCATAGGCAATGACCGCGCGGGCGAATGCCGCCGCGCCCGATGAGGCAAGCACGGCCTCGAGCTGGGCGTCGACCACCGCCTCGGT
>LJTQ01000188.1 GCA_001303445.1 Betaproteobacteria bacterium SG8_39 | reverse complement strand
TGTCCATGGGGGCATGGCCGCGGCGGTGAATCCCATCGGTGATGGCCCCCCCGTGGCAGGCACGGTGCGCACGGTCTCGCCGGGCCTCGACCCGGCGACCCGCCGTGGCATCGCCTATGTCGACCTGCCGTTGACTGCGGACCTGCGCCCGGGGATGTACGTCGGCGGGACGCTCGAGCTCGGCAGCTCGGCTGCCGTCGTGCTGCCGTTGTCTGCGGTCACGACCCGCGACGGCTCGCAGTACGTGTTCGCAGTCGACGAGGACCGGCGCGTGCGGGAACTGAAGGTAGACGTGGGCACCACCGTGGACGACCTCATCGAGATCACCGATGGCCTGCCTGACGACGTGCAGGTGGTTCGCAGCGGTGGCGCCTTCCTGCGCGACGGCGACCTCGTCGACATCCCGGGCAGCTGACCGTGAACGTCTCCGCAGCGTCGATCCGCCGTCCTTTGCCCGCAGTCCTCGGCTTCGCGCTGGCCACTCTCGGGGGCCTGTGGGCCTACGGCCAGCTCGGCATCGCCGACTTCCCGGACATCGACGTGCCCATCGTCCGCGTGCAGATCGGCTATGCCGGCGCCACGCCCTCGCAGCTCGAGACGGAAGTGACGCGGAAGGTGGAGGACGCCGTCGCGACCCTGCCGGACATCGACAAGATCATCTCGACAGTCAGCGACGGCTCGTCCGTCACGGTCATCGAGTTCGAACTCGAGAAGGATGTGGATGTCGCGCTGTCAGAGGTTCGCGACGCGGTCACGCGCATCCGCACCGAGCTGCCGCAGGACATCAACGAGCCGGCGGTCGCCCGTATCAACATCGCGGGCGGCAACCTCATCACCTACAGCGTCCACGCCCCCAACGTCGACGTCGCCGACCTCAGCTGGTTCGTGGACGACACCGTCACCAAGGCGCTGCTATCGCTCGACGGTGTGGGCGCCGTGACCCGGATCGGCGGCGTGGACCGCGAGGTACGGGTCGACCTCGATGCCACGGCGCTTGCCAGCTGGGGGCTTTCCGCCGGCGAGGTGTCGCGCCAGCTGCGGCGAGTGCAGGCCGAGCTGCCCGGCGGGCGAGCCAACTGGGCCGGTGGCGAGCAATCGGTGCGACTGCTCGGCACCGTCGAGCGCGCCGGGGATCTTCGCGAGTTTCCCATCGCGCTGCCGGACGGCCGCCAGGTGCGGCTGGACCAGCTCGCGACGATCATCGATGGCCATGCCGAGGCGCGACAGATCGCCCTGCTCGATGGCGAACCTGTGGTTGCCTTCGCGGTGCAGCGCGCCCGTGGCGCGACCGAGGTGGAGGTCGCCCGGCGCGTGCGCGCGGCGCTCGACGCGTTGCGCAGCGAGCATCCCACCGTCGAAATCCAGCAGGTGGCCTCGATCGTCGACCGGGTCGAGCGGAACTTCGACGCCTCGCTGCAGATGCTCGTCGAGGGCGCGCTGCTGGCCGTCGCAGTGGTGTTCTTCTTCCTGCGCGACTGGCGCGCGACGTGGATAACCGCCGCCGCGCTGCCGCTGTCGATCATTCCGAGCTTCCTGGTCATGCACTGGCTCGGGTTCACGCTCAACACCGTGACGCTGCTGGCTCTTTCGCTGGTCGTCGGCATCCTGGTCGACGACGCCATCGTCGAGATCGAGAACATCGTCCGTCACCAGCGCGAGGGCAAGGAGCCCAGGCGTGCGGCACTCGAGGCGGCTGACGAAATCGGCATCGCGGTGATCGCCACCAGCCTGACCATTGCCGCCGTATTCCTTCCGGTGGCCTTCATGCCGGGCATTCCGGGCCGCTTCTTCCGTCACTTCGGCTTCACGGCCGTAACCGCAGTGATGCTCTCGCTCGCCGTAGCGCGAATGCTCACGCCGATGATGGCAGCTCACCTGCTCAAGCCGTCGAACCGTCCCGACGTGCACCCCCGCTGGCTCGATCGTTACATCGATGCCGCGCGCTGGACCCTGGCGCATCGCGTCTGGACGCTGCTCGGCGCGCTCGTCGTATTCATACTGTCGGTCACGCTGGTCGGACTGCTGCCGACGGGCTTCATTCCCAAGGACGACCGGGATGAGAGCATCATCCAGCTCGAGCTCGCCCCGGGAGCCTCGATCGAGGAGACCCGCGCGGTGGCCGAGCGCGCCACGGCAATCCTGCGCAAGGAACCCGATGTCGTCACGGTGTTCGCCGCAGTCGGTGCGCCGCTCGTCAGCAATGCACCCGGCGGGCGCAGTTCCATCGGCGAGGTGCGCAGCGCAAGCCTCACCGTCACGCGCCTGCCGCGCGAGGAACGGATCCGCACGCAGAGGGAATTCGAGGCCGCGGCCCGCGAAGCGCTCTCGCGCATCCCCGGTGCGCGCCTGTCCTTCGGTACGGGCGACGCAGGCGAAAAGCTGACGCTGGTGCTGGCGGGCAACGACGCACGGCTGTTGCAGGAGACGGCAGAGCAGGTCGAGCGGGAACTGCGCGGCGTTCCGGGGCTCGGTGACGTCCGCTCGAGCGCGGCGCTGCTTCGTCCGGAGATACTGATCCGCCCGGATTTCGCCCGCGCCGCCGAGCTCGGCGTAACGACGGAAGCGCTGGCCGACGCGGTACGGATCGCCACGACCGGCGACGTCGGATTCCGGCTACCCAAGCTGAACCTGCCCACCCGGCAGGTTCCGATACGCATCCAGCTCGACGAGGCGGCACGCCGCGACCCCTCGACGCTCGCGTTGCTGCAGATTCCAGCGCGCGGCGGTGCGGTGCCGCTCTCGAGCGTCGCTTCCTTCGAACTCGCGAGCGGCCCCGCCCGGATCGACCGTTTTGACCGCATGCGCAACGTCAATATCGACGTCGCGCTCGAGGGACAGCCGCTCGGGACGGTCGAGAAGCGGGTCGATGGCGTGGAATCGCTGCAGACGCTGCCCGGCGGCGTCATTCGCCGCGCCAGCGGCGATGCCGAGCGCCAGCAGGAGCTGTTCTCGAGCTTCATCCTGGCCATGTTCACCGGCGTGTTCTGCGTGTACGCGATCCTGGCCGTGTTGTTCAATCACGCCGTGCAGCCGCTGTCGCTGTTGATCGCGCTGCCCATGTCCATCGGCGGCGCCTTCGGCGCGCTGCTGCTCACCGGTAATGCACTGACCATGCCGGCCCTTATCGGCATGCTCATGCTGATGGGCGTTGCCGTGAAGAACTCGATCCTGCTGGTGGACTACGCAATCATCGCCGAGGAACGCGGCCTGCCACGGGCCGAGGCCATCGTCGATGCCTGTCGCAAGCGCGCCCGGCCGATCATCATGACGTCGATCGCGATGGGCGCGGGCATGCTGCCGGTCGCGCTCGGGCTCTCGGGTGACTCGAGCTTCCGCGCCCCGATGGGCATTGCGGTCATCGGCGGACTGGTGACATCGACGGTGCTGAGCCTGCTGGTGGTGCCGGCCGCCTATGCGGTGGTCGCAGACCTGCTGGATCGCCGGCGTGGACCGGCCGCCGGCCGCGATGCGACGGCGCCGGCTTGACGGCCCGGCCGGCGTGACGCACGCGGAACGCTTCTCCAACCGGGACGTCCTCGACGTCGCGGTGCCGATGATCCTGGCCAACGTCTCGGTTCCGCTCGTCGGGCTGGCCGACTCGGCGGCCGTCGGTCACCTGGACGATCCCTACAGTCTCGCCGGCGTTGCCGTCGGCGCCACCGTGTTCAACGTGCTCTTCACCGCGCTTAACTTCCTGCGCATGGGCACCACCGGTCTCGCGGCGCAGGCGCACGGCGCAAGCGATGCGGTAGCCGGGCGCAATGCGCTCGTACAGGGCCTCGTGGTAGCACTAGCGCTTGCCGGGAGCCTGCTGCTCCTGGCCGGGCCGCTCGAGACCCTGGCACTTGTGCTCATCGCTCCCGAGCCGGCGGTCGCCGCTGAAGCGTCCCGCTATATCGACACGCGCATCTGGGGCGCGCCGGCGACGCTTTCGCTGTTCGTGCTCACGGGCTGGTTCATCGGCCGCGGCGACGCGCGCTCGCCCCTCGCCATCGTGCTGACCGTCAACGTCGTGAACATCGTGCTCGATTTCCTGCTCGTCTGGGGCGCAGGAATGTCCGCCGATGGCGTCGCGCTGGCCACGGTCGTTGCGGAGTACCTCGGCCTGGCGCTCGGCCTGCTGCTCGCGGGCAGGGCGGTCGGCGGCCTGTTCCGGTCTTCGCCGGGCCCCATGCCTTCGTATCGGGCCTACCTTTCGCTCAACCTGCCGCTGCTGGTCCGGACCACCGCATTGATGCTGTCGTTCGCGTTCCTGACGGCCATGGGAGCCCGCTTCGGCAGCGCGGTGCTCGCCGCCAACGCGATCCTGCTCAACTTCCTGTATTTCACGTCCTACGCGCTCGACGGGTTCGCGAATGCGGCCGAGTCGCTCGTCGGCCGGGCGGTCGGCGCGCGCGACCTGGCGCAGTTGCGGCGTGCCATCCGGCTGTCGGCCGGGTGGACGCTGGCCGTGGCCCTGGTGCTGTCCGTCGCGTTCGCGCTTGCCGGCTGGCTTGCGATCGAACTGCTCACCTCCCAGCAGGCGTTGCGCGAACTCGCCCACCGCTACCTGCCATGGCTCGTGGTCGCGCCACTCGTCGGCTGCTGGGCCTATCTCTATGACGGCGTCTTCGTCGGCGCCACCCTGAACCGGCAGATGCGCGACACCATGCTGTTCGCGGCCTGCGTCGTCTACCTGCCGGCCTGGTGGCTGCTGCGCCCTTTCGGCAATCACGGCCTGTGGCTGGCGTTCACCCTGTTCCTGGCTGCTCGCGGAGCCGCGCAGTGGTGGGTGTTGCGCGGCCTGGTCCGCTCCGGGCGGCTGTTGCGGGTCTGAGTTCGCTCCCCGGCAGTCGTTCCGCTAAGCTCGCTCCAGCAAAGACCCGGGAGGCCCAATGTCCGACAGCATCATCCAGCGGGAGCATCGCAACGTCCGCGGCACGATCCTCTATACGAGCAGCAAGCCGGAGCGCCTCGGCCAGGAACGCGGCCGCGAGTACTTCGTTACCACGGTGCACGCCGACGGCAGCCGCACGGTCAGCGCGCACTGCGAGATCGACGACCGGCCTTGCGTGATGCGCGACATTACCTACTCGCTGGACGCGGACTGGATGCCGAAGGACTGTTTCGTGCGCATCAGCGTCGGCGACCGCTTCATGGGAACCGGCTGGTTCCGCTTTCATCCACAGTACGCGGAATGCGAGACCTATACCGCGCTGGAGGGCCGCGTATCCCAGCGCATGGACCTCGCTGCGCCGCTCAGGTCGTTCCAGAACCACGCCATCGCCTGCGACGCGTGGCACCTGCGGCTGTTCAGCCAGCGCAGACCCGGTGAGGTCCAGAGCCTCGACCAGTTGCTGCTGTCCTCGCCCGATCATCGTGGCGCCACCGGCCCGATGTTGTTTTCCATCGGCATCCACGTTGTCTTCGTCGGCGCCGAGAAGGTGACCGTCAAGGCCGGCACCTTCGACGCACTGCACTTCCAGTTCGTCTCTGCGCCCGGCCTGCCACAGGAGCATCCGCCCTACGACGTCTGGTGCACCGCCGACGGCGAGTTCCAGTTCCTGCGCGCCGGCGCCGGCGGTTACATGCAGACGCATTACGAGCTGGTCGAGCTCATCCGCGACTGATCGATAATGGGGACAGTCCCCTTTTCTGCAGTGCAGAAAAGGGGACTGTCCCCATTTCTTCCGTTTCTTTGCATTTCCCCTATTTGTGCGGCCGGTCACGATTCCGAAGGCTCCCGCGCGCTTTCAGCCACGGTTCAGCGAATTTCGGCGAACCTGTACCCGAACCCGCGGTACAAGCCGACGGGCACACGAGGAGGAATGCCATGTTCCGTCAAACCGGCAAACTGTCGATCGTCACCGCTTTCGCACTGGCCGCGCTGCTCGGCGCGCAGCTCGCGCAGGCGACGCCGCCGGCGCACGCGCCGGCACACGGCTGGCGGGCGAAACATGACCCCTACTACCGCGGCTACACGGGCCACGAGTGGGAGCGCGATTACGGCATCACCCAGGGCCGCTGCAACCGCGACGAAGTCGGCATGATCACCGGCGCGGTCATCGGCGGGGCAATCGGCTCGACGGTCGCCAAGGGTGACAGCCGCGTGATCGCGATCCTGGCCGGCGCGAC
>LJTQ01000187.1 GCA_001303445.1 Betaproteobacteria bacterium SG8_39 | reverse complement strand
GTCGTCTTGCCGCCGCCCGAACCGCCGACCAGCGCCACCGTCTCGCCCGGCCGCACGTGCAGGTTGACGTCGTCGAGCGCCGGCTCCTTGCGCGTCGGATAGGTGAAGCCGACGCGCTCGAAGACGATGTCGCCCTTGGCGCGGCCGAGCTTCACCGTGCCGCGATCCTCTTCGATCGGCGTGTCGATCATGCCGAACACGCTTTCCGCCGCCGCCAGTCCGCGCTGCAGCGGCGCGTTCACCTCGGTGAGCCGCTTGACCGGCGCGATCAGCATCAGCATCGCGGTGATGAACGAGACGAACTCGCCCACCGTCGCACGGTTCGCGGCCGACTCCTGCAGCGCGATGTAGACGATCAGCGCCACCGCAACCGCGGCGAGCGAATTGCTCGCCGGCGTCGCCAGCGCCTCGGGCACCACCAGGCGCATGAAAAAGCGCCGCAGGCGCTGCGCCGCCGACTCGAAGCGCTTCGCCTCGTAGCGCTGTCCGCCGTAGACCTTGATCACCTTGTGGCACTCGATGGTCTCTTCCAGCACGTGCGTGAGCTCGCCCATCGAGCGCTGGGTCTCGCGCGACATGGCGCGCAGCCGCCGCGCAGTGAGCTTGACGACGTAGGCCATCGCCGGCGCCACGATGAGCGCGATCAGCGTCAGTTTCCAGTTGAGGTAAAGCAGCCAGCCGAGCAGGCCGGAGACGATGACGGTGTCCTTGATGACGATGGTCACCACGCTGGTCGCCGCAGCGGTGACGTTGGTGACGTCGTAGGTCAGCTTCGACATCATCACGCCCGAGCTGTGCTCGTCGTAGTACGGCGTCGGAAAGCGCACCAGACGCTCGAACATCCGCGTGCGCAGATCGAGCACCACCCGATGCGCCACCCACTGCATGCCGAAGTTCGAGATGAAGGTGAAGACGCCGCGCACCAGGAACACGCCGATGATCGCGGCGGCGAAGACGAGCGGCGGCAGGATCGGGTCGGCACCGCGCGCGAAGCCGCCGTCGAGCAGCGGCTTCATCAGCGCCGGGAACAGCGGCTCGGTCGCGGCGGCGATGATCATGCCGAACACCGCGACCACGAACACCTTCGCGTGCGGTCGCACGTAGGACAGCAGACGGCGGTACAGCTGCGCGCTGCTTGTGTCGGGCGTGCTCATTTCTGGTCCGCGGGCGGCGGCGGCGCGGCGTCCTTGGCTGCGCCGTCCTCGCCCTTCGCGCCGGCGCCGAGCACCTGTCCCTGGATGCGCTTGACGTAGGCGCCGGCCGCGGGATGGCCCTGCTGCGCCGCCTTGAGCAGCCAGCCGTAGGCCTGGCTCGCATCTTTTTCGACGCCGCGCCCCTCGGCATAGGCAAGGCCAAGCGCGTACTCGGCCTCCGCGTAGCCCAGCCGCGCGCTCTTGCGCAGCCAGCCGATCGCCTGCCGGTCGTCGCGCGGCAGGCCGTACAGACCGCCGGCGTAGATCGCCGCCAGCGTGTACTGCGCCTTGACCTGATCCAGCTGCGCCGCCTTGCGCAGCCAGTCGAGCGCACGCGCGACGTCCTTCACCACGCCGGTGCCGCTGCCATACAGGATCGACAGCTCGTACTGCGCGTCACGCTCGCCGCCCTGCGCCGCCAGCTGAAGCCAGCGCACCGCCTGCTCGGCATCCTGCGGCGCGCCGCGGCCGTCGAGAAACAGCATGCCGAGCAGGTACTCCCCGCGTGGCTCGCGCTGCATGGCCGATTGCTCGATCAAGCGCCGCCCCTCGTCCAGGTCCACCGGACCGCCCATCCCCTCGATCAGCATCTGGCCGAGGTTCGCCTGCGAACGCGCGAACCCCTTGTCGGCAGCGGCGCGATACCAGCGCCGCGCGGCGGCAAGGTCGCGCGTCGCCTGCGGTGCGCGCTCGTAGAGCACGCCCAGGTTGTGCATCGACTCGACGTGGCCCTGCTGCGCTGCCAGGCCGAACCACTCGATCGCCATCGCTTCGCTGCGCGTGACGCCCTGGCCGCGCAGGTAGAGGTGGCCGAGCAGGTGCGCCGCATTGGCGTCGCCCGCGCGCGCCGTCTGTTCGAGCGAGGCACGCGCGGCATCGTCGCCGCGCATCGCCTTGCGCATCCACTCGACCAGCTCGGCGTCGCTCGCCGCCCAGACTCCGAGCGAGACCAGCAGCAGCAAACCGGCCAATAGGCGGCGCATCGCCTCAGCGCCCTTCGTGCCCCGGCGCGCGCGCCGCGTGCGCGAGCTGCGCGTACAGGTCGACGAGCGCGCGCGCCATCGCATCGATGCCGAACTGCTCGGCGGTCGCGCGCGCAACGCGCGGCAGTCCGCCGGCACGCAGTGCGCGGTCGGCCTGGTGCATTGCGCGCGCGAGGTCCATCGCGTCATCCGGCGGCGTGATGAATCCGCCGCCACGCGCGCGCACAACCTCGGCGGCACCGCAGCGCTCGCTGACGATCACCGGCAGCCCCATGGCGAGCGCCTCGAGCGCGGTGTTCGGAAACGGATCGTAGCGGCTCGGCAGCACGAGGCCGTCGGCCGCGGCATAGTAAGGGCGCACGTCCTCTTGCGCGCCGACGAAGCGCACGCGCGCCGCGACGCCGGCGCGCCGCGCCTGCGCCTCGAAGCGCGCGGCGTCGCGGTCCTGCCCGACGACGACGAGCCAGAAGGCCTGCGAATTGGCGTGCGCGAGGGCTTCGATCGCCGTATCGAGGCCCTTGCGCTCGAAGCCCGAACCGACGAACAGGAACACGGTATCGCGCGGCCCGCAGCCGATCTCGCCGCGCGTGCTGCCGCGCCAGGCCGGCGCCGCGCCCGGATTGAACTGCTCGAGGTCGATGCCGCTGTAGATGACGTGCAGCTTGTCCGGCTCGATGCGGAAGCCGCGCAGGATCTCCTCGCGCACCATGCGCGAGTTGCAGATCACCGCACGCAGGCGCGGATGCTCGAACATCGCCCGCTCGGCCGCGCAGACGTAGCGGTGATAGGGGCTGAGCGCAAGCGCGAGGCGTGTGGCGGCCGACGCGCGCGCGGCACGAATCTCGAGCCAGCGCCGGTGCACGCCGTCGCCGGCGCGATAGATGTCGCAGCCCGGGATGCGCTCGTGCGACTGCACCAGGTCAAAGCCACGACGCCGCCAGGCCGCGCGTGCCGCACGCGCGAACGAACGATCGCGCCAGCGGCGCCCGATGTGGAACGGATCGACCCGGATCACGCGCCGCGTATCCCAGCCGGCCCATTCGCGCGCGATCAGGGTGACGTCGGTGCCGGCCGCCTCGAGCGCCGGCAGCGCGCGCGCGATGAACCGCTCCGCGCCGCCGAACGGCGTGTAGCGCTGGCGCACCACCGCGAGCCGCAGCTTCGCGCTCATGCCGCCCGGACCTCCCGGCCTTTTTCCAGCAGGCGCCGCGCCGCCGCCAGCACCGGCTCGACCTCGAGGGTCGTCAGGCACTCGCTCACTTTGCCGCCGCCGCAGCCGTCATTGCCGCAGGGCCGGCAGGGGTGCGCGCTGCTCACCACTTCGTGGGCGACGCTCCACGGCCCCCACTCACGCTCGCCGCTCGGGCCGAACAGCGCGACGACCGGTACGCCCATCGCCGCGGCGAGATGCATCGGCATCGAATCGACGCCGATGAACAGGCGCGCACGCGCAGCGAGCGCGCCGAGTTCCTTGAGCGAGAGCTGCCCGGCAAGGTTCACGCTGGGTGCCTGCATGCGGGCGACGATGTCTTCCACCAGCTGGGTCTCCTCGCGGTCGGGGGCCGCAGTGAACACGATACGCGAACCGTCCTGCGCCAGCCGATCGGCGAGCGCGGCCACCTTGTCCGCGGGCCAGCACTTGAAGCGCCAGCGCGAGGCCGGATGCAGATGCAGGTAGGCGCCCGGCTCGAGCCCCGACGCCGACAGACGCGCCTGCACGCTCGCCTCCGCCTGCGCACCGGGAACGAAGCACACGCGCCGATCCTCCATCGCCGGCTGCACCCCGATACGGCGCAGTGCGTCCAGGTTCCACTCGACCATATGCCGGCGCGGCGTCGCCGGCAGCGCAAAGCGATGGCTGAAGCTGCCGCTCCAGAGCCGGCCGCGGTCCGCATAGCGCGGCGCGACGCGCCAGCGCGCCCCGAGGCTGCGCGCCAGCCAGGCGCCGCGCGGATGTTCCGACAGGTGCACCAGCAGATCGTAGCGGCGCGCGCGCAGCTGCGAAAAGAGCCGCCACTCGGCCGTGGCGTGTGCCAGCGGGCCCCAGCCGCGCCACGCCCGGCCCACCGTATGCAGCTGGGCGAGATCCGGGTGGGCCGCGAGCATCGGCGCGGTGTCGTCGTACACCAGGGCGTCGATTTCGAGCTGCGGCGCCGCGGCCTTCAGCGCGGTGAGCACCGGGGTTGCGAGCAGCACGTCGCCATGGTGGCGCAGCTTGATGACGAGCGCGCGCCGGCAACGCACCAGCGGGACGGCATCCTTGAGCATGCGGGCAAGATAGCACGCGCGCCGGGCCGGGCCCCGGCGTCGGGGCTCAGTCGAGCCGCAACTCGGCGCTCAGGCCGACGGTGCGCCCGGGCAGCGGATAGGCCGAGTACAGGTCGGCGGTGAACGCACTGCGCACCGCGTAACTGTAGTAGTCCTCGTCGAACAGGTTGTTGACCGCCAGCGCGAGGCGGCCCCAGCCGAAGCGGCGCGCCAGCTTCAGGTCGACCACCGCGTAGGCGGGGATCTTCGTACCCAGCGTGTTCGGCTCGTCGTTGTCCATGAACTGGCTGCTGACCGCGGTCAGCACGCCCGAAAGTCGCGTGCGTGCATCCCAGTCCCAGCCGGCCGACAGGTTCAGCTTGTGCTCGGGCACGAGCGGGACGCGCTTGCCGGCGATGCTCAGATTGCTCCCGATGGCGAACGCACTGCCGGGTAGCACGCCTTCGAGAAAGCGCGCATCGGTGTAGGCGTAGGCCGCGCCGAGCTGCCAGGCAGCCGCCGGGCGCCAGCGCGCCTCGAGCTCGAGCCCGCGACGGCGCGACTTCGGCAGGTTGCGGTTGCCCACCCCGGTCGAGTAGGGGTCGAGGTGGATCTCGTCGTGAACGTCCGAGCGGAACAGCGTTGCGCGGGTCCACAGCCTGCGTCGCTGCCACTCGACGCCCGCCTCGTAGGTCGTCGCATGCTGCGGGCGCAGGATCTGGAATTCGGGCGAGAAAAACGCGTCGAACTCGTAGACCTCTTCCGCATTGACGAAGCGGTAGCTGCGCGCCCCGCGGGCCACGAGCGTCCAGGCGCCGTCGAGGGCGTGCCGCACCCCGACCTCCCAGGCATGCTGCCGCTGCGTCTCCTGCACCGGCGGCGCGGCCGCACAGAAAAAGCACGACGGCGCGCCCGTATCCACCGTGTCCTGCGCATCGTAGCGCGCACGCGCGACGCGGTAGCCCAGGCTGACGATCGTCGCCTTCGCGACCTCGACGACGTCCTGAACGTAGAGCGCCTCGATCGTCTGCTCTACGTCGACCTGGTTCGTCGGCCGCGAGACGTTCTCTGGACGGTCCGTGCGGCGCGAATCGTAGCGCCAGCGATGCAGGTCGATGCCCGCGGTCAGGCGGTGACGCAGGCTGCCGGTCGCGAACGGCAGCCGCAGGCGCGGGGTGAGCGACGCCAGTTCGAGCGCGTCCGCGCGGTACTGCGCGAACCCACCGAGCATCGCGAAGCTGGTCAGGTCCTTGTCGCGGTACTCGAAGCCGACCGACAGTTCGGCATCCCCGATGCGCTGGCTCAGCGTCGCGGCGACGCGGTTGCCGTCGCGTTCGGAGTAGTCATCCGGGGTATTGGTTCCGCGCCGGTCGTCGCGCAGCTGGTCGAGCCCGGTGGACCGCCGCACCAGGCGCCCGCCGGGCAGCCGCAGGTCCTGGTGGTCGGTTCCGAGCTGCAGGTCGAGCACGCCGTCCCCCAGCGCCCAGCGCAGGTTCGCGGTCGCGTTGCGTTGCGTATTCCGGTTGTTGTCGCGATAGCCGCCCGAACTGTAGCCGTAGAGCGTCGCATTGATGCCCAGCACGTCGCTCACCCGGCTGCCGTAGAGCTGCCCCTCGAAGGTGTCGAAGCTGGCGACCCGGCCGTAGGCTTCGAGCTGCGGCCCATGCTTGAGCGGCGAGCGCGTGACGATATTGATGACGCCCGCCGAGGCGCCGTCGCCGTAGAGCACCGCGCCCGCGCCGCGCAGGATCT
>LJTQ01000186.1 GCA_001303445.1 Betaproteobacteria bacterium SG8_39 | reverse complement strand
CGCCTCAGGCGTAGAGGTGGCTGCGCGTGGTCGGCACCGCGTTGTTGGTGCCGCGCGCGAACACCACCTGGTAGAGCTGCAGTGAGCCGGTGTTGAACGCGGCGACCGAGCCGGCGAGGTACAGGTCCCAGGCGCGCGCGAAGCTCTCGTCGTACATCGCCCGAATCGTCCCCAGGTTCGCCGTATAGCGCGCACGCCAGTCACGCAGCGTCTGCGCGTAGTGCAGGCGCAGGTTTTCGACATCGAGCACCGAGAAGCGCAGCGGCTCGAAAATCTGCATCATCTCGCCGAGCGACGGCGGATAGGCGCCCGGGAAAATGCGCCGCTCGATCCAGCCGTTCATGCGCCCGGGCGCATTGCGCCCGATGCTGTGGATCAGGCCCAGGCCGTTCGCCGACAGACAGCGCCCGATGACGTTGCCGAGGGCGGCGTAATTCTCGACCCCCACGTGCTCGAGCATGCCGACCGAGACGAAGGCATCGCAGTGGCCGCGGATGTTGCGGTAGTCGTCCTCGACGAACTCGATGCGCTCCGCCAGGCCCTCGCGCGCGGCCCAGGCGCGCGCGTAGCGCACCTGCTCGCTGGAAATGTTGTAGGCGCGCACGCTCACGCCGTAGTGCCGCGCCATGTGCAGCGCGAATCCGCCCCAGCCGAAGCCGGCCTCGATCACGCGCTGGCCGGGCCGCAGGCGCAGCTTGCGGCAGACGTGATCCATCTTGGCGTGCTGCGCGGCCTCCAGCGTCATCCCCGGGGCCGGGTAGTAGGCGCAGGTGTACTGCATCGCCTCGCCGTCCAGCCACAGGCGATAGAAGTCGTTGCCCAGGTTGTAGTGGTGGTGGATGTTCTCGCGCGCCGTGGTGAGCGAGCCCGCCCGCGGGCGCTGGTCCTGCCACAGCCACCACCAGGCCGAGCGCCGGCCGCGACGGCCGGCGGCCATTGCGCGGTACAGGCGCTCGAGGAACAGGACCAGATCGCCCTCGACCTCGATGCGCCCGGCGCTGTACAGATCGCCGAACCGCACCAAGGGGTTGCGTGCCACCTGCCACAGCGCGCCGCGGTCGCGGAAGATGACGCGCAGGCCGGTCTGCTCGCCGAGGGTGGTGCCGTCCCAGAGCATCGCTGCAAAGCCGCAGCGCGGCAGCGCGTCCATCATCGTCGAGAGCAGCCAGCGATCGGCGGCCGAAGCGCCCCCGCGGGACTGTCCCTGCGCGCCATCCGACCGTCGGTCGGACAGGCCCAGGCTTCGATTGGCGGGTCTCGTCATCGTCACCTCCCGCTGGGTTCACGATCGGGTCGCGGCGTTCCGATCTGCCATTGTAGCCACCTGGGGCCCGGCCGCCAGCCGAGCGGAAACGGGCGGCAGGGGCGGCCGCCGCACGTTGACGTGCCTGCGCCCTGCGGCGACACTGCCCGCGCCGCGCGCGGGCGCGGGCATCAAGGAGGGCGGCGAGACGATGGACGGCGGGATCTGGCTGGCGCTGGCGCTGCTCGGCGCGATCCTCGTCGCGGGGGTTGTGCTCTACAACCGCCTGGTCGCCGACCGCAACCAGCTGCGCCAGGGCTTCGCCGACATCGACGTCCAGCTCAAGCGGCGCGCCGACCTCGTGCCGCGGCTGGTCGACGCAGTGCGCGCCTACGCCGATTACGAAAAGGCGTTGCTGACCTCGGTGACCGAGTTGCGCGCCAGCGCGCTCGCCGCGCGCCAGGCCGCGGAGCGCTTCGGCATCGAACGTTCGCTCGGCACGCGCCTGCAGCAGCTCGTCCTGCTGCAGGAGGCCTATCCGCAGCTCAAGGCCGACGCCAATTTCCGCCAGCTCTCCGAGTCGCTGGTCGAGGTCGAGGATCACCTGCAGTACGCGCGCCGCTTCTACAACGGCGCGGTGAAGCAGTACCTGACGCGCATCGAAAGCTTCCCCGACCTGATCGTCGCGCGCCTGCTCGGCTTCCGGCCGGAGCCGTTTTTCGAGACCGATGACCGTGCCGCGGTGCGGGTGACGCTGTGAAGCGGCTTGTGCTGCTCGCTGCGCTGCTCGGCTGGAGCCTGTGGGCGGGCGCGGCCGAGCGCGTGCTCGAATTCCACAGCGACGTCGAGATTCACGTCGACGGATCGCTTACCGTGCGCGAGCGCATCAAGGTGCAGGCCGAAGGCCGCGTGATCAAGCGCGGCATCTTCCGCGACTTCCCGACCGACTACCGTGACCGCACGGGCGCGCTGGTGCGGGTGCCCTTCGAGGTGATCGAGGTGACCCGCGACGGGCGGCCCGAGCCCTACGTCACCCTGCAACAGAACAACGGTGTGCGCGTGCGCATCGGCAGCGCGAACGTGTTCCTCCAGCGCGGCGTGTATAGCTACGAGATCGCCTACCGCACGGGGCGCCAGCTCGGCTTTTTCGGCGACCACGACGAGCTGTACTGGAACGTCAACGGCAACGGCTGGGTGTTCCCGATGGATCGGGTCTCGGCCGAGGTCCGCCTGCCGCGCGCCGTACCGGCGGGCGAGCTGAAGGTCGAGGCCTACACCGGTCGGCAGGGCGCGCGCGGGCGAGACTTCGGCGCCGAAGCGTTCGACGGCGGCGCGCGCTTCGAGACCCGCCGCGTGCTCGGGCGCCACGAAGGGCTGACGATCGTCGTCGAATTTCCGAAGGGCATCGTCCACGAGCCGACCTGGCGCGAGCGCGCCCGCTGGTGGCTGGCGGACAATCGAGGCGCCGCCGTGGGCTTCGGCGGTTTTCTGCTGCTGCTGGCCTTCCTTTATTGGCGCTGGACGCTGGTCGGGCGCGATCCGCGCGCCGGACCGCGCTTTCCACGCTACGAGCCGCCGCCGGGGCTCGGCCCGGCGGGCGTGCGCTACGTCGATCGCATGGGCGCAGACGATCGCGCTTTCGCGGCCGCGCTCCTCGGACTCGCGCAGCGCGGCGTCCTCCACATCCACCATCACGACCGCAGCGACAGCTACGAGATCGAGCGCAGGTCGCAGGAGACGGACGGGCTGCCGGGCGAGGCGGTGTTGGTGCAGCGGCTGCTTGGCGCCAGCGATTCGATCGCCATCGGCGCGAAGCACAACCCGACCGTGCAGGCGGCGCGCGACGCGCTCAACGACGCGCTCAAGGGCAGCTTTGGCGGGCGCTACTTCTCGCGCAACTCGGGGTCGCTGTCGCTGGGCATCCTGCTCGGCATCGGGACATTCGTGGCGATGATCGTGCTCGATGCGCCGGTGCTGTTCATCGCCGCGGTCGGTGTCTCCATGGCCGCCTCGCTCGTGCTGTTCTCGCGCTGGCTGCCCGCCTACAGCGTGCAGGGCCGCAAGATCCAGGACGGGATCGACGGCCTGCGGCAGTACCTCTCGGTCGCCGAAGCCGACGATCTCCGGCGCATGAAGGCACCGCCGCAGACGGCGGAGGAGTTCGCGCGGCTGCTGCCCTATGCGCTCGCGCTGGAGGTCGAAAAGACCTGGGCCGACCGCTTCACCCGCACCCTCGGCGCTGCCGCGGTCGCCGCTGCGGTAAGCAGCTACTACGACGGCGACCTGTTCGGCGCGGGCGGCTTCTCCGCGAGTCGCCTGTCGAGCTCGCTCGGTGATCTCGGTTCGACGATCAGCTCGGCATCGACGCCACCGGGCAGCTCTTCGGGCGGCGGCGGAGGCGGCGGTGGGGGCGGCGGCAGCTCGGGCGGCGGCGGGGGCGGCGGAGGCGGCGGCGGATGGTAGCGGGCACATCCGCCGGCCTTCCCGCGGGACTCTCGATTCCAGACGAAGAGATCGAAATCTCCGCCATCCGCGCGGGCGGCCCCGGCGGGCAGAACGTCAACAAGGTGTCGAACGCGGTGCACCTGCGCTTCGACGTACGCGCCTCGTCGCTGCCCGAGGCGGTCAAGCAGCGCCTGCTCGCGCTGGGCGATGCGCGCATAACGCGCACCGGCGTCGTCGTCATCAAGGCGCAGCGCCATCGCAGCCTCGAGCTGAACCGCGCCGAGGCGATCGCGCGGCTCGAAGCGCTGGTCGCCAGCGCAGCGCGGGTGCCGAGAAAGCGCCGGCCGACACGCCCGTCGCGCGGCGCGAAACAGCGCCGGCTGGAAGCCAAGACGCGGCGCGGCCAGATCAAGGCGGCGCGTGCGAAAGTATCGATCTAGGAGACGACCATGCCGCGCCCCTTGCTAGACGAATCCCGCATTCACCCCGCGATCCGCGACAAGATTGCGACCCTGCACGCCGACCTGGTCCACGAGGTCGAGGCGGCGATCGCGGACAACGAGATCGTGGTGCTCGGCATGGCGCAGAATCCGCACGTGCGCCGCGCGCAGCGCATGCTCGAATCGGCCAAGCTGCCGTTCAAGTACCTCGAGTACGGCAGCTACCTGAACAAGTGGCGGCGGCGCAACGCGCTCAAGATGTGGAGCGGCTGGCCGACCTTTCCGATGGTGTTCGTCAAGGGCGTGCTGATCGGCGGCGCGGACGACCTCAACCGCCTGCTGCACAGCGGCGAGCTCGGCGGCAAGCGCTAGCCCGCTGCCGCCGCAGCTAGCGATCCTCGATCGGTACCGTAACGACGACGAAAACGAGGTCGACCAGGCCGCTGTTGTAGATCGCGTGCTTCACGCCGGGCGGGATGAAGATCACGTCGTGGCGGCGCACCACCTGGCGCTTGCCGCCGATTTCCATCAACCCTTCGCCCTCGAGCACGTGGTAGACCTGCTCCTGCACCTTGTGCGCGTGCGGCTCGACGTAGGCACGCGGCTGGTAGCAGGAAATGCGGTAGTCGATCTGGCGCGCGCCGGTGGTTTCCGGCCGCACGAGGAACTTCGAAAACGCGCCGCCGAAATGCCCGGCCAGGTCCTCCCAGTCGACTTCGGCGATGTTATGAATCACCGGCTTGCGCGCCACGGGCTTGCGCGCTTTTGCCTTGCTTGCCTTGGCCATGCGTTCTCCTCGCTGAATCGTTTCCTGGAAGCGTCTAGTCCTTGACGACGTGCTTTGCGCCGAACACCGGCTCCTTGTGCGGAATCGGCGGCAGCGCCCAGGTGCCGGTCGCCGGCGGGCGGATGTTGGCGTCGACGTGCACGTCGATGAGGCAGGGCTTGCCGAGCTTGATCGCATGCTCGAGCGCGCCCTTGAAGTCCTCCGACTTCTTCACCGTGTGGCCCTCCACGCCTGAGGCGCGTGCCCAGGCGGCGAAGTCCGGGTTGTAAGGCTTGCCCTCGGGCCCTTCGTAGAACGCCGTGCCGTACTCGCGGCCGTCGAACAGGCCGTACTGGATGTCGCGGATCGCGGCCCAGGAGAAGTTGTTCCATACCACCCACACCGCGGGGATGTTGTACTCGACCGCGGTGCACAGCACGTGCGGCACCATGGTGAAGCCGCCATCGCCGCAGATGGCGATGCAGGGCCGATCGGGGGCGGCGAGCTTGGCGCCGAGGATTGCGCTCGGGCCGAAGCCCATGCCCGAGTAGCCCCAGGTATTGAGCATGGTCTGCGGGCGGCGCGCGTTCCAGAACTGCATGTACCAGTTGTGGTGCACGCCCGAGTCGAGCGAGATGATCGCGTCGTCGGGCAGCACGGCGCGGCAGTCGGCGACCACGCGCTCGGGGCGGATGGGCGAGGCGTGGATGTCGAAGTTGGGGCGCACGTACGCGTCCCATTCCTTTTTCCATCCCTCGATCTGCGCGCGCCAGGCGGCGAGGCGCGGCGTGCCGTCGAGCTTACGTCGCCCCAGCCCGGCAAGCAGCTGCTGCAGAAAGGCGCGCGCGTCGGCGAGGATGCCGAGATCCGGCGGGTAGTTGCGGCCGAGCTCGGCGTGGTCGACATCGACGTGGATCAGCCGGGTGTGCGGGAAGTTCCACGAGTAGCCGGGCAGCCAGGAGGACGACGAGCGGTCGTCGAAACGCGCGCCGATCGCCAGCACCAGGTCTGCGTGGCGCCCGGCCTGGTTCGCCGGGTAGGCGCCGTTGCGGCCGATGAAGCCGAGCGACAGCGGATCGTCCATGTCGAGGCAGCCCATGCCGTTCGGCGAGCTGATCACCGGGATGTTGAGCCGGCGCGCGAACTCGGTCAGCTCGAGCGAAGCCTCCGACAGCGTCACGCCGTGGCCGATGAAGATCGCCGGCTGCTTGGCCGCGAGCACCATGTCGAGCGCGCGCTCGACATCGTCGGACGAGGTGCCGCTACGGCGTGCGAGGTAGCCGTCCCAGGGCGCCTCGAGCGGCGCGTCGGTTTCCTCGCGAAACAGGTTGAACGG
>LJTQ01000185.1 GCA_001303445.1 Betaproteobacteria bacterium SG8_39 | reverse complement strand
ACTTTGCGCCGGTGGCGCTTCGCGCTTCATGCCACCTCTGCGACACCGTGCGAGAGCACGACGATGTCGCGCTCGAGCACGCGCGCGCGGTACTGCACGTGGCCGCCCTTTTTCCAGATCTCGGTGCGGATCGTCTCGCCTGGATAGACCGGCGCCGAGAAGCGCACCGAGAGCGACTTCAGGCGCGCGGCATCGTAATCGCAGCAGGTCTTCAGGATGGCATGGCCGGCGACGCCGTAGGTCGCCAGGCCGTGCAGGATCGGGCGCGGGAATTTCGCCGCCGTGGCCACCGCCGGCTCTGCGTGCAGTGGGTTGTAGTCGCCCGAGAGGCGATAGATCAGTGCGGCCTGCGGCAGCGTCGGCAGGTCGCAGACGAGGTCGGGCGGCGCGTCCGGTGTCGCCGGCGGCGTCGGCGGGGCGGGATCGCCGCCCTTCGGGCCGTTGTCGCCGGCTTCGCTGAAGCCGCCGTCGCCGCGCGCGAAGCTGAGCGAGTCGACCGTGGCGAGCAGCTCGCCGGACTTCTTGTCGAACACCTCGCGCTCCTGCAGCAGCAGCGCGCCGCGGTCCTTGCCCTTGTCGACGATCGCTTTGATGTGCAGCTTGCCGACCACCGTGCCGGCGACCGGCAGCGGCTTGTGAATCCGGATCGACTGCTCGCCGTGCAGCACGCGCACCCAGTCGATCCCGGTGTCCGGCTGCTTGACCCAGAATCCCGGGTAGCCGAGCACCGCCGCCATCATCGGCGCCGCACGCAGATTCTTCTCGTAGACGTACTGCAGCTGCTTTTCGTCCATCGGGTCGTGGCCGAAGCCGACGCCGAGGGCATAGAGCATCGTGTCGCGCTCGACGTAGGTCTGCACGATGTCCGGGAAGTGACGCTTCTTGAGGGCGGGGTAGTTGATCATCGTGTCGTCTTTTGTCTTCTGTCGCGCGCGGGGGGGGCGGTTCGGCGCAATATACCTTGGGTCGGGCGCGGGGTTTCCGGCTGTTCCGCAGGCCCGCATTGGCTGCGCCGCGCGACGGCCGTTGGCAATAGACTCTGTGGCCGAATTTTCAGACCGACCGAGGACGCACATGGTGATCGACGCAGGCACGCAGGCGCTGCCGATCGTCGGGCACGTCCCCGTCCGCTTGCAGCAAGCCGAGCTTGATCGAATCGATCGATTCGCCGCGAAGTTGCTGGCGAGCGAACCGGCGCTCGCGTCGACCGACGCCTTCGGCGCCGGCGTGACGGCCGGCCTGGACGACGGTCCGGCGCTGTTCTTCGAGGACCATGCCGAAATCTCGCTGTTCGAGCGGCGCGGCGACGCGAGCCTGCAGTACCGTGCCTTGCTGCTCGCCGGCGAGGGTGATTTGGTGCTGGTCGGCGGCGGGCGCAGCCCCGCGTTCGAGGCGTACTGCCGGGAGGTGCTCGAGCTCGGCGCCGCGCGCGTGATCGCTCTCGAGCCCGTGCCTCGCGGCGCAGGCCAGGACTCGCTCGCGCAGCGCTGCGCGCGGGACGCGGATGCGCTTGCGACGGTCGTCGAAACCGCGCGCCGTCACGGCCGGTTGAACGTCGTGCCGTACATCGGCATGGGGCATGCCTGGGCACTCGCCGGGCGCATCGCCATGCAAAGCGGCGCGCGCGTCCGCGTCGCCGCGCCGCCGCCGCGCCTGACGCGCCGCGTCAACGACAAGCTGTGGTTCGCCAGTTGCGTGCAGCAGCTGCTCGGCCGCGCGGCACTGCCGCCAAGCCACCACGCCTTCGGCCCCGCCGCGCTCGCCGGCCGCGTCGCTGCGCTCGCGCGGCGGCACGCACGCGTGGTGATCAAGGTGCCCGACAGCGCCGGCTCGGCGGGCAATCTGGTCCTCGAGGCAGAGACGCTGCGCGGACTTCGGCTGCGCGTGCTGCGCCGCCGCCTATTGCGTCTGCTCGGCAACCTGGGCTGGAACGCGGGCTTTCCGCTCATGGTCGGGGTGTGGGACTGCGCCGTGCTCGGCAGCCCCTCGGTGCAGCTGTGGATTCCGCGCCGGGAGGCGGGCCCACCGCTGGTCGAAGGCGTATTCGACCAGGTGGTCGAGGGCAGCGGCGGCGAGTTCGTCGGCGCGCTGCCGAGCGTTGTGCCGCCGGCCTGGCGCCAGCGCCTGGCCGACGAGGCGATGCAGCTTGCGCTGCTGTTTCAGCGCCTGGGCTACTTCGGGCGCTGCAGCTTCGATGCGGTGCTTGCCGGCGAGGCCTTCGATACGGCGGCACTGCACTGGATCGAATGCAACGGTCGCTGGGGCGGGACCTCGATCCCGATGACGCTCGCCAATCGCCTGATCGGCGACTGGGCACGGCGAACCCTGATGATTGTCCAGCGCGCCAACCTGACGAACCCCGCGCGCGAGCTGTCCGAGGCGCTGCACAGCCTGCGCGGCCTGCTGTTTCGGCGCCGGAGCACGGATACCGGGGTGGTGCTGCTGACGCCCGGTGGCCTCGAGCGGGGCACCGGGCTGCATTTCCTGCTGCTCTCGCGCGACGCCGCCGAGCTGAGCGACCAGGCCGCAGCGCTGGAACGGCTGTTCGGTCCGCCGGGCGCCGACTGAGGCCGAGCGGGGTCAGGCCTTCAGCACTTCACGATTGACCACGACGTCCGGGTCGAGCGTGCCATCGAAGACGTCAAGCACATTCTGCGCGGTCTGCGTCGACATGCGGATCGTCGATTCGACCGTCACGCCGGCGATGTGCGGCGAGACGATGAGGTTGTCGAGCTTGAACAGGGGATTGCTGGGCGGGCTCGGCTCCTGCTCGAATACGTCGATGCCCGCGCCGCGGATCGTCTTCGCGCTCAGCGCGGCGTATAGCGCGGCCTCGTCGAGGATGCCGCCGCGCGCGCAGTTCACGATCACCGCGTGCGCTGGCATGGCGTCGAACTCGGCGCTGGAAAACATGTGCCGCGTCTCCTCGTTCAGCGGCGTGTTGACGCTCACCGCATCCATCTTCGGCAGCGCGGCGCGGAAATCGGCGACCGGCGTGCAGCCGGCCTCGCGGATGAGGTCGGGGTCGATGTAGGGGTCGCAGGCGTGCACCAGCATGTCGAAGGCCAGCGCGCGGCGCGCGACGCGCGAGCCGGTGCGGCCGAAGCCGATCACCAGCAGCTTCTTGCCGGCGAGGTCCCAGCCCCTGATGTTCCAGCGCTCGCCCCAGTCGCCGCTGCGCGTCATCGCGTCGTAGTGCGTCGCCTGCTTGGCGAGCGTGAGCAGCATGAACAGTACGTGCTCGGCGACCGAGACCATGTTGGACTGCGGCGCGATCGCCAGCGGGATGCCGCGCGCGGTGAGCGCCGGGACGTCGACCGCGTCGTAGCCCACGCCGTGACGCGCGACGATCCTGAGCTGCGGTGCCGCCTCGATCACGGCGCGCGAGATGCGCGCGGTGCGCACCGTGATCGCCTCGACGTCGCGCGCCGCCGCGATGATCTCCTTTTCGTCGTTCGACATCAGCACCACCGGCACCACGTCGTCGCGGCCTTCGAGCCGGCGCAGGCCCTCGGGATGCAGGCCCTGGATGACGAGCACTTTCCTTTTCATCAGTGAATCTCCGCCGAATCGGCCATCGCCTTCTTCAGGATGTCGATGTTGAAGCCGGGCGCGCGCGCCGCGCCGAGGATCACCGCCTCGCGCCGCGTCAGCAGGTCGATCACCGCCGGCAGCCTTTTGACGCAGTCCGCCGGCACCACCACCGCGCCGTGCCGGTCGGCGTGCACGATGTCGTTCGGCCGTACCGCCATGCCGAACACGTTGACCGCGCAGGCGATGTCGACCAGCTGTACCCAGGCATGGCTCGGGCCGACCTTGCCGCCGAGCAGCTGGAAGCCCGGCGCACAGGCATCGAGGTCGCGGAACGAGCCGTTGGTCACCGCGCCGAGGCAGCCGAGCCCTTTGTGGATCGCCGTGTTCACCTCGCCCCAGAACGCGCCGAAGCCGGGGTCCGGATCGAGGTCCTGCAGCACCGCGATCGACGGCAGCGGCTGCTCGGCGACATGTTCGTAATAGTGCGCGCGCATCTCGCGCACCGCGGCGGCATCGCCCGACGGCGGGACCGTGGCCTGGATCGTCGCCGTGCGCGCATAGCCGACGATCGGCTTCAGCGTCGGGTCGAGGCAGACCATGTTCTGCGTCGTGAAGCCGGTGGTGCGGTACTTGGCGTCGAGCAGCTCGAGGCCGTTGCAGATCGTGGGGGTGTCCCACTGGGCGAGCGCCTCGAGGTCGGCGCGGGTGAGGCGGGTCATGTCAGCAGGTTCCTTCGGCTGGCGGCAAGAACGGCACTTTAAACGAACCCGGCGGCGGCGGAATCGATCGACCCCGGTCGACCGGACGCGGTTGCAGCCCGGACGCTCGCGATGACGGGACGCGTTCTCTTGACCGCTACTCGATCACCCGATCCGCGCGAAGCAGTATCGACTGCGGAATCGTGACGTCGAGCGCCTCGGCGGTCCGCCGGTTGATGACCAGGTCGAACTTGGTCGGGTTCTCGACGGGAAGATCGCCCGGATGGGCGCCCCTCAGAATCTTGTCGACATGCGAGGCCGCACGCCGGTAGACACTCGCCACGTTCGGCCCGTAGGACATCAGGCCTCCGGCCTCGACGAACCGTTCGAAGAAATACATCGCGGGCAAACGCTTGCTCGCCGCAAACTGGACGAGTTTGCGCCTCTGGGTCACCGCGAACGGGCTGGGGTTGACGATGAGCGCCTGCGCGCGGCTGCGCCCGATTGCGGCGAGCGCCGCATCCAGCTCTGGGGGATTCGCGGCATGGTGCACATCGAGGCTTACGTTCAAGGACTGCGCGGCGGTCCGAAGCTGGTTCACGAACCGCACTGCGGCTGCGTTGCTTGAGCTCCAGAGCACTGCGTAGTGCGACGCCCGGGGGCTGACTTCCTGTAGCAGCTCGAGCCATTTCCCGGCGAACCCGTCGCCGAACGCCAGCGAGAATCCGGTGATGTTGCCGCCTGGGCGCGCGAGGTTCGAGACAATGCCGCCCGCGACCGGATCGCTCGAGCCGGCGAATACGATCGGAAGCGTCGTGGTGGCCTTCTTGGCTGCGCGCGCACCGATCGTTGCGCCGACCACCAGCACGTCGACCTTCAGCCGAATCAGATCCGCGACGAGTCCGGGCAGGCGCTCGGGCCGTCCTTCGGCGAAGCGCAGTTCGGTGTGTACGTTGCGCCCCTCGACGTAGCCGAGCTCCCGCAGGCCCCGCAGGAATGCTGCGTCTCTCGGGCCGGGCGAAGTGGGGGAGACGAATCCGATCCGATGGACTTTTCCCGCCTGCCGCGCCGCGGCGACGAGCGGCACCAGCAGCAACGCGCTGCCCGCGCGCAGCAGCCTTCGGCGTCCAGCCTGAGCCATGCCGTCCTCCTCAGGGGATAGAACAGGCTCGACTTTACGCTCTCCCTCAGGCGAGGGGCGCGCGCCGGCGCCTCGATCAAACAGACCGCACGGCGCTGCGCCCCGCGATGCGCCCGAACACGAGCGCCCGCAGCATCGCCACCGCGTTCGGCGCGGTGCCGTGGAAGTGGCCGGTGATCTCGCCCGCGGCGTAAAGGCCGGGAATCGGGCCGCCGTCGCCGAGCACGCGCGCTTCGCTGTCGGTCTCGATCCCGCCGAAGGTGTAGGCGATCGCGCCCACCAGCGGCCAGGCGAGGAACGGCGCGCGCGTCAGGGCGCGCGCCCAGTTGGACTTGGGCGGCGACAGTCCGGCTGCGCTTGCCAGGCCATCGGTGCGCGTGGCATCGAAGCGACCGGGGTCGCCGGTGCAGGCGCGGTTATAGGCGGCCACGGTTTCGGCCAGGGCCGAGCCCGGGATGCCGAGCTGCGCGGCGAGCTCGGCAATCGATTGCGCGCGCAGCGGTGGCCGTTCGGAGCGAATCGCGCGGTCGTAGTCGGGTATGTCGAACAGCGCGGCATCGAGGATCGCGTAGGCGACGCGCCCGCGCAATTCGAAGTGCAGCGTACGGGCGAAGCGTTCCCAGGTCTCGTGCACCAGCCCCGCACCCTCGTCGCAAAAGCGCCGCCCCTCGCGATCGACGACGATGCCGTAGGGATACACCAGCACCACCGGCGCCGAGGCCTGGCTGCGCGCATCGACCGGCTCGATGTGCATGCCGTTCCAGTCGCCTGCGCGGTGCGCGCCCGCTTCGAGCGCCGCGCGGATGCCGGCGCCGTCGTTGTACGCGCTGCCCGGCGAGATCGGCGGCAGCGATTCGCCGCCCGGACCAAAATG
>LJTQ01000184.1 GCA_001303445.1 Betaproteobacteria bacterium SG8_39 | reverse complement strand
GCGGTCGGCGTGCACGCCACCCAGTTCGCGATCCGCGAGGCGGGGCTCTATGCCGAGGTGTTGCGCCTGGCGGCCGAAGAGGCGCGGACCTGGGTCGAGCGACCGGTCGTGCTGATCGCCGGACTGTCCGGCAGGACTGCGCAGGCGCAGGACGAGGCCCGCATCGCGCGCGCGGCGGGCTACCACGCCGGCATGCTTTCGCTCGCACCGATGCAGGGCGCCTCGATCGACGAGCTCGTTGCACACTGCGCCGCAGTCGCGGCCGAGATCCCGCTGGTCGGCTTCTACCTGCAGACCGCCGTCGGCGGCATCGCGCTGCCGGTCGAATTCTGGCGGCGCTTCGCCGCGCTCGACAACGTGGTCGCGGTCAAGGTGGCGCCGTTCAACCGCTATCGCACGCTCGACGTGGTGCGCGGCATCGTTGCCGCGCGCGCCGAGGAGCGGGTGACGCTCTACACCGGCAACGACGACCACATCGTGCTCGACCTGGCCACGCCGTTCGCGGTGATGCGTGACGGCGCCGAAGTGCGGGTGCGCATCCGCGGTGGACTGCTCGGCCACTGGAGCGTCTGGACGAAGAGCGCGGTCGCGCTGCACGCACGCATCCAGGCGGCGATCGACGCGGGACGCGTCGACGCCGATCTGCTCGCGCTCGACGCGCGTGTCACCGACTGCAACAGCGCATTCTTCGACGTCGCGCACGATTTCGCCGGCTGTATCGCCGGCTGCCACGAGGTGCTGCGGCGCCAGGGCCTGCTCGAGGGCATCTGGTGCCTCGATCCGAATGAGGCGCTTTCGCCCGGCCAGGCCGCTGAGATCGACCGCGTGGTCCGTGAGCACGGCGACCTCGCCGACGACGATTTCGTGCGCGCGAATCTCGGCCGCTGGCTGGCCTGAGCCGGGCGCCGCCGCAAGGGGGGAACGCATGGAAGCCTCTTCGAACACGCTTTCGCGAACGCTGCTCGCGGTGCTCGCGCACCTCGGGCTGCTCGCCGCCTGGTACGCGTTCGTCGCCCTCGGCGACGTGCCGAAGTACGTCATGCCGTCGCCGCTGGCCACGATAAAGGCCCTGTTCGACGCCAACTACAACTGGTGGCTGAACAGCGGCGTCACCGCGCTGGAGATTTTCGTCGGTTACTTCCTCGCGCTCGGCGTGGGCGTGACGCTCGCGCTGCTGTTTACCTGGTCAAAGACGCTCGAGGCGTTTTTCATGCCACTGCTGGTGTCGCTCAACATGATTCCGAAGGTGGCGCTCGGCCCGCTGATCATCGTCTGGTTCAAGTACGGCATCCTGCCGAACTCGATGATGGCGTTTTCGATTGCGGTGTTCCCGATCCTGCTCACCACGGCGCGCGGGCTGCGCGAAACCGAGCCCGAGCTGCTCGACCTGGTGCGCGCGCTGCGCGGCTCGCGCTGGCAGCTGTTTACCAAGATCCAGCTGCCCGGCGCGCTGCCCTACATCTTCTCGGGCATGAAAGTGGGGGCGATTCTCGCTGTGGCCGGCGCGATCGTCGGCGAGTTCCTCAGCTCGGACAAGGGACTCGGCTACCTCATGCTGCAGGTGCAGGTGACGCTCGACACGCCGGCGATGTTCATGGCCGTGATTCTCATCACGCTGATCGGCGTGGCGCTGTACGGCAGCGTGCTGCTGCTCGAGCGGCTGCTCGTGCCGAAAGACGCGCGCATCGCGTGACCGAGCCCTTCATTCACCTGTCGGGCGTGCGCAAGACCTACCGACGGGGCGGGGAGGCGCATCTCGCGATCTCGGACGCGACCTTTGATGTCATGCCGGGCGAGCTGGTGAGCCTGGTCGGGCCCTCGGGCTGCGGCAAGTCGACGCTGCTCAAGGTGCTTGCCGGCCTGCACCCGCAGGACGAAGGCGAAGTCCGCATCGGCTCGGGCACGCATGCCTTCGACCCGGCGCGCGACGTCGGCATGGTGTTCCAGGCGCCGCTGCTGCTCAAATGGCGCCGCATACTGCAGAACGTGCTGCTGCCGGCCGAGATTCTCGGCCTGCCGATGGGCGAGGCGCGCGAGCGTGCGCGTGCCCTGCTCGGCCTGGTCGGGCTCGAGGGCAGCGAGGACAAGTATCCCTACGAGCTGTCCGGCGGCATGCAGCAGCGTGCGGCCATCGCGCGCGCGCTGGTGCACGACCCCAAGCTGGTGCTGATGGACGAGCCCTTCGGTGCGCTCGACGCGCTGACGCGCGAGAAGATGAACCTCGAGCTGCTGCGCATCTGGAAGGAGTCCGGCAAGACCATCCTCTTCGTCACCCACGGCATCTCCGAAGCGGTGTTCCTCGGCACGCGGGTGGTGGTGATGACCGCGGGACCGGCACGCATGGCGGACAACATTGCGATCGAGCTGCCCTATCCGCGCACGCTCGACATGAAGACGCACCACGCTTTCGGCGAGTACACGCGCCGCATCTACCGGCTGCTGGGGATGGAGTAGGACATGGCGGGGCGCACGGGCGATTTCGCCGGCTCGGGATCCGCATGGCTACGGCATCGGCTCGATCGAGCGCTCGCTCGACATCGCGCGCACGCATCTCGACTTTTTCGCTTTTACCGGCCATTCGAGCTGGCACGACATGCCGGCGATGGAGGGGGGGCGTGAGCGCCACTGGATCGAAGGGTTCAGGCGGCTGAAGGAAACCTGGCCGCGCGTGCAACAGGTGATCGCGGAGGGAAATCGCGACGGTGCGTTCTGCGCCTTCCTCGGCTTCGAGTGGCACTCGTCGCAATGGGGCGATCAGTGCGTCGTCTTCCCGCAGGACCACCGGCCGCTGTTCTATGCGAGCGACGTCGACAGGCTGCGGCGCTTCTGCCTCGAGGAACGCGCGCTGATGATCCCGCACCATCTCGCCTATCCGACGGGCAACCGCGGCGTGAACTGGGAGGTGTTCCGCGAAGACTGCACGCCCGTGGTCGAGATCTACTCGGAACACGGCAATTCCGAGCACGACCGCGGCCCGTTCGACTATTTCACGCACTCCATGGGCGGGCGCGACACGACAAATACCGCGCGTGCCGCCCTTGGCGCCGGACGGCGCTTCGGCTTCGTCGGCTCCTCGGACGACCATGCGGGGTTTCCCGGCGCCTACGGCGAAGGCCTGATGGCCGCGCTGGTCACGGACTTCACCCGCGAGGGCATCTTCGAGGCGATTCGCGCGCGGCGCACCTACGCGCTGACCGGCGACCGCATCGCGCTCGAGTTCACGATCGACGGTGCGCCGATGGGATCAACGATCGTCGCTGGACGCCAGGTCGAGGCCGCCTTTCACGTCGCGGGTCGCGACGAGCTTGACGTGGTCGAGGTGGTCCAGGACGGGCGCGTCGTGCATCGCGCTTATGCGGAGGAGCAGCTGAGCGCCGAACGCGCGTTCGAGCAGCCCGTGCAGCTGCGCCTTGAATGGGGCTGGGGCCCCTGGGCGGCGCTCGCGCTTGATCGGATCTGCGACTGGGCGCTCGAGGTGACGGTCTCGGGTGGTCGCATCGCGCGATTCTTTCCCTGCCTGCAGTCGATGCCTTTCCATCCGCTCGTATACGGCGCGCAAGAACGCGTACCGCGAAAACCCCAACCAGAGCGTGGTACTCGAAGTCGAGGGCGGGCCGGACGCGGTGCTGGCAGTGGCGCTGAGCGAGCCGGCAACTCAGCGCGTCGAGACGCGGCTCGGCGATCTCGTCGAGCGCTCGCACAATCTGCGCACCGGGCCGTTTCCCAAGGAAAGCTGGCAGTGGCACCGACTGGTGCCGCTCGCGGCGTCGGCACTCGAGGATCGCTGCACGCTGGAGGTGCCGCCGGGCCGGTCCTACGCCTACCTGCGCGCGCGGCAGAAGAACGGGCAACTGGCCTGGGCAAGTCCCGTATTCATCAATCACGCCTGAGAAAATCCGAGGCGACATGCGCATTCAGACCATTGACGTGTTTCCGCTGCGGCTGCCGATGAAGGCCGTGCTCACCTTGCCGCGCGGACCGTCGCGCACGCTCGACGAAGGCAAGCGCACGGCGCTGGTGCGCATCACCGACAGCGACGGCAACGTCGGCTGGGGGGAAGCGAGTCCGAGTCGGCGCTGGTCCGCCGAGACCATGGAATCCGCCGTGTCGTCGATCCGCGAATACCTCGCCCCCGCGCTCATCGGCCATGACGTCTTCGATCTCGCCGGCGCTCACGCGAAGATGAACCAGGAACTCGCCAGCGGGCTCGATCCTGGCCAGCCGATCGCGAAATCGGGCGTCGATATCGCGCTCCACGACCTGATCGGCAAGCGGCTCGGCATCAGTGTGCAGGATTGGCTTGGCGCCAAGCGCGTGGACCGAATCCCGCTCGCCCGGCTGGTGTCGGCGGCGACGCCCGAAGAGGCGGCACGCATTACCACGGCCGGCGTTGCCGAGGGCTACCAGGGCTTCAAGGTGAAGGTCGGGCATCACAAGGCGCTCGATGCGGACATCGTTCGAGCGGTGGTGGATGCGGCGCAGGGCGCCTTCGTTTGGCCGGACGCAAACCAGGGCTACGCGCTCGAGGAGGCGCTGCGCATGGCGCGCGCCTTCGAGCGTTGCGGCGTCACGCTGTTCGAGCAGCCGGTGGCAATGAGCGACGTCTACGCCATGCGCAAGCTGCTCTCGTCCTGCGGGCTCACGGTTGCGCTCGACGAGGCCGCAATGGGCATGCCCTACGTCATCGAGCTGATCCGGCGCGACGCGGTCGAGGGCTTGGCGATCAAGGTTTCCAAGGTGGGCGGCTTGCACTACGCGCGCCAGATGTGCGACCTGGCACTGAACGCCGGGCTGGCACTGATCGGTTCCGGTCTGATGGATGCGCCGATCGGGTTCGCCGCCTCGATCCACCTGTTCGCGGCCTACGGCATCACCCTGCCCGTCGACCTCAATGGGCCGCAGTTCATTGCCGAGGACTATCTTGCCCGGCCGCTGCCCATCGAGCGCCAGGTCGCCCGCGTGCCGCAGGCGCCCGGCCTTGGCATCGAGATCGATGCCGCGAAACTCGAACGCTTCGCGCTCGATGTGTGAAGTGCGCACCCGAAGTGCCCGACTGTCCAACGCACCACAAGGAGGAGACATGAAACGCCATCGCAGAACGCTTATCGCCGCACTCGCGGCGCTGCCCCTCGTCGCCGTGCCGCTCGCCGCCCACGCGGCGGACTACCCGAGCAAGCCGATCACCTTCGTCGTGCCCTGGCCCGCGGGCGGCACCACCGATATCGTCGGCCGCCTGCTGGCCGACGCCATGTCGGCGCGCCTCGGCCAGCCGATCGCGGTGGTCAACCGCGTCGGCGCGGGCGGTTCGCTCGGATCCAAGGCGGCACTCGACGCGCCGAAGGACGGCTACACGGTGCTGGTCACGACCAGCGGCAACCATATCCTGACCCCGCTGGCGAAGGACGTCGGCTACAAGGCGGACGATTTCGTTGCGATCGGGCAGATTGCTTCGCGCACCCTGGCGCTCGGCGTGAAAAGCGACAAGCCGTGGAAGAACCTGAAGGATCTGCAGAAGGACGCCGCCGCCAACCCGGGCAAGTTCACCTTCGGCGCGGTGCCGAACGTCATGCCGTTCCTCACGCTCGACCAGTGGGCGCGGATGGCCGGGGTGCAGCTGACGCACGTGCCGCAGAAGGGCGGCGCGCCGGGCGTTACCGGAACGCTCGGCGGCCATCTCGACATGGTGCCGGAAAGCCTGTCGTCGATGCAGTCGCATTTGAAGGCCGGCACCATGCGGGCGCTCGCCGTATTCAACGAAGAGCGCGACCCGGCGGCGCCGGACGTGCCGACGGCCAAGGAGCAGGGCTTCGCAGTGTTCGGCAATCCGTTCACCGGACTGGCGGTGGCCAAGGGCACGCCGCAGGCCGCCGTCGACAAGCTGCGCGCGGCGATGGGTGCGACTGCGACCGATCCGGCCTTCAAGGACAAGGCGGTGAAGGCCGGCTCGAACGTGACCTATCTGGACGGTCCGGCGTTCGCTGCGGTGTGGGCACGCGACTGGGCGGCGTACGCGCCGGTGCTGCAGAAAAAGAAATAGGGGGCGACGCAGGATCATGCTGCGCGCGCTGCACGACGCGGGGCCGGCAGCCGCCATCCTGGCCGCCGGCCTCGGCTTTCTCGCCTATCTGCTCGCGTTCCCCGCGCAGGGCGTGAGCCAGCACGTCTCGCCGACGACGCTGCCGACCGTGCTGGCCGCCTGTCTCGTCGTGCTTGGCGCGCTCATGCTGCTGCGCGCCGTGCGACGGCCGCGTGACGATGCGCCGCCGGAGGCGCCGCGCGCGCGTCCGCACGGCGGCAACGCGCGCGTGCTCCTGCTGCTCGCGAGCTGCGGCGGCTACGTCGCGCTGCTGCCGCTCGCCGGCTATCTGCTGAGCACCGCCCTGTTCGTCGGCGCGACGGCCTGGCTGTTCGGCAATCGGCGGCCGCTGTCGATCGTGCTGCTGATGATCATCGTCCCGGCCGTGCTGCTGGTTTTCTTCGAGAAGTTCATGATCATCCCTTTGCCCGGGGCCGCGCTGCTGGGCTGAATCGTGGACGTCCTGCTCGCCGCGGCCGCCGAAGTCATCGCCCTGCAGAACGTGGCGATGATCGCGCTCGGGCTGGTGATCGGCATCGTGATCGGCGCGATCCCCGGGCTCAATGTTCCGCTCGCGGTCGCCATTGCGCTGCCGATCACGTTCAAGCTGGCGCCGATCGCAGGGATCGCGATGCTGGTCGGCATCTACAAGGGCGGCACCTACGGCGGCTCGATCTCGGCGGTCCTGATCAACGTGCCCGGCACGCCCGCGGCCGCGGCGACGGCCATGGACGGCAGCCAGTTGACGCGCCAGGGCCATGCCGGCAAGGCGCTGCGCATGTCGCTGTACGCGTCCATCATCGGCGAGCTGGTGAGCGACATCGTGCTGATCATGCTCGCGGTGCCGATTGCGCGCTTCGCGCTCAAGTTCGGCCCGGTGGAGAATTTCGCGCTGGGCGTGTTCTCGCTCACGCTGATCGCCGTGCTGTCCGAGGGCAATATGCTGAAGGGCCTCAGCGCGGGCGTGCTCGGGGTGTTCCTTTCGACCTTCGGCCTCGACCCGCTGACCGGCGACGCGCGGCTCGCGTTCGGCTCGCAGGAGCTCTCGGCCGGCTGGTCGTTCATCGCCCTGGTCATCGGCATCTTCGCCGTGTCGGAGGCGCTGTCGATGGTCGAGCGACGCGGCGCGGGGCCGATCGAGCGCAGCCGGGTACGGCTGAGCGACGCGGCGCACCGGCTGAGCCGCGAGGACTGGCGTCATGCGGCGCCGGCGATCGCGCGCGCCGCGCCGATCGGCGTGTTCATTGGTGCCGTGCCCGGCCTCGGATCGGCGATCTCGGCCTACCTCAACTACGGCATCGCGCGCGCGCTGTCGCGCCGGCCGGAGCGCTTCGGCAAGGGGGCGATCGAGGGCGTGGCTGCAGCGGAGGCGGGCAACAACTCGGTGACCGCCTCGACGTTCATTCCGATGCTGACCCTCGGGATCCCGGGCGATGTCATCACGGCGATCATGCTGGGCGCGTTCATGGTTCACGGCCTGGTGCCGGGTCCGCAGCTGTTTCGCGACAACGCGCCGTTCGTCGCGGCCTTTTTCGTCCTCATGCTCGTGACGACGGCGCTGCACCTGGTCATCGGCCGCATCGGGCTCGGCCTGTTCATACAGGCGGTGCGCGTGCCGAATCAGGTTCTCTACCCGGTCGTCCTGGCGCTGAGCTTCACCGGCGTGTACGTCGCGACGAACAACCTGTTCGACGTCGGCGTCATGCTCGGCTTCGGCGTGCTCGGTTATGCGATGAACAAGTTCGGCTTTCCGGTGGCGCCGCTGCTGATCGGCTTCATCCTTGGCCCGATCGTCGAGGTCGGCTTGCGCCAGAGCCTGATCATCGCGCGAGGCGACCTCACGGTGTTCGTCCGCCATCCGATTTCCGCCGTGTTTCTCGTGCTCGGGGTCGTCGCGCTGGTCTGGGCGGGCGCCCGCGAGTGGCGCGGCGGTGCTGCGCGGGGCGCGAGCGCGCGATGATGGATGCGCGACGCAACCGCCGGACGCCGGGCGCCGGGCGCGACCCCGAGCGCACGCGCCGGCGCATCCTCGATGCAGCGACCGCGGAGTTCGCGCGCCACGGTCTCGGCGGCGCGCGCATCGACCGCATCGCGCGCCGCGCCGGCGCCAACAAGCGCATGCTCTACTACTACTTCGGCGACAAGGACGGGCTGTTCCTCGCGTCGCTGGAGGCGCGCTATGCGCACATCCGCGAGGCCGAGCGCGCCCTGCAGCTGGAACATCTCGAGCCGCGCGCCGCGCTCAAGCGGCTGGTGCGCTTCACCTGGGACTATTGCCTCGAGCATCCCGAATTCCTCACGCTGCTGAACAGCGAGAACCTGCACCAGGGCCGGCACCTGCGCCATTCGAAGCGCGTGCGGGCGATGCACTCGCCGCTGGTCGGCATGCTGCGCAAGGTGTTGCTGCGCGGCGTGCAGGCGGGTCTGTTCCGGCGCGGCATCGACCCGGTGCAGCTCTATATCTCGATCGCGGGCGAAGGTTACTTCTACCTGTCGAACCGCTACACCCTGTCGCGCATCTTCGGGCGCGACCTGATGACGCCGCGCGCACTCGCCGGGCGTGCGCGCCACATGTCGCAGATCATCCTCAACGCGGTGCGAAAATAGCGAGATGCGAATCGCCCTGTGCAACGAGGTCATCGCGCCGATGCCGTTCCCGGCGCAGTGCGAGTACGCCGCCAAGCTCGGCTACGACGGACTGGAGGTGGCGCCGTACACGCTGTCCGAGGAGCCGCAGCGCATGGGCGCGGCGCAGATCGCGGTCGCGCGTGCCGCGGCGGAGGAGGCCGGCATCGCGGTCACCGGCCTGCACTGGCTGCTGGTCAAGCCGACGGGGCTGTCGATCAGCACCAAGGACGCGGCGGTGCGCCGGCGCACGCTGGACGTGATGTACGCGCTGGTCGATTTGTGCGCCGCGCTCGGCGGGCGCTACCTGGTGCATGGCTCGCCGCAGCAGCGCCGGCTGGAGGCGGGCGAGACGCGCGCCGCCGCCACCGAGCGGGCGCGCGAATGCTTCGCCGCGGTCGCCGAGCGCGCCCGGCAGGCCGGCGTGACGTACTGCGTCGAGCCGCTCGCGCCGGATGCGACGCCGCTCATCAACACGCTCGACGAGGCCGCCGCACTGGTTGCGCAGGTCGGCAACCCGGCGCTGCGCTCGATGCTCGATTGCAGCGCCGCCGGTCGCGCCGAGCGCGCCTCGCTGCCGGAGCTGGTCGAGCGCTGGGTGCCCGAGGGCCTGATCGCGCATGTGCAGGTGAACGACCGCAACCGGCGCGGCCCCGGCCAGGGCGAGCAGACCTTCGCGCCGCTGTTCGCCGCGCTGAAGCGCACCGGCTACAGGGGCGACGTTGCGGTCGAGCCTTTCGACTACGTGCCGGACGGGCCGAGCGCGGCGGCGCGCGCCATCGGCTACCTGCGCGGCATTCTCGAGGCGCTCGAGGCGCACTGAACGATGCCGGCGCCGCCGTTGCCGCGTTTTTCGATCCGCGCGATCGAGCTTTTCGAGCGCCCCGTGGTACTGCGCCTGCCGTTTCGCTTCGGCATGGTGACGCTCGAGCGTGCGCCGCAGGCGTTCGTGCGCGCGCACATCCGGCTGGCGGACGGCGCCGAGGCCTGGGGCGCAAGCGCGGAAATGATGGTGCCGAAGTGGTTCGAGAAGGACCCGGCGCGCTCGAACGCGGCGGATATCGAAGCGCTGCGCATGGCGCTGCGCGCGGCGCGCAGCGCCTATCTGGGGGGTGCCGTCG
>LJTQ01000183.1 GCA_001303445.1 Betaproteobacteria bacterium SG8_39 | reverse complement strand
CAAGCCCGGCGGCGAGCTTGAGCGTCGTGTCCTGTGCCGCATGGCCGCTCACCCGCTCCCCGGGATCGACGAAGAGGTCCTCGGCGCCGCGCAGCCGGCTGGCGCGCAGGAACAGCGTCCGCATCATCGGCGCAGCCCGCTCAGAGCGACCGCGCGATGAGATCCCGCATGATCTCGCTGGTGCCGGCGTAGATGCGGTGCACCCGCGCGTCGGCCCACATGCGCGTGATCGGGTAGTCCCACATGTAGCCGTTGCCGCCGTGCAGCTGCACGCAGGCGTCGAGCAGCTTGCTCTGCAGCTCGGTGGTGAGCAGCTTGGCCATCGCCACGGTCGGCACATCGAGGGCGCCCGCGACGTGCAGCTCGATGCAGCGGTCGGTGAACACGCGCGCGGCCTGCAGCTCGGCGACCAGATCGGCGAGCGTGAAGCGGCTGTGCTGGAACTCGAAGACCGTCTGGCCGAAGGCGCTGCGCGACTTGGTGTAGTCGATGGTCGCCTCGAGCGCCGCCTCGCAGGTGGCGACCGCGCGCACCGCGACGGTGAGGCGCTCCTGCACCAGCTCGGCCATCATCAGCCGCCAGCCGCCGTTTTCCTCGCCGAGCAGGTTCTCGACCGGCACGCGCATGTCCTCGAAGAAGAGCTCCGCGGTGTCCTGCGCCTTGTTGCCCGCCTTCTTCAGGTTGCGCCCCTTGCGGTAGCCGGGGGTCGAGGTGTCGACCAGCAGCAGCGACACGCCGCGCGCCTTCAGCGCCGGATCGGTCTTCACCACCAGCAGCGTCAGGTCGCCGATGACGCCGTTGGTGATGAAGGTCTTCGAACCGTTCACCCGGTAATGGTCGCCGCGGCGCTCGGCGCGCGTGCGGATGCCGCCGAGGTCGCTGCCCGAGGCCGGCTCGGTCATGCCGATCGAGGCGATCACCTCGCCCGAGGCCATCTTCGGCAGCCAGGCCTGCTTCTGCGCCTCGCTGCCGTGATGGATCAGGTACGGCGCGACGATCGAAGAATGCAGGTCCCAGGCCGGCGCATGCGCACCGACGCGGCCCAGCTCCTCGATGGTGATCGCGTCGAAGCGGAAGTCACCGCCCGAGCCGCCGTAGGCCTCGGGAAAGCAGGCGCCGAGGATCCCGGCCGCACCGCCCTTCTCCCACAGCGCGCGCGGCGTGACCCCGGCCGCCTCCCACTCGAGCAGATGCGGCGCAATCTCGGCGGCGACGAAGCGCCGCACCATGTCGCGGAAGGCCTCGTGCTCCGGCGCGTAGAGCGTACGCGCGATGCGCAGCGGCGTGCCTGCGCTCACGGTCTTCCCCTAGCGCTTGGCGAGCTTGGTTTCGACGATGCGCGCGAGCACGCTGGCGCCGAGCGGCAAGGCGTCGTCGTTGAAATCGTAGCCCGGGTTGTGCACCTCGCACACGCTCTCGCCCGCGCCGTTGCCGACGTTGAAATAGCAGCCCGGCACTTTTTCGAGCATGAAGGAGAAGTCCTCCGAGGCCATGATCAGCGGCGGGTCGCGCACCACGTTCTGTGCGCCGACCACGTCGGTACAGATGCGTGCCGCGAACTCCGCCTGCTCGGCATCGTTCACCGTCGGCGCGAAGATGAAGCGAAAGTCGACCTCGGCACGCGCGCCGAAGGCCTCTGCCACGCCGTTCGCGATGCGCTTCATCGAGCGCTCGACCAGCGCCATGACCTCGCGCGAGAACGCGCGCACCGTGCCCGAAAGGCGCGCGGTCTGCGGAATCACGTTGTAGGCGTCGCCGCCGTGGATCTTCGTGACCGACAGCACCGCGGTTTCGACCGGCGGCGCGTTGCGCGAGACGATGGTCTGCAGCGCGGTCGTGAGGTGCGCCGCGACGACCACCGAATCGACGCTCGATTCCGGCCGCGCGCCGTGCGCGCCCTTGCCGATGATGTCGATGTCGAAGAACGCGCCGCCCGCCATCATCGCGCCCGAGCGCACGGCAAACTTGCCCACCGGCAGCCCGGGCCGATTGTGCATGCCGAACACGCTGTCGCAGGGAAAGCGCTCGAACAGGCCGTCGGCGATCATCGCCTGCGCGCCGCCGATGCCCTCCTCGGCGGGCTGGAAGATGAAGTGCACCGTGCCGTCGAAATTCTTCGTCTCGGCGAGATACTTCGCCGCCCCGAGCAGCATGGTGGTGTGCCCGTCATGGCCGCAGGCGTGCATCTTGCCGTCGCGCTTGGAGCGGTGCGCGAAGCTGTTCGCCTCGTGGATCGGCAGCGCGTCCATGTCGGCGCGCAGCCCGACCGCGGCCTTGCCGCTGCCGGCGCGCAGCACGCCGACCACGCCCGTCTTGCCGACCCCGGTGTGCACCTCGCAGCCGAAGGCGCGCAGCCGGTCGGCCACCAGGCCGGCGGTGCGGTTTTCCTCGAAGCCGAGCTCGGGGTGGGCGTGGATGTCCCGCCGCCAGCCGGTCAGTTCCGCGTGCATGCGCGCGATACGCTCGTCGACGCCCATCGGGGTTCCTCGTGTCGATGCCGCGGAGCCCGCGGCGCAGGACGCTACTTTACCGCGCTGGCGAGCCAGGCGCGCACCGCCTCGACGTCGGGCAACCGCCAGTCGGCGGCACTCTCGCCCTCGCCGACCTTGACCGCGTGCCCGCCGAGGCGCTGAACGGTGGCGAAACCGTACTCGTCGGTCAGGTCGTCGCCGATGAACACCGGCGTGCGTCCGGCGAAGGGCGCCACCGACATGAAGGACGCGATCGCGGTGCCCTTGTCGTGCCCGCCGGGCTTGAGCTCGTAGACCAGCTTGCCGGCCTGCAGCTCGAAGTCCGCGCCGAGATCCGCGACCGCGTGCTCGACCAGGGTGCGGACCTCGCGCTCGAGATGCGGCGCCAGCCGGTAATGCAGCGCGAGGTTGTGGCCCTTGTCCTCGAAGACGATGCCCGGATGGCGCGCCTTGAACGCGGCGAAGCGCTGCGCCACCTGGCGCAGGTGGTCTTCCGGAAACGGCAGGTGGTGCAGGCCGCCGGCCGCGTCGCGCCACTCCACGCCGTGCTGTCCGGCGACCGGCAGCACCAGCGGCTCGAACAGCGCGTCGACGTCGTCGATCGAGCGCCCGCTGACCAGCGCCAGCGCACCGTCGCGCTGCGCGTAGAGGCGCTCGAGCAGCGCGCGCAGCGCGTCGTCCACGTACACCGCGTCCGGCGTCTCGGCATGCGTGAGCAGCGTGCCGTCAATGTCGAGAAACAGCGCCCAATGGGCCGTCGGCAGGGGCGGCGCTGCGTACTTCGCCTCAGGCTCGGGCGGCCGCCTGTTCATCCCTGCGTGCCGGTCGGCGCCAGGCGCGTGCTGCGCACCCGTGACAGCACTCGGCGTCGGTGGCGCATGCGCGCCGCATCGATCAGCATCCGCCCCGCCCAGCGATAGACGTTGAACTCCTGCACCAGGTGGCGCATCGCGCGCATGCGCGCGCGCTGCTCCTCGGGATGCATCGACAGCGCCACGTCCATGGCCGCGGCGCACTGCTGGATGTCGTAGGGGTTGACGATCAGCGCCTCGACCAGCTCGCGCGCCGCGCCGGTGAACTGCGACAGCAGCAGCACGCCCTGCTCGTCCTCGCGCGCCGCGACGAACTCCTTCGCCACCAGGTTCATGCCGTCGTGCAGGCTCGAGACATAGCACAGCTCGGCCGCGCGGTAGATTTCGTAGACCTGCTCGGCGGTGTGGTGCTCGAGCAGCAGCAGGATCGGCTGATAGCCGGGCCGCCCGAAGCGGCCGTTGATGCGCTGCGCCGCAGCGCGCACCCGGTGCTCGAGGTTCTGGTACTCGTCGAGCGAGGAACGCGACGGTGCCGCGATCTGCAGGAAGCTGTACCGACCCAGCCACTGCGGCTTGGTTTCGAGCAGGTGCTCGACGGCGAGGAAGCGCTCGAGAATGCCCTTGGTGTAGTCGAGCCGGTCGACGCCGACGCCGAGCAGTGCATCGGCCGGAAGATTCAGCCGCTCGCGCACGCGCCGGCGGCAGTCCTCGACCGGCGGCTGATTGACGAGCGCGGCCGGCGGCCACTCGATCGAGATCGGATAGCGCCGCACCTCGGTCGGCTCGCCGCCGTAGGAAATGGTGAAGGTCTCCCGGTCGACGCGCGCCTCGAGGAGGCGGTCGACCGTGTCGAAGAAGTTGTTGCAGTGGAACTGCGTATGAAAGCCGAGGATCGACGAGCCGAGCATGCCCTCGAGCACCTCCTCGCGCCACGGCAGGATGCCGAACACCTCCGGATTGGGCCAGGGGATGTGCCAGAAGGTGATGATCGTCGCCAGCGGCAGGCGCTCGCGGATCATGCGCGGCGCCAGCGCGAAGTGATAGTCCTGCACCAGCACGATCGGATCTTCGCTGCGCGCCTCGTCAACCACGACGTCGGCGAAGCGCCGGTTGACCGCCTTGTATTGCTCCCAGTCCTCGGCGCGGAACACCGGGCGGGCATGCGCGATGTGGCACAGCGGCCAGAGCCCCTCGTTGGCGAAGCCGTAGTAGTAGCCCTGCTCCTCTTCCTTGCTCAGCCAGACCCGCCGGATGCGATAGGCGGGCTTGTCGGGCGGCACCATGACGCGGTCGTACTGGTCGACCGCGTCGCGATCGGCCGAGCCCGCACCGTGCGCGATCCAGGTGCCGGAGCAGGCGCGCATCACCGGCTCGAGCGCCGTCACCAGGCCGCTCGCCGGACGCTGGATGTCGATGACGTTGCCCTCGCGCCGCACGTGCAGGTAGGGCTCGCGGTTCGACACGATCAGGATCTCGTCGCCCTTCAGGTCCTCGCGCAGGATGCGGCGCAGCGCCTCCGGCGCCCAGACGGTGTGCGAGTCGTCGCGCGTGCTGCGCTCGGTCTCGAGGTCGCGCACCAGCGCCTTGAGGTCGGCCTCGATCGGGCGCAGCTCGGGCACCCGGGTCGTGCCATCCTCACGCGTCGAGCCGGCGCCCGAGAGCAGCGCCTTGAAGCCGGCGACCCAGCCGCGCCAGGACAGCTCGGCAATGATGACCGTAATCAACGCGACGACCGCCACAATCCCGGCGAACAAGTAGACGATGTACATCCGCGATTCGTCGCTGCGCCGCTCGACGAAGCTCATGTCGTGCATCACCACCAGCGAACCGAGCCGGGCCGAGCCGCTTTTTACCGGCGTGACCTCGACATGCAAGGGACCCTCGGCGAGCGCAACCATGTGATCGTCGGTGAGCGCCAGGGCCCGCGCGCAGTCCACCTGGCTCGGGAAGCGGCTCGAGGCATAGGCGAGCGTGCCCTGCGGCGTGCACAGGCCGATCGCGAAGACGCGCTCCTGGCGCACCGTGCGCTCGAACAGCCCGACGATGGAACCGCCGGCGGGGTCGCGCAGCAGCTCGACCAGTCGCTCGTTCAGCCCGCGCGCGATGATCGCGCTGCGGTCGTCGAGGTCGCGCACGAACCACTGCAGGGCGAGACGATCGACCAGCGGCACGACCGCGTAGGCGATCGCCGCAAGGGCAATGCCGAGCGGCAGAATGAAGCGCAGGGACAGCCGCATGCTCTTAGCCTCAATCGCCGGATGCGGACCGATCAATGCCGCAGGGAACGTTGCACGCCGACGCCGGCGCACTTCCGCACGTCCACTTCACCGGCAACCTTCGCAGTCTACCCGCCCGGGTCGCGACTCGCCACCGACGGCGGCGAAACGCGACGCCGGGAAAACAGCCTGCGATGCACGGCCGGCCTGTCGGGCAGCCGGACGCGCTCAGGCGCCGCCTGAGAACGCGCGCAGCAGCCAGAACGTGAGCAGCGCGAGCGGCAGGATGATGGCGAAAAACACGATCTGGCGGTTCGCGAAGCGCGACCCGCGCCTGCGCTCGATCCACTCGAGCAGCGCGTCGGCCGTGAAGTACAGGCCGATCGCGATCACCGTGAAATAGACCAGATCCATCAACCCGCGCCCGGCCGCGCCCGGCCGCGGAACACCGCGATGAAGCCCAGAACAAGAAACAGCGTGCCGCCGATCACCGCGATCAGGCCGCCGAGCCCCATGATTCCCATGGCGATGATTTCCTCCGTGCTGCGCAGCGCCTGCGCAGCGCCCGCCACCTTGCGCTGCACGCCGTAGCCGCCCGACCAGACCAGGCCGGCGACATGCATCAGCTGCCCGCCGGCGTAAAGCCAGAGCTGCCAGCGCGCGGCGCGCGGCGGGACCGCGGCGAAACCCAGGCGCGGCAGCAGCAGGTAGGCGAGTCCCATGAAGGCGAGCGTCACGCCGACGATGCTGCCGTGGTAGTGCGCCGGGATGCGCACGTTCGAGCCGCTGATCATCA
>LJTQ01000182.1 GCA_001303445.1 Betaproteobacteria bacterium SG8_39 | reverse complement strand
CGAAGTCTATCCGATGGTGCGTTACCCTAATAGCTCGCGCGCGAGACGATTCTTCTCTCAGCATGACTTTTGACACAACCGCCGGCGCCGTGACGCCACCCGCGGCGATCCGCGCAGCGTCCGCGTGGGTCGGGCGCGAGCTGCGCGCGCGCGAGGCGGACTGGGGCGTGGAGTTGACGCCCGCGCATCGCGCCGAGCTCGATGCCGCGATCCGAAATTTTCAGGCCGCAGGCCGGCCGCTCGCGACGATCGAGCCGGCGCAGTTTCCGCTGCCGACGCTCGGCGCACGGCTGCGCGGCGCGCTGAATGAGTTGCTGGACGGCCGCGGCTTCGTGCTGCTGCGCGGCTTCGAGGTCGAGCGCTACCCGCGCGAGGCGCAGGCGATCGCGTTCATGGGGCTTGGCAGCCATCTCGGCGTGCCGCGCTCGCAGAACGCCAAGGGGCATCTGCTCGGCCACGTCAAGGACCTCGGGCTCGACGTATCCGACCCGAAGGTGCGCTACTACCAGACGCATCGCAAGCTCGAGTACCACACGGATTCCTGCGACATCGTCGGCCTGCTCTGCCTGAAGACCGCCAAAGCGGGCGGCGAGAGCTTCATCGTCAGTTCGACGACGCTGTACAACGAGGTCTGCCGTCGGCGACCCGACCTGGTGCCGGCGCTGTTCCTGCCGTATCCCACCGACCGGCGCGGTGAGGTGCCCGAGGGCATGCAGCCCTGGTTCGACATGCCGATCTTCCATTGGTATGCGGGGCGGCTTTCCTGCATCTACGTGCGCCAGTACATCGAGTCGGCGCAGCGCAACTTCCCGCAGGCTGCGCGGCTCACCCCGCAGCAGGTCGAGGCCATGGACCTGCTGGATGCACTGTCGAACGACCCCGACATCCACCTGTCGATGGCCTTCCGGCCCGGCGACATGCAGTTCCTGCACAATCACGTCATCCTGCATTCGCGCAACGACTTCGAGAACTGGCCGCAGCCGGCGCGCCATCGGCATCTGTTGCGCCTGTGGCTCGCACCGCGGGAAGGCCGCCCGCTGCCGGAGGTGTTCGCGCCACGCTATGGCAGCGTGACGCCGGGCGCGCGCGGCGGTATCGTGGTGCGCGGCACGCGGCCGACGGTACCGATGGAGGCCGAGTAACGCACCCCGCATGATCCGGTGGCCCGCTGGGCGCGCGCAGGCTGCGCGGCACACAGCGCCGGGTCGGATCCATCGCTATGCCACCTCCCGCCCCGCTGCGCCGCGCCCTTTCGCTGCCGCTGATCACGCTGTACGGACTTGGCACGATCATCGGTGCCGGCATCTACGTGCTGACCGGCAAGGTGGCTGGAGCCGCCGGGATGTACGCGCCGGTCGCCTTCGCCGCGGCCGGCGTCGTCGCGCTGTTCACCGCACTCAGTTTTGCCGAGCTCGCCTCGCGCTATCCCAAGAGCGCCGGCGAGGCGCTCTACGTGCACGAAGGCTACGGCCGGCAGTGGCTCACGCTCGCGGTCGGGCTTGCGCTCGCGGCCGCGGGCGTGGTGTCGGCCGCGACGCTCGCCAACGGTTTCGTCGGCTACCTGCATCTGTTCGTGCCGGCGCCGCGATGGACAATCGTCTGCGTCCTGGTGCTCGCGCTCGGCCTGCTCGCGGCCTGGGGCATCGTGGAGTCGGTGTGGGTGGCGACAGTGACCACGCTGGTCGAGGTCGCCGGGCTGCTGCTGATCATCGGCGTGGCGGGCGGACGCTTCGCCGAGCTGCCTGCGCGACTGCACGAGCTGCTGCCGCCGGCGCAGCCCGCGGCCTGGAGCGGTGTCCTGCTGGGCGCGTTTCTCGCGTTCTACGCGTTCCTCGGCTTCGAGGACATGGTTACCGTGGCCGAGGAGGTGCAGGCGCCGCGGCGCAACCTGCCGCTGGCGATCCTGCTCGCCACCGGCGCGGCGACCGTGCTCTACATGCTGATCTCGCTGGTCGCGGTGCTGAGCGTCGCGCCCGCCGAGCTCGCGCGGTCCGAAGCGCCGCTCGCCGTGATCTACGAGCGGGCGACGGGTGCTTCGCCCTGGTTCATCGGCCTGATCGGCATGATCGCGGCGATCAATGGTGCGCTGATCCAGATCATCATGGGCTCACGCATCCTGTACGGCATGACGCGCGAGGGCTGGCTGCCGCGCGGGCTCGACTACGTGCACCCGCGCACGCAGACACCGCTCACGACCACGCTGATCATGACGCTGGGCGTGCTGCTGCTGGCGTTGTGGCTGCCGCTGGTCACGCTCGCCAAGGCCACCAGCTTCATCCTGCTGGCGGTGTTTACGCTGGTGAACTTCGCCCTGCTGCGCATCAAGCGGCGCACGCCGGCACCCGCCGGCGTGCTGAGCGTGCCGCTGTGGGTGCCGGCGACGGCATTTGCGCTGACGCTCGCGATCCTCGCCTTTCAGGTGCTTGCGGCGTAGCGATGCAAAACGGGCCCGACTACTCGACCAGCGGAATCTCGGACGCGAGATCGTAGCGCACCGCGGCGCGGATCTTGCTCTCGATCTGCAGGTAGCGTGCGGCAACCTTGCCCGGCAGCGCCTTGCTGAGCTTTCCGGCGACGCGCTTGCGCGCTGCGGCCTCGGCCTGCTCGACTGCGATCGACTCGTTGATCAGCTTTGCCGCCAGCGCGTCGGTCATGGCGCCCTTCTGGTCGGCCTCCGCGTATTCGACGATCACTTTGGCGATGCGCCGGTTGAGCGTTTCGAGGTCCTTCTGGTAGGCGTCGTAGATCGGCCAGAATTGCTTCGCCTGCGCGTCCGACAGATTCATGTTCGCTGCGACGACCAGCTTCTTGTCGGCCTTGATCTTGTCGCGCAGGATCTGCATGTTGGTGTCGGCGGACTTCTTTTCCTGCGCAAGCGCGGGGGCGGTGAACGCGACGCCGAGGGCGAGCGCGAGGGCTGCGATGAGCTTCATGGAATGGGACTCCTGGGTGGGTGGTTGAGCGTGCACTGCGCACCCGCGACGGGGCCGCGGGCGCGAGGGCCGCGACTCTAGCAGATCGCATCGGAGGACGGCAACGGCGGCACTGTGAAACGGCCGCAATTTTGCGTCTCCGCCGGTTCTCGCTAGCATCGGCGGACGTCCCCCCGGGTACCGTGCCGGCACTCGAAGGAGACCTTATCGATTGCGGGGTCTTGTCCCGCGTGAGGAAGAGAGGAATGAGCATGGCGATGCGCGTGTGGATGCGAGGGCTATTGTTGCTCGCGATGTCACTGACCATGGGGTCGGCCCTCGCCGCCGACGTGCTGTTGATGCAGAACGGCGATCGCATTACGGGGAAGATCAGCAAGATCTGGGACGGCGAGGTGTACATCGAGCCGCCCTATGCCGACGAGATCAAGGTCAAACTCGATAAGGTGAAGACGATCGACGCGCGCCGCGACTTCGAATTCGAGATGGGGCAAGAGAAGAAGTTCGTCGGTCAGCTCGGCGTCGATGCGCAGGGCAACCAGGTCCTCGTGCGCAACGGCGAGGAAACGCCGCTCGAGCTCAGCAAGGTGGAAGAGCTCGCCGAGCCGCAGACGCCATTCGAATGGGAAGCGCGCACCGATGTGAATGCCGACAGCTCTTCGGGCAACAGCGATACGACCAACGCCCTGGTGCAGGCCTATGGCATGGTGCGCTTTGGCGACCATCGTCACGAGGGCAAGCTCGCCTACAACTACCAGAAGACCGAGGGTACGGTCGGGAGGAATCAGTTCGATCTGGGCTACGACTACAACTGGTTGTTCGGGGAGCACTGGTACTTCGCGGCTGCGGCGGGCTACTCGCGTGATCCGGTGCGCGACCTCGACCGGCGCGTGACGCTCGGCGCGGGTCTCGGCTACCAGTTCTACGACGACGCGCGCCGCTCCCTCAAAACCTCGGTGGGCCCGGCGTTGGTGCACGAGGAGGTCGCCGGCGAGACCTCGGAATCCGGTGCGGCGTTCTGGAAGCTCGATTTCCGTCACCGTTTCTACCGCGACAAGTTCGAGTACTTCTACCGCCATGGCTATCTGGTGTACACCGGCGGCGACAAGAACCGCGTGTTCGACGCCTCGACCGGGCTGCGCATGGATATCGTCGACGACTTCTATACCAACCTGCAGCTCGACTTCCACAACGAGAGCAAGCCGGCGCTGGGGCGCAAGGACACCGATACGAAGGTGATTCTGGGGATCGGACTCAAATTGAACTGATCTCGGCGGCGGAGGCCGGCGTTGCGGCCGGTGCACATCGCATGCAGGGTGTAAAATCGGCTTGATTTGCGCCGCGCTCGCCGGCGACATCCAAGATCCGTCATGCAACCTCGCAGCAGCTGGCGCCTGCTCGGCGCAGCCGTGGCGGCGCTGATAGCGCTGTCGATTGCGACGGTGCGGGCTGCAGAGCCGACCTTCGCGGTGCGGATTGATGCGCCGGAAGAGGTCCGCGCGCTGCTGGAGAACAACCTGCGCATCGTGCGGCGGGTGAAGGAGGGGGTCAATCAGCGCCGCTTCGAGCGCCTCACGGGGCGCGCGGCGAGCGAGATCCGCGAGCTGCTGGCCACCGAGGGCTACTTCTCGCCGCGCGTCGAGCTGCGCATCGACCAGGGCGCGCAGCAATGGACCGCGCGCTACGCGGTTGAGCTGGGCGAGCCGTCGCGCATCAGCGCAGTCGAGCTGCAGTTCCGCGGCACGATCAGCGAAGCGCGCTGGGACAACGCCGAGCGCCGCAGCGCGCTCGAGGCCAGCTGGCCGCTCAAGGTCGGCGATCGCTTCCGTCAGGCACGGTGGGACGAGGGCAAGGACGGCCTGCTGCGTGCGCTGATCGACGAGCGTTACCCGCTGGCGCAAGTTGCGGAAAGCGAGGCACGGGTCGACCCGAAGGCGCGCACCGTCCGCCTGCGCGTGCTCGTCGACAGTGGTCCCGCGGTCACGCTCGGCCCGCTGCGCGTGAGCGGGCTCGAGCGTTATCCCGAATCGATCGTGCGCGACCTCAACCGCATTGCACCGGGAACGCCGTTCAGCCAGAAGAAACTGAGCGATCTGCAGCGCGATCTGCTGGAGACAACGTACTTCACCTCCGCGCTGGTCAGCGCCGAGCTCGACGCCGCGCGGCCCGACAGCGCGCCGATCAGGGTGAGCGTGGTCGAGACGCCGCGCCGCCGGCTCAGGCTGGGCGCCGGCTACAGCACCGATGTCGGCTTCAAGGTGGAGGCGGTGTACGCGCAACGCGCGTTCTTCGGCACCCCGTGGCAGTGGACCTCAGGGCTGCGCATCGCGCAGCGCGAGCAGGCGGCGTTCAGCGAGGTACTCACGCCGCGCGACGCGCGCGGCCATCGCTATGGCGTCGGCGTCCTCTTTGATCGCGAGGACATCCAGAACCAGACGACGACCAGTGTAAGTGCGCTGATCCGGCGCCTGACGCCGGGACGCGAGCGTGATTCGGAGCTGGGGCTCGCGCCGACCTACGAAGAAAAGGAGATTGGCGACGTCACCAGCGAGCGCCTCAAATCGCTGCCGCTGTACGGCAGCTGGACCTGGCGCACGGTCGACAATCTCATCGATCCGCGCCGGGGCTGGATGCTCAACCTGAAGACGGCCGCCGCGTTGCAAGGGCTGCTGACCGACGAAAGCTTCATCAACGGCTATGCCAAGGCGACCGGCTTTATCCCCGTGGGCGAGCGCGATACGTTCATCGCACGGGCGGAGCTGGGCCGCACCTGGGCATCCGACCCGCGCCGCGTGCCCTCGCGCTACCTGTTTCGCACCGGCGGCAGCACCACGGTGCGCGGCTATGCATTCGAAAGTCTCGGCGTGCGCCTTGACGGGGCGGTGACCGGGGGGCGCGTGCTGGGACTCGCCAGCGCCGAGTACGTGCACATGTTCAACGAGACCTACGGCATCGCCACCTTCGTCGATGCGGGCGACGCGGCCGACAGCGTGCGCGACATGGATCTCAAGCTGGGTTACGGCGTCGGCGCGCGCTACAAGAGTCCGATCGGGCCGCTGGCGCTGGACGTCGCCTACGGGCGCGACATCGACGATTACCGCGTCCACTTTTCCGTGGGGTACTCGTTCTGACGGCAACGGACACGCGGGCGCAGGCAAGGCCGCGAGCACGGCGCTGGCCGCGGCGGCTTGCGGCCGTCGCGCTGTTGCTGGTCGTCGCCCTGGGCGCACTCGTCGCGTGGAGCCGGACCGAGCATGCGCTGGCGACGGTCGTGCAGGCGCTGCAGCGCGCCAGCGACGGCCGGCTCGAACTGCGCGGCGTCAGCGGTACGCTGTACGGCCCGCTCGGCGTGCAGCGCCTTGTGGCACGGCAGGCGGACGGCGAAG
>LJTQ01000181.1 GCA_001303445.1 Betaproteobacteria bacterium SG8_39 | reverse complement strand
CCGGAGTGCCTGTCCGGCGGCTATGCCGACGGGCCGATGCTGCACGCCTACTGGCCGCGAATGGTCGAGCGCGACTATGCGCCGCGCGGCTACGTGCGCCAGCTGCTGAAGGACCTCGAGATGGTCAACGAGTGGGCCGGCGGCATGAAGGCGCCGGTGCCGCTGATGGGGCTCGCGCTGCAGCAGTTCCGCACCCTCGCGCATCGCGGCGACACCGAGCTCGACACCGCGGCGATCCGCAAGCTGTACGACGCGGGCTAGATCCGGCTGTGCGCGGTGCCCGGCTCAGGGCAGCGTGTATTCCGCTTCATCGAGCACGCCGTCCAGGCCGTGGACGCGCACGCCGATCGCCCAGCCCCTGCCGTTGCGACGCGCGCCGACGGTCGTGAAGCTGTTGCCCTCGACGCTGCGCAGCCGCTCGTAGCGCAGACTGCGTCCGCCCGCGAGCGCCATCGTGCCAGCCAGTTCGAAATCGTCCGGGCTCGAGTTGGCGAAGGGGAACGGGGCATACATCGGCGAGCCGATGACGCACAGCGCCTGCAGCGGTCCGTTCGCGCCATCGATCTCCAGCCGGCTGGTCATCGCGCAATGCGGATCGCCGCTGAGGAAGACGACGTTCTGCACGCCCCTGTCGGCGATGAAGGCGAACAGCCTTTGCAGTGACTGGGGGAAGCCCTGCCAGCCATCGGAACGCCGACTGTATGCGGACCTGCGCGAGGCGTCCTTGAGGAACGGCACGACGACGCTGGGTGAGACGACGAACTTGGGGCGGTTGCCGACTTCACGCTGTTGCGCATCGAGCCATTCCTCGAGGGCGCTGTGCAGTGCCGCCGACATGATGGTCGTGCGGCCGACGCGCGTGCTGCGGGTGTCGCAGACGAAGAACGGGAAGCCTGCCGCATCGAAGCGGTACCAGAAGCCGGGCCTGGCCAGATCCTTGCTGTGTCTTTTTGATTCGCCCGCGACGTAGGTTTTCCAGGGCGAGTGCGCCAGCTGGTGCTCGCGAAACGCCTGCAGCGCCCACTCGTGCATCTGGTTGGGGACGCGGCGCGACGCGTCGCTGTCGACCGGGCCGAATTCCTCCGGATGCCAGTCGTCCTCCGCCTCGTGATCGTCCAGCGACATGTAGGTCGGCAGGCGGCGCAGCACCTCGCGCGCATGCGGCGCTGTCCAGGCCTCGTGGTAGGCGTCGTAGAAGCGCTCGCGCCGGCTCTTGGGGTCGAACAGGCCGGCGGTCGCATCGGCATAGATCTGATCGCCGGCGAGCAGCAGCAGCGACGGTGCTGTGTCGTTCGCGTCGTCCAGCAGCTCGCGCAGCCGGCCGAACATCGCGTCGGCCTGCGTGCGGTCGATCATCATGCTGGGGTAGCGGCAGCTGGCGAGCGCGAAGTCGATCGCATCCTGCGCGCCGAGCCGCCTGAGCAGGGCAGCGCTCACCTGTACCGCGTCCGGCCGTGTCTCGTAGCCCGGGTCGTCCGGAAAGCGCGCGCGCCTGCCGTCCCTGCGCTGCTCGACCGCGGCGGGCTGGCGGCGCGTACGCTCGATGATCTCGACGTACGCCTCCGGCAGGGGCTCGGGAACGAAGACTTCGCGCTCGCCCGCCGGGCCGGTGACCGGGCTGGTGTGCCAGGGCTTCATCAAGTCCATCGATTCGAAGGCGCCGTATGGCGCGTCACTGGCGGCTGAGGAGACGGACTGGGCGTCGCTCGGCGCCTCTTCCATGGTCGCGTGGGCACCGAGCGTGACAATTTCGTAGTCGCCGGGCGGGGTCGGCAGCGGCACGTCGGCGATGCCGTGCAGGTCGAGCTGTCCGGCGATGTCCTCGAACTTCTCGTAGTTGCTGGCGTAGAACAGCGGCACGCTGCGGGCGTGCCCGGGCACCGCGTTGCCCTGTGCGTCGAACACGATGGTCATGAGGAACGCGGGGTAGGACTGGCGGTCGTCCATGCGGCACCAGAGGCGCGCCACCCAGCGGCCGTCCTCCTGCCGCGTCCAGCCGAGAACCGGGCCGACGAGCGGCGTGCGCGCGTCGCGCGCCGCGCGCCGCGTGCCGTGTTCGGTGGCTTGGAGTCCGCGGCGGCGCAGGAAGGTCGAGATCGGATCGAACACGTCCTGCTCGCTGGCGCGGCCGATGAGGGGATCCAGGTGCCCGTAACCGGCGAGCACGATCCGCTCTGCCGGATGTGACGGGCCGAACACGCTCTTCAGCAGCGTCTGCGAGCGCTCGGTGGTCAGCGGGTGAAAGACGTCGTTTTTTTCTCCGTGAAGAAACAGCACGGGAAAGCTGAAATGCCGGCGCACGTTCTCGTCGGTGACGTAGACGTTGACCGCTTCATAGTCGGTCAGCCGCTCGTAGAACGCATACTGCACGGTCTGCTCGAAGGTCTTGAGGTTGGTCTGCCCGAGAAGGTCGCCGAGCGCATCGAGCATCTCGGGCGCCACCTTGTCGTGCTGGATCAAGCGGCCGAAGATGCCTGCCGCCCGGTTGCAGTTCGCGAAGTGCGTGTGCGCCTTCCACGGCGGGGAGAGGCGATGGTGCGGAATCTCGGAATCCGGGTAGGGGTAGGTCGAGAGCACGCGGTCGAGCACGACATTCATCGCGTCCGCGCGGTCGTCGACCGAGCTGTTGACATGATCGGCCAGCATGTAGCGGCGCATGGCCGCCGCGACATGCCCGCGGAACCGGTTGCCCTGAGACAGCTCGATGAGCGGGCCGACCTGCAGCAGTGCGGCGCGGCGAACCTTGCCGTCGAGCCTTCCGGCCAGGGCGGCGGTGCAAAACATCGCCGAGCCGATGCAGTGGGCGACGACATCGAGCGTGTCTCGCGGACGACCGTCTTCCCCGGTGACGCGCAGCACATGGTCGACGATCGCCGGAATGTCTTCCTTGGCGATCTCGTCCAGCGTCCACTGGCACCACGCCGTGGGCAGCGCGATGCTGGTACGCAGCTCGGCCACCCAGACGTCGAACCCGGCTTCCGCCAGGTGGCGCACCAGGCTGCGCGGCATCTTCGGGTGGGCGTACTGCGCGCCGCTCGCGCCGAAGCCGTGGAACAACACGACGGGCCCGTGGGCGTCACGCCCGTCCGGCAGCCGGTAGCGGCTGAGGGGCAGGACGATGGGATCGCGCACGATGCCCTTGGCGATCTGTTCCGGGTCGGGCGGCACGCGCACGTTCTGACGCTCAAACCGGAGTCCTGCGAGCGGCTGCGGCAGCCGGCGCCGCGCCCGGTCGGGATCGAAGCGCTCGTATTCCGGCGCGCGGAAGCTCCAGAAGTGGACCTTGAAGACGATGCGCAGCATGAACAGCGCGATCGACGCGATATCCATCAGCGCGCTCGGCAGGTCGCTCTGGCGCACGATCTGCAACTGCGCGGCAAAGCGGCGCAGCATGTGCCGCAGGTCGACCTCGAGCAGGCCGGCCTTGAACGCGCCTGCGCCCGCCGGCCGGATCGTGACGGCAAGCTCGGAGAGCTGTCGCCAGGGGTTGCCGTCGAAGCAATAGCGGAAGGTCTTCAGGCCGTTGATCTCGCTGCCTGCCGGCAGCACGGTCCGGCCGTCGACGACCAGGTCGCTGTCCAGCCGCAGCGCGTAGCGCAGGTGGCGCACCTCGCCGACGTTCGAGGCGAGGCTGATGATCGAGCCGCCCCGTCGGAACTGCCGCAGCGCGGCGAACAGGCCCGCATGCCGGAGCTCCTCGAAAATGTCGGCCAGCCCGCGCATGCGCCACCAGGCGACGAGCGCGCGCAGGCTGCGTTTGAGCATGCCGCTGCGCCCGCGCGCCATCCAGTACACGGTGCCGGAGACCTTGGCCGACGCCGCTGCGCCGCCCGCCGCAGCAGTCTCGCTGCGAGGCGCGAAAACGCGCAGGGTCGCGGTCTTGATGGGCACCGCGTGCGGACCGCGGCGCAGGAAATCGGCGATGTTCTCGATGTCTTCGAAACGGACATCCAGGTGCACGGTGCGCTTTTCCGCGCCGCGCGCGAGGCGCAGCTCGCCGCGCATGCGTTCGGCGAAACGGATGACCGTGCGTGACGGCTCCGGCAGCCGGTTGCGGGCGAACTCGGGCCGCGGCGGCAGCGGCTGCTGCCAGGGCGACTTCCGGTAGCTCCAGTCGCGCAGCGCCGCGACTTTTCGCGTCGCGCGCTCGGCGAGCGCGGTGATGGTGAGCAAGGGGTTGATGCCGAGCGCGACCGGGACGATCGAGCCGTCGAGCACCAGCAGGCCGTCGTGCACCCGGGTGCGATCGGCGCGGACCTCGGGATCGTAGACGCGCCCGAGGTCGTCGACGACGCCCGCGGCGGCATCTTCGCCCATGGGACAGCCGCCCAGCGGGTGAACCGTGAACAGGCGGCCGCCCGGCTGCGGGCCGGAAAGCAGTCCGGCCAGATCGTCCGGCAACGGCTTCCACAGCGGGTTGCGCAGGTAGACGCCGCCGAGCCGTTCTGACTTGCGCAGCAGCGTGTCCTGGCGCATGAACACCCCGGCGTCTCCCGCGTTCTCCCAGCTGACGCAGACCGCGCCGTCGTTCGACGCCTGCCAGTTGTCGGCGAGCTTGAGCCGACCCCCGGCACCGTCGTCGCCGAAGGCGGCGAGCACCTGCGCGCGGTCGACCGCGTCGGGACTCACCGCCGCGGGGTCTTCGCCGTCCGCTGCATGGGCGCTCCAGTCGGTGCGGCTCAAGTTCACCGGCACCGCGCCGGTGGTGACGATCTCCTCGAACACGCGCCGCAGCGGGCCGGGGATGGCGAGTTCCTGGACGACGATGCGTTCGGCGCGATTGCGTCCCGATTCGAACATGCCGGTGATCGTCGGTCCGACGTTGCGCTCACCGAACGGCGCGTCCTCCCGCGGCGCGGAATTGACCCGGCCCGGATAGCCGTAGTGCACGTTGATCATGTCGCCGTTGGTCGAGAACCGCTCGCCGAGCTTTTCCGACAGGCGCAGGCCCGCCTCGCGCGAGCGCAGCAGGATCTCGGTCGAGCCGTACGTTCCGGCGGCGATCACGACATGCGGCGTCGTGATCGAGTGCTCGTCGTCGGCCGTGTGCGGGTGCGATGCAACCGTCGCCCGGAAGTGCACCGTCCAGCCTGAGCCGCTGCGCATGACCCGGCTCACGGTCGCGCCCGTGAACAGCTGCGCACCGGCGCGTTGCGCGTAGGCGAGGTAGTTCATCGGCAGCGTGTTCTTCGCCCAGAAATTGCAACCGGTGACGCAGCCGCCACAGCCGATGCAGCCGTGCTGCTCGACGCCGAGCCAGCTGCGCCGGTCGCGCACCGTGGCCGCGACCTGCACCGGTCGGGCATCGAGCCCGAGCGTCGACGCGAATCCGCGCAGCGCCTCGTACTTCGCGATGCCCGCCGTCTCGGCCGGACGTACGCCGAGCATGCGTTCGGCCTGCTCGTAGCCGCGCTGCAGCCCTTCGCGGTCCGCGCGCAGCGCCGAGGGCCAGGCCTCGTCTGCGAAGACGTCGTCGTGCGGCCGCTCGGCGACGCCGGCATTGATCAGCGAGCCGCCGCCGAGGCCGTTGCCGACCAGCGCACTGACGTCGTCACCGACGCGGAAGTCGAACAGGCCGTCGCGCTGGCGCTGGGCGCCCGTCTCGTCGGGTCGCGTCAGACGCACATGCCCGGGCAAGTCGGCGAAATGGTTCGGGAAGGTGCCCGGAACGTATTCGCGGCCGCGCTCGAGCACGCAAACGCGCAGCGGGCGGCCCGCCGCATCCTGCATCGCCGCGAAGCGCGCCGCCGCGACGGCGCCGCCGTAGCCGCTGCCGACGATGACCACGTCATAGCGGGCGTCGCCGCTGTTTCGCGTCAGCGCCTCGACGAGGACCTCGACGCCCTGCGATAGCCAGTCCGGACGATGGCGCATGGCCGCGACTGTAGCGGGTTTTACGCCGGCCGGTCAGCGTGCGAGCAGGGCGAGCAGATGCGTGCGCAGCGTCTCGGCGGGAACCGGTTTGTGCAGCAGCGGCAGCCCGCTCGCCTCGGCCTCGCGCAGGCGCTCCGGCGCGGTGTCGCCGCTGATCAGGAGCGCGGGCACTGCGCCGAGCCGTGCGCGCAGCCGGCGCACGCTCTCGATGCCGTTCTCCTCGTTGCGCAGGCGCAGGTCGGCGAGGATCAGGTCGGCGGCGCCGGCCTGCGCGTCGAGCGCGCGTTCGGCCTCTTCGAGGCTGGCGCAGGCCGTCACCTGGCAGCCCCAGGTTTCGAGCAGCGTCTGCATGCCCGAGCGCACCGCCGGTTCGTCGTCGATCACCAGCACCCGGCTGCCTTCGAGCCCGGTCGGCGTGTCGGCAGCGGTCTGCACCGGCACCGGCGGGGCGGGGCGGCTCGCGCGCACGCGCGG
>LJTQ01000022.1 GCA_001303445.1 Betaproteobacteria bacterium SG8_39 | reverse complement strand
GCCTGCGCGGGCTGCCCTCCGGCCGGGTCGCTCGCTCGAGCCGGGCGCGGCGCTGCGCCTCGCGCGCGCGCCGCGTCGCCTCGACGTCGGCGCTGCCGTCGGCCGCCAGCACGACCCCGTAGATCTCCTGCGCCGCGGCAATCGAGACGTCACCGTTGTCGATGTCGGCCGCGACGCGCGCGGGGTCGCGCTCGAGCGGGTCGCCGAAGCCGCCGGCCGCCGACCACAGCACGGCGTAGACGTCGGTCGGGTTCTGCACGAAGTCCTGCTGCCGCAGCTGCAGCGTCTCCGGGCTGCCTTCCAGCTCGTCGATGTCCGCCGGCAGGTCCGAGAGCCCCATGCGCGCGGCGACGTTCGAGTCGCGCAGGAAGCGGTAGCGGTTCACCGCGCCCGGGTAGCCGCCCATCATGCCGGTCGAGGTCGGGATCGCGTTGCCCGAGGACAGCGTGTCCTGCTCGATGCGGTCGGTGCCGTGCGGGATGAAGCAGGATTCGGCCGACAGCCCGCCGCGCCACTTGCCCGCGCCGCCCGAGTCGGTGATCTCCTTGCGATACAGGAACAGCACCGGGAAGCTCTGCTCGGTGTGCTCGACGTTCGGCAGCTTGCAGATCGGCGTGCGCGCCTGGCCGCCGGTGGAGATGCCGTCGGCGTGTGAGAAGGCGCCGATCGCGCCGCCGATCGGGTCGACCAGGATGTAACCGTAGCGCTCGCCCCACTGGTCGATGCCGCGGAAGATCGTCGCCGGCCACTGGCTGGTACCGCCGATGCACATCACGTCGCCGCGCAGCTCGGGATCGGGATGGATCATCTTCGAGAACACGTTGTAGGCCGGGTAGAGCGAGATCTCCATGCACTGCACCGGCGCGGTCGACACCGAGGCGGGGAAGTCGGCGCAGTTGAGCGTGCCCGGCGTGGGGTTGAAGTCGACGTGGCGCAGCGCGCCGCCGACCGCGTAGTACTGCTCCCAGCACATCAGCTCGTTCAGCGCCACCATGATCGCGCCGCGCCAGCCGGAGTAGGTGGCGTTGATGCCGCCGGCCTGCGGGTCGGTGCCCTCGTTCTCGAACACCAGCCGCTTGCCTTCCTTGCGCACGGTGAGCATCACCTGGTGCACGCCGCGGTCGCCCGGGCGGCAGCACTCGACGTAGGTGCGGTCGCGCCACACGCCGTCGGGCAGGCGCGCGAGCTTCTTGAGGAAGGCGCGCTCGCCGTCGTCGAGGATCTTCTTCATCACGCCCTTCACGGTCTCGGCGCCGTAGCGCTTGATGAGGGCGAGGATGCGGTCGCGTCCGGTCATGTTGCCGGCGAGCTGGGCGCGGAAATCGAGCGCCACCGCGGCGGGCTTGCGCGAAGAGCGCAGGTAGAGCTCCTCGATGTCGCGCCGGATCTCGTTGCCTTCGACGATCTTCACCGGCGGGATGAGGATGCCTTCGTCGAAGGCGTCGCGCGCCGAGGGGCAGAAGCTGCCCGGCGTGATGCCGCCGATGTCGTACTGGTGCAGGCAGTTCGTCACCCAGCAGAACAGCTCGCCTTTCCAGAACACCGGGCACAGCAGCATCACGTCCATCTGGTGCGCGGCGCCGACCCAGGGGTCGTTGGCGAGGAACATGTCGCCGTCGCGAATGCCCGGATTGTCGCTGCGGTTCTCCAGCGTCCACTTGACCTGGGTGTCGGTGACCCCGGACATGTACTGCATGTAGGGGCCGAAATAGACGAACTCGGCGTCCTCGGTGAGGATCGACGGATTGAGGTCGAGCGCGTACATCGCCACGGGCGAGCCCGACAGGCGCTGGATGGTGGCGCCATGTTCCTCGTTCACGTTCCACAGCGCGTGGCGCACCACCTCGAAGGTCACCGGGTCGATGCTGCGGTCCCACTTGCGGTGCAGGCGAAGCTTGGGCGAGATCGACAGCTTCTTCGGCGGCACGTAGCCGCTCGTGCGACCGTCGAACTTGGCCGGGGAGAGCTCGCTCAGCTTCTTCAATGGCGCATTCATCGCTCGACTCACCTAAATGTCAGTTCGAAGTTGCCCAGGGGATCGAGCCGCAGCGTGCGGCCCGGGTGAACGACCACCGTGGTGTCGGCGGTCTCGACGATCGCCGGGCCCGGGATGCGGTTGCCGATCACCAGGCGCTCGCCGTCGTAAATCGGGGTCACGCGGCGACGCTTCAGGTCGGGCCAGTAGATCTCGCGCTTGCGCAGCAGCGCCTGCGCCGGAATCTTCGCGCTCGAGCTGCGTGCGCGCACCAGCTTCGGGCGCGGCGTGAGCGCCCGCGCGCGCAGCCGGCAGACCACGATCTCGAGCTGCGCGCCGGCCAGCGCCGAACCTTTGCCGTACAGCTGCTCGTAGCGCGCAACGAACATCTTGCGCAACGCCGTTTCGTAACGGGCTGCTGCGCGCGTCCAGGGCAGCAGCACCTCGACCTCGTTGATCTGACCCTTGTGGCGCACGTCGAGCGAGAACTCGAACCGCTGGCGCGCCGCGGCGATGCCCTCGGCCGCCATGATGCGCTTCGCCTGCTTCTCGAGGCGCTCGAGGTTGGCGTTGATGCGCGCCGCCGGCACCGGCGTGGCGAGGATCTCGGTGTGCTCGAGCACGTGCAGCACGTCCGCGGCGGCCGCGCCGAAGGCGCACCAGGTCGAGGCGGCCTTCCTCTGCGGCACCACCACCTTCTTCACGCCGAGCTCGCGCGCGAACACGCCGGCATGCGCAGGCCCTGCGCCGCCGAAGGCATAGAGCACGAAATCGCGCGGATCGAAGCCCTTTTCGACCGTCACCTTGCGGATGATGTCGGCCATGTTGAACTCGACGATGCGGCAGATGCCGGCGGCGCATTCCACCGGGTCCATGCCGATGCCGGCGCCGAGCGCGGCGATCGCCTTCGTCGCGGCGGCGACGTCGAGCTTGAGGCGGCCCTCGGCGAAGTTGTCGGGGTCGAGGTAGCCGAGCACGAGCTGCGCATCGGTCACCGTCGGCACCGTGCCGCCGCGCCCGTAGCACACCGGGCCGGGAAACGCGCCCGCGCTGTCCGGGCCGACGGTGAGGGTGCGCGTCTCGGGATGCGCCCGCACCAGGCTGCCGCCGCCCGCGCCGATCACCTGCAGGTCGACCTTGGGCAGGAAGTATTCGTACTGATCGGTGTTGCTGATGAACGAGTAGGCGGGCTTGCCGCCCTGGATGATCGACACGTCGAACGAGGTGCCGCCCATGTCGGTGGTGATGATGTTGGCGTCGCCCATCGCGGCGCCGAGGAACATCGACGCCGTCACGCCCGCCACCGGTCCCGAATCGAGCGTCAGCAGCGGCGCCTCGCCGGCGCGCTCGACCGGCACCGTGCCGCCGCCGCACTGTGCGATCTGCAGGCCGTGGCGGTAGCCGAGCCCTGTCAAGGTGCGGTCGAGCGTTGCGAGGTAGCCCGACATCACCGGGCCGAGGTAGGCATTGAGCGCGGTCGCCGTGACGCGCTCGTACTCGCCCCATTTCGGCGCGATGTCGACCGAGCAGGTGACGAACACCTGCGGCGCGATCTTTTTGACCAGCGCGCGCAGACGCAGCTCGTGCTTGGGGTTGCGGAACGACCACAGGAAGCAGACCGCGATCGCTTCCACGCCTTGCGCGACCAGGTCGCGGATCGCGGCTTCTGCCTGTGCCTCGTTGAGCTGCACGACGACCTCGCCGAAGCAGTCGACCCGCTCTGAGACGCCGCGGATCAGGCGCTTGGGCACGATCGGCGCCGGCTTGGCGGTCTCCGGGAAGTGCACCACCTTGCGGATGTCGCGCCCGGCGTAGCCGCGCGAGCCGCGCATGATGTGAATCGCGTCCTCGTGCCCCTTGGTCGTGATCAGCCCGACCTTGGCGCCTTTTTTCTGGATGATCGTGTTGGTGCCGACCGTGGTGCCGTGCGACAGGAACGCGATGCTTCTGCAGAACGCGTCGAGCTTCAGGCCGAGGGCGTCGGCGCCGGCCCCGAGCGCGTCCATCATGCCCTGCGAAAAGTCCTGTGGCGTGGAAGGGACTTTGGTGGTGAGCAGCCTGCCCTTGCCGTCCACGATGGCGCAGTCAGTAAAGGTGCCGCCGATGTCGATGCCGACGAGATAGCGCATGGCGCTATATTAACGAGTGCCCTTCGATCATGCTCAGGACGTGCGCGCGCGGTTTCGCAAGCTGCGATCGAGCGCCGAGTTCTGGTCGCTGCGCCTGCATGCGGAGCGCGCGCAGCGCTACGCCATGCGCCAGGACACGCTCCTGCCACCGAGCGTCGCGCTCGACTGCGGCGTGATGCTGACCGCGGTCGCCGGCGGCGGCTACGGCTACTGCGCGACGAGCGACCTGTCGCAGGCCGGCCTGCAGCGCGCGCTCGACCGCGCCAGCGCCTGGGCCGCGGCGACGCGCGCCAAGGGCGTCATCCGCTTCGATGCGCGCGACATGCCCGCGCCGCGCGGCGAATACGCCGGCCCGCTGGGCGAGGATCCGCCGTCGCGCGGCGCGATCCACGACCTGCTGGCCGACGAATGCCGCGGCGCCAGGATCGACGACCGCATCGTCGAGCGCAGCGCCGCGGTTCACCTGTTCGAGGACCAGCGCCTCTACCTGACGAACAGCGGCGCCGACCTGCAGCAGCGCTTCCGCTACACGCTGCCCTGGGCGCGGGTGACCGCCAACGCGGGCCCCGAGACGCAGTCGCGCTCGCTCGAGCAGGCGCAGCAGGGCGGCTTCGAAAGAATCGGCACGGCGCGTTTCCAGGGCTGCGGCGCGCGGCTCGCCGACGAGGCCTTGCAGCTGCTGCTGGCACCGAATTGCCCGTCGGGAACGATGGACCTGCTGCTGATGCCGGACCAGATGATGCTGCAGATCCACGAGTCGATCGGCCATCCGCTCGAGCTTGACCGCATCCTCGGCGATGAGCGCAACTACGCCGGCACGAGTTTCGTGACCCCGGAAATGTTCGGCAGCTACCGCTACGGCTCGGCGCTGCTCAACGTCAGCTACGATCCGACGCGCGCCGAGGAATTCGCCAGCTATCGCTGGGACGACGACGGCACGCCGGCGAAGAAGGTCTGGCTGATTCGCGACGGTATCCTCGTCGCGCCGCTCGGCGCCCGGCTGTCGCAGGCGCGCGCCGGTTTGCAGGGCACCGCGAATGCGCGCGCCAGCAACTGGAACCGGCCGCCGATCGACCGCATGGCGAACCTCAACGTCGAGCCCGGCGCGAGCACGCTCGAGGCGATGATCGCCTCGATCGAGCGCGGCGTGCTGATGCGCAGCAACGTCTCGTGGTCGATCGACGACGCGCGCAACAAGTTCCAGTTCGGCTGCGAGTGGGGCGAGCGCATCGAGGACGGCAAGCGGGTCGGCGTGGTGAAGAACCCGAACTACCGCGGCGTGTCGGCGACCTTCTGGCGCAGCCTCAGGATGGTCGGCGACGCGTCGACCTTCGAGGTGCACGGCACGCTGAACTGCGGCAAGGGCGAGCCGAACCAGGCGGTGCACTGCGGACACGCCGCGCCGGCCTGCCTGTTCTCCGGCGTCGAGGTCTTCGGCGGCGGATGAAGGCGGAATTCTTCGAGCTCGCCGGGCGCCTCGAGCGTGCGCTGCAGGCGGGCGAGGTGCTGCTCCTCGGGCTGGACGCCGAGCGTTCGGATTTCGTGCGCTTCAACCGCGGGCGGGTGCGCCAGGCGGGCAGCGTCGAGCAGCGCACGCTCGAAGTGCGCCTGCTGCGCGCCGGCCGGCAGGCCTCGGCGACGCTCGAGCTGGGCGGCGGCGGCGAAGCGGACTTTGCGCTGGCACGCGACGCGCTTGCGCGGCTGCGCGAGGCGCTCGACGGGCTGCCCGAGGATCCCTGGCTGCTGATCAACGAGGTTCCCGCGTCGAGCGAGAGCGAGCGCCGCGGTGTGCTGCCTGCGGCCGAGGCCGTGGTCGAGCAGGTGGTCGACGCGGCGCAGGGGCGCGACCTGGTCGGCATCTACGCCGGCGGGACGATTCTGCGCGGCTTCGCCAATTCGCTTGGCCAGCGAAACTGGCACTCGGTGGACAGCTTCAATTTCGACTGGAGCCTGCACGGCCCCGGGGGTGCGGTGAAAGCTGCGACGGCCGGCTTCGAGTGGGAGGAATCGGCGCTGGTCGAGAAACTCGATGCCGCCTCGCGCGAGCTCGCGCGCCTCGGGGTCGCGCCGCGCGCGCTCGCGCCCGGCGAGGTCCGCGCCTACCTTGCGCCGCGCGCGCTCGAGGAGCTGATGGGGCTGCTCGCCTGGGACGGCTTCTCGGCGCGCGCGCGTGCCACCAAGCAGAGCCCGCTGCTGCGCATGGCGCACGGTGCGCTGCTTTCGCCGGCGGTGACGATCGTCGAGCACAGCGCCGAAGGCATCGCGCCGTCGTTCCAGGAGGACGGCTTCGTCAAGCCGCCGGCGCTGACGCTGATCGAGGGCGGACGTCTCGGCGCGGCGCTGGTCGCGCCGCGCACGGCGAAGGAGTACGGCCTGGAACCCAACGGCGCCGAGGCGGGCGAGTCGCCCGAGTCGCTCGAGCTCGCCCCCGGCACGCTGCCGGCGCAGGACGTGCTTGCCGCGCTCGACACCGGTCTGTACATCAGCAACCTCTGGTACCTCAACTACTCCGACCGCGCCGCCGCGCGCATCACGGGGATGACGCGCTTCGCCACCTTCTGGGTCGAGGGCGGGCGCATCGTCGCGCCGGTCGGCGCGATGCGCTTCGACGATTCGCTCTACCGCATGCTGGGCGAGAACCTCGAGGCGCTGACGCGCGAGCGCGAGCTGCTGCTGGATCCCTCGACCTACGAAGGGCGCTCGACGGCGAGCGCCCGGCTGCCGGGTGCGCTGCTGCGGGCGCTAAGATTCACGCTATGACACGTCCCTTGAGCGTGCGCGACATCCTCGCCGGCCGCGCGCCACAGGATGCGCCGGTCACCGTGCGCGGCTGGGTGCGCACGCGGCGCGATTCGAAGGCGGGCTTTTCCTTCGTCAACCTCTCGGACGGCTCGGCGTTCCACCCGCTGCAGGTCGTCGCCCCCAGCACGCTGGCCAACTACGCGAGCTCAAAGTCGTTGGCTGGGTCGACGACCCCGACAGCTACCCGATCCAGCCGAAAGCCCACACGCTCGAGTTCCTGCGCGAGGTCGCGCACCTGCGGCCGCGCACCAACGTGATCGGCGCGGCGACCCGCGTGCGGCACACGCTGGCGCAGGCGATCCACCGCTTCTTCCACGAGCGGCATTTCTTCTGGATCAACACGCCGATCATCACCTCGTCGGACGCCGAAGGCGCGGGCGAGCTGTTCCGCGTCTCGACCCTCGACCTCGCCAACCTGCCGCGCACGCCGCAGGGCAAGATCGACTTCGGCCAGGACTTCTTCGGCCGCGAGGCCTTCCTCACCGTGTCGGGACAGCTCAACGTCGAGGCCTACTGCCTGGCGCTGTCCAAGGTCTACACCTTCGGCCCGACGTTCCGCGCCGAGAACTCGAACACCAGCCGCCACCTGGCCGAATTCTGGATGGTTGAGCCCGAGATCGCCTTCGCCGGACTGGCGGAGAATGCGGACCTCGCCGAGGCGCTGCTGCGCTTCGTGTTCCGGGTGCTGCTCGAAGAGCGCGCCGAGGACATGGCGTTCTTCGACCAGCGGATCGAAAAGGGCCTGCTCGCCAAGCTCGAGGGCATCGTCGACGCCGAGTTCGCGCGCATCGACTACGCCGAGGCGATCGCGGTGCTCGAGCGGGCGAAGGCGAAATTCGAGTTTCCGGTGCGCTGGGGCGCCGACCTGCAGTCCGAGCACGAGCGCTACCTCACCGAGCAGCACGCCAAGCGGCCGGTGATCGTGATGAACTACCCGAAGGACATCAAGGCGTTCTACATGCGGCTGAACGACGATGGCCGCACGGTCGCGGCGATGGACGTGCTCGCGCCGGGAATCGGGGAGATCGTCGGCGGCAGCCAGCGCGAGGAGCGGCTCGACGTGCTCGATGCGCGGATGGACGCGCTCGGCGTCGATGCCGCGCACTACAGCTGGTACCGCGACCTGCGCCGCTACGGCAGCGTGCCGCACGCCGGCTTCGGTCTCGGTTTCGAGCGCACGCTCGCCTACGCGACGGGGCTCGCCAATGTGCGCGACGCGATTCCCTATCCGCGTACCTCGGGCAGCGTGAAGTATTGACTCCGGCCGGCGTCAGGGCGCCGGCGCAAACACCAGGAAGTACTGGTTCGGCAGGAAGTCATGCGCCGCGATGCGGCGGTAGCCGGCCTGCGCCATCTCCTGTTCCACCGCGTCGGGCGCGATGCGGCCGCTCGCCGGCGGGCCGGTGGGCGAGTCGAGCTTGAAGTCGATGATTGCGACGCGCCCGCCCGGCCGCAACGACGCGCGCAGCTTGCCGAAATAGTCCGCGCGCGCGCCGATGTGGTGATAGGTGTCGACCACCAGCACCAGGTCGACCGGCTCGGGCAGCTTCGGATCGTCTGCCGCGGCGACGTGCGCCGACAGATTGGACAGCGCGTGCTTCTGCGCCCGTGCGTTCAGGTACTTCACCATGTCGGGCTCGAGGTCGGCGCCGTACACCTTGCCCTGCGGCACCGCGCGCGCCAGGCGCACCGAAAAGTAGCCCGTCCCCGAGCCGATGTCGGCGACGCGCGCGTCCGGCGCGAGGGCCAGCGCAGCGACGACCTGGTCGGGCTTCTGCCACTGGTCGCGCGCCGGGTCGTCGAACACCTGCGCCCAGCGTTCGGCGTCGCTGAAGTGCCGGTGCATGGGCTGGTGGCCATGTTGCGCGAGCGCGAGCGAGGCGGCGAGGGAGGTGGCGAGTGCGGCGAGCAGGACGAGCAGACGGTTCATGGAGGGTTCCGATGGGCGGGGGCCCGGCTAAGCTTCGTCCGGTGCAGCCGATCATCTCGATCTCCAAGCTCTCCAAGACCTACGCTACCGGGCAGCAGGCGCTCAAGAACGTCGATCTCGAGATCCGGCGCGGCGAGATCTTCGGCCTGCTCGGGCCGAACGGCGCCGGCAAGACGACGCTGATCGGCGTGGTCTGCGGCATCGTCACGCCGAGCGCCGGCACGGTCACGGTCGCCGGGCACGACATCCTGCGCGACTGGCGCGCCGCGCGCACGATGATCGGGCTGGTGCCGCAGGAGCTGACCAACAACGCCTTCGACTCGGTGTGGGGCACGGTGCGCTTCAGCCGCGGCCTGTTCGGCAAGCCGCCCGACGCGGCGCGCCTGCGGCGCGTGCTCGAGGACCTGTCGCTCTGGGAGCGGCGCGACAGCAGGGTGATGACGCTCTCGGGCGGCATGAAGCGCCGCATGCTGATCGCGAAAGCCCTGGCGCACGACCCGCAGATCCTGTTCCTCGACGAGCCGACCGCGGGCGTCGACGTCGAGCTGCGCCAGGGCATGTGGCAGGCGGTGCGCAGGCTGCGCGACGCGGGGGCGACGATCATCCTCACGACGCACTACATCGAGGAGGCCGAGCTGATGGCCGACCGCATCGGCGTGATCAACCACGGCGAGATCGTGGTGGTCGACGACAAGGCCGCGCTGATGCGGCGGCTCGGGCGCAAGCAATTGACACTCGAGCTGCAGGCGCCGCTCGAGGCGGTGCCCGCCGCGCTCGCCGCGCGCGGCCTGGCGCTCGCCGCCGGCGGGCGCGAGCTGGTCTACACCTACGACGCGCAGGCCGAGGCGAGCGGCATCGCCGACCTGCTCGGCGAGCTGGAGCAGGTCGGCATCGGCTTTCGCGACCTGCGCACCACGCAGAGCTCGCTGGAGGACATTTTCGTCGACCTGGTGCGGGAGCGGCGATGAACCTGCACGCCATCCGCGCGATCTACCTCTACGAAATGGCGCGCACCGGGCGGACGCTGTTGCAGAGCATCGTCGCCCCGGTGGTGACGACCTCGCTGTACTTCATCGTCTTCGGCGCCGCCATCGGCACGCGCATCGCCGAGATCGAGGGCGTCGCCTACGGCGCGTTCATCGTGCCGGGCCTGGTCATGCTGATGCTGCTCACGCAAAGCGTGTCGAACGCCTCGTTCGGCATCTTCATGCCGCGCTTCACCGGCACCTTCTACGAGATCCTTTCGGCGCCGGTGTCGGCGCTGGAGATCGTCATCGGCTACGTCGGGGCGGCGACGACCAAGTCGGTGGTGCTGGGGCTGGTGATCCTCGCCACGGCGAGCCTGTTCGTGCCGCTGCGCATCGCGCATCCGGCCTGGATGCTCGGCTTCCTGCTGCTCACCGCCGTGACCTTCAGCCTGCTGGGCTTCATCATCGGCGTCTGGGCCGAGGGCTTCGAGCAGCTGCAGTTCGTGCCGCTGCTGATCATCACGCCGCTTACCTTTCTCGGCGGCACCTTCTACTCGATCGACGTGCTGCCGCCCGCCTGGCAGACGGTGACGCTGTTCAACCCGGTGGTCTACCTGGTGAGCGGCTTTCGCTGGAGCTTCTACGAGATCGCCGACGTTCGCGTCGGCGTGAGCCTCGCGATGACGGCGGCGTTTCTCGCCGCCTGCCTGGCCGCGGTGTGGTGGATCTTCAAAACGGGCTACCGCCTCAAGGCCTAGCTTGGGCATAATCCGGCGAGGAGGAGCTCAGCAATGAAGCCGTCGGCGTTCGCCTACGCAAGGCCGCGCGCGCTCGAGGAAGCGTTCGCGCTGCTCGACAAGCACGGAGAAAACGCAAAGCTGCTGGCGGGCGGGCAGAGCCTGCTGGCGAGCCTCAACATGCGCCTTGCGGCGCCCGAGATCCTGGTCGACATCGGCGCGATCCCCGGGCTCGACGGCATCGCGGTCAGGGGCCAGACGCTGGTGATCGGCGCGCGCACGACGCACCGCGCGATCGAGCGCTCCGAGGCGGTGGCCAAGCACGCGCCGCTGCTCGCGCAGGCGGCGCCGCACATCGCGCACGTGGCGATCCGTAACGCCGGCACCCTCGGCGGCTCGCTCGCGATGGCCGACCCGGCGGCCGAATGGCCGGCCTGCTGCGTCGCGCTGCAGGCAACGATCGTGGTGACCTCGAAAAAAGGCGAGCGGCGTGTCGCGGCAACCGACTTCTTCAAGGACCTTTACACCACCGCGCTCGGTGCGGGCGAGCTGATCACCGCGGTCGAGATTCCCTGCGTGGAGAAGGGGGAGCGCCATGCCTTCCTCGAGCTGGTGCGCCGGCGCGGCGACTACGCGATCGTCGGGCTCGCGGCGCGCGCGCGGCTCAAGGGCAAGACGCTCTCGGGCGTGCAGCTGGTCTATCTCGGCGTCGGCGTGACGCCGGTGCAGGCGAAGGGCGCGATGGCCGCGCTCGAAGGCAAAACCGCAGACGACGCTGCGATTCGTGCGGCGCAGGACGCGATCGCTCGCGACCTCGAGCCGAACGCGGACATCTACACCTCGGCCGAAGCGAAGCGCCACCTGGCGCGCGTGCTCGTGGCGCGCGCGGTCGCGGCGCTCGTCGGCTGAGCCGGGGAAGGGAGACGGGGCGTGGAAGACAGGGTTGAAGCCACCATCACGGTGAACGGCACGCGGCTGACGCGGCGCATCGAACCGCGCATGCACCTGATCGATTTCCTGCGCGAAGAGCTGGGGCTGACCGGCTCGCACGTGTCCTGCGAGCACGGCGTCTGCGGCGCCTGCACGGTGCGCGTCGACGGCGAGATCCGGCGCGGCTGCCTGACGCTCGCGGTGCAGGCCGACGGCAGGACGGTGGACACGGTCGAAGGGCTGTCGGACTCGGGCGAGCTCGCGGTGCTGCAGCAGGCCTTCCACGAAAGGAACGCCCTGCAGTGCGGCTACTGCACGCCGGGCATGCTGCTCACCGCGCAGGCGCTGATCAAGGAGCACCCGGAGGCGACGCGCGAGGAGATCCGCGAGTTCATGTCGGGCAACCTGTGCCGCTGCACCGGCTACCAGGCGATCATCGACGCGATCGAGACGGTGCTGCGCACGCCGCGCACGGAGGGGGTGCGATGAACGACCGCATCGATCCGCATCGTTTGGATGCGCTCGCGCCGCAGGCCTCCGAAGTCGAGGCGCCGCCCAAGCCTGGAACCACGAAGACCGCGAAGCCCGCCAAGACGCAGGTCGGCTACGTCGGCCAGAGCGTGCCGCGCGCCAACGCCAAGCGCCTGCTGCAGGGGCGCGGTGCCTACACCGACGATCTCAAGTTCCCGCGCCTCGCGCATGTGGTGTTCTTCCGCAGCCCGCATGCGCACGCCCGCCTGAAGAAGCTCGACCTCTCCCGGGCGGCGCGCCAGCCCGGCGTGATCGCAGCCTTCGACGGCCGCGCGATCGCCGATTACTGCACGCCCTGGGTCGCCGTGCTCGGCCACCTCAAGGGCATCAAGTCGCCGCCGCAGTACGCGGTGGCGATCGACCGTGCCTGCTGGCAGGGCGAGGCGGTGGCGGCAATCGTCGCCGAGACGCGCGCCCAGGCCGAGGACGCGCTCGGCCACGTCGTCGCCGAGTGGGAAGAACTGCCCGTGGTGACCGACATGGAGGACGCGCTCGCCAACCGCACCGTGATCCATCCCGAGCTCGGCGACAACATCTGCTTCGCGCGCAGCTTCGAGACCGAAGGGTTCGACGCCGCGATGAAGAAGGCCGACCTCGTCGTCGAGGAGACCTACGGTTTCGGCCGCCACACCGGCGTGACGATGGAAAGCCGCGTCATTCTGGCCGATTACAACGCCGCCGAGCACAGCCTGACCGTGTACCACGCCACCCAGGCGCCGCACATGATGCAGGACATCTTCTCGCGCCACCTCAACATCCCCGAGGCGAACGTGCGCGTGATCTGCAAGGACGTCGGCGGCTCCTTCGGCATCAAGGTGCACGTCTACCCCGACGAGATGGCGACCGCGGCGCTCTCGGTGATGCTGCGCCGGCCGGTGAAATTCGTCGCCGACCGGCTGGAATCCTTCCTCACCGACATCCACGCGCGCGAGCACAAGGCGACCGTGCGCCTGGCCTGCATGAAGGACGGCACCATCGTCGGCTTCGACCTCGACGACCTGACCGCGATCGGGCCGTACTCGGTCTATCCGCGCACCAGCGGCATCGAGGGCAACCAGGTGGTGAACCTGACCGGCGGGCCGTACGCGCACAAGGCCTACCGCGCGAAGATGAACGTGGTGTTCACCAACAAGAACGTGACCTGCCAGTACCGTGCGGTGGGCCACCCGATCGCGGTCGCGCTGACCGAGGCGATCGTCGACCTGGCCGCGCAGAAGCTCGGCATGGATCCGGCCGAGTTCCGGCGCAAGAACCTGATCGCGGACGACGCCTACCCCTACAGCTTCCCCTCCGGCCTCAAGTTCGAGAAGCTCTCGCACCACCAGTGCCTCGACAAGCTGCTCGCGCTGATGGACTACACCGGCCTGCGCGCCGAGCAGGCCGCGCTGAGGAAGCAGGGCATCCACCGCGGCATCGGCCTGGCGGCGATGATCGAGGTCACCAACCCCTCGCCGGCGTTCTACGGCGTGGGCGGTGCGCGCATCTCGGCGCAGGACGGCGCCACGGTGCGCCTCGAGCCGACCGGCATGGTCACCTGCCTGGTGAGCGTCACCGAGCAGGGCCAGGGCACCGAGGGGGTGTTCACCCAGGTCTGCGCCGACGCGGTCGGGGTGTCGATCGACAAGGTGCGCGTGATCACCGGCGACACCGGCGTCACGCCCTACGGCGGCGGCACCTGGGCCTCGCGCGGCGCGGGCATCGGCGGCGAGGCCGTGCTGCAGGCGGGCAAGGCGCTGCGCGCGAACATCCTCGACATCGCGGCGGCGGTGCTGCAGGTCGATCGCGCGACGCTCGACGTGCGCGCCAACAGCGTGGTCGACAAGGCGAGTGGCGAGGAGAGGCTGCCGCTCGCCGAGGTCGGCCGCATCGGCTATTTCCGTCCCGACACGCTGCCGATGAAGTTTCAGGCCGAGCTGACGGTGACGCGGCATTACACGCCGCGCGAATACGGTTTCACCTTCACCAACGGCATCCAGGCTTCGTACGTCGAGGTCGACACCGACACCGGCTTCGTCAAGCTGCTGCGCCACTGGTGCGTCGAGGACTGCGGCACGGTGATCAATCCGCTGCTGGTCGACGAGCAGATTCGCGGCGGCATCGTGCAGGGCATCGGCGCAGCGATGCTCGAGGAGTGCCTGTACAGCGCCGAAGGGCAGCTGCTGAACGGCTCGCTGGCCGATTACCTCGTGCCGATGACCGGCGACACGCCGGACATCGAAATCGCCCATGTCTCGACGCCGACCCGGCAGTCCGAGCTCGGCGCCAAGGGGGTCGGCGAGGCCGGCACGGCCGGCGCGCCCGGCGCAGTGATGAACGCCATCAACGATGCGCTCGCGCCGTTCGATGCACGGGTCCGCGTGCAGCCGTTCACGCCGGAGCGTATCCTCAAGGCCCTCGGTAAGATCTGACGACGGTCCGCCGCGCGCGGGCCGGGGAGGAGGCGACATGGCACAGACTGCTCACAAGATCGTGCGTAACGAATTTCCCTGGGGCGTGATCGAATGGCTCGCGGGTGCGGAAGTCGGCAACGCGAAGGAGATCTCGCTCGCCCGCATGTCGCTGCCGCCCGGCAAGGGCACCGACGTCCACATCCACGGCAACTGCGAAGAGGCGGTCTACGTGGTGCGCGGGCGCGTCGAGTGCACGACCAACGGCGAATCCGTGACGCTCGACGCGGGCGAGCGCAGCGTGGTGCCGCGCGGCGCGGTGCACGCGCTGCGCAACGTGGGTGAGGAGCCGGCCGAGATCATGCTGTCGCATTCCTCGGCGGCGCGCGAATTCACCCTCGCGCAGCCGGATTGAGCCGGACGGGCACGGCCCCGGCGACGGCGCGTCGGTGAAACACGGGCACCCGGGGCTGCGGGCCGCGCGCAGGCCCGGTAAACTTTGGCCGTTGCAGTGAGCGGGAGCGAGGCATGCCTGTCACGGATCTGAACCATTACCTGCTGCGCGCCAATGACATCGACGCGACGAAGGATTTTTACGTCAAGGTCCTCGGCTTCGAAGTGATGCCGCGGCCCGACTTTCCTTTCCCGGGCTACTGGCTCGGTGTCGGCGGCAAGATCCAGGTGCACGTCGCGCTGCACGGCGTCGAGCAGGGCGATCTGTACTACATCGGCTCGCCGCGCGACGCGGCGACCGACCACGCGGGCGTGATCGACCATATCGCCTTCGTCGCGGACGACCCGAAGGCCATGGCGACGCACCTGAAAAAGATCGGCGTGCCCTTCCGGCCGCGCTACCTGCCGGAGTCGCAGCTCTACCAGCTGTTCGTCAAGGACCCGAACGGGCTCACCATCGAGCTCAACTTCTTCGGCGTGACCGATATCTCCGAGTGGTCGGAGGGCGCGGAGAACTATTCGGCCATGCCGCGCGCCGGGGCCGCCGGATGAGCGCGCCGCTGACGAAGAAGGCGCCGGCCGTCGAGCGCCGGGATTTTTCCGGCGTCAGCTATGACGAGGCGCTGGCGCGCGCGCGCGCCATGGTGCCGGTGCTGCGCGAGCGCGCGTCGCGCGCCGAGGACATGCGGTCGCTGCTGCCCGAGACCGAGGCCGACCTGCACGCCAACGGCCTGCTGCGCATGACCCAGCCCAAGCGCTGGGGCGGGATGGAGCTGCCCTGGATCGCGATGTTCGAACTGCCCGCCGAGCTCGGCCGCGGCTGCGCCTCGACCGCGTGGAGCGGGGCGAACCTCGCCATCCATCACTGGATGCTCGCGATGTACGACGCGCGCGCCCAGGCCGAGGTCTGGGAGGAAAACCCCGACGCGCTGATCGCCTCGGGCATCGCGTACCCGCAGGGCCGTGCGCGCAAGGTCGACGGCGGCTTCGTCATCGACGGCTACTGGAACTTCTCGAGCGGGGTCGACGGCGCCAGCTGGAACATGCTCGCAGTCACCGTCAAGGACGGCGACGCGGTGGTCGATCACCGCATGTGCCTGGTGCCGCGCAAGGACTTCGAGATCGTCGACGACTGGCACGTGCTCGGCATGCGCGGCACCGGCTCGAAGTCGGTCAAGGCCAAGGACCTGTTCGTACCCGAGTACCGCGCGCTGTGCATGTACCTGGCGCGCGGCGAGGCGCAGTACCCCGGCGCCCATACCAACCCGCATCCGCACTACGCGATCCCGCTTTCCGGGCTCGGCTCGCACTGCATTGCCGGCGCCGCCGTCGGCAATGCCCAGGCCGCGCTCGAGATGACGCTCGACGCGGTGCGCGAGCGCAGCACCAACTACACCGCGGTGCGCATGCGCGAATTCCAGGCGGTGCAGCTGCGCGTGGCCGCGGCCGGCGCGCGGGTCGATGCGGCGCGACTCGTCATCCGCAACGACTGCCTCGAGGCGCAGGCGATCGCCGAGGCGCCGCGCGCGCCGACGCTCGAAGAGAAGCTGCGCTGGAAACGCAACGTCGCCTACGCCGTGCAGCTGTGTACCGAGGCGGTCGACAACCTGCACGCCATGGCCGGCGCGCGCGGCATCTACGATCACTACCCGATTCAGCGGCTGTTCCGCGACGCGCATGCGCTGATGGGACACATCGGCTTTTCCTGGGACGCGCAGGCCACGCCCTGGGGGCTGGTCGCGCTGGGTGGGGACTTCGAGGTGCCGCCGACGCTCTGAACGGCGGGCGGGGTCGTTCGCGGGCGGTCGGGCGGTTACACTAGCGCGTGCGCCGCGGTGCGCACCGCATCGGCCTGTCGCCGAGCGTCGTCGAGTGTCCCGAGGAAACCGAGCGTGAGATGAAAGAAGAAAAAATCCAGGTGCGTGCCACCAAGAGCGGCCAGCTGCTCGACGTGGTGGTCCTCAACAAGCGGCTCGACCTGATCCAGGTCGTGCTCGGCGAAGGCATTCACAGCGTGCGTTGCGACCTGACCCCGACGCGCACCGGGCAGGCCTACGTCGGCAACGCGATGGGACGCGAAATCGTGTACGAGCGCAGCCGCGAAGACGTGAAGACCGATCTGGTGCGCGCCGCCGGTTTCCGCGACTTCAAGCGCTGAGGCGCAGGCCGTTCCGCCGGGCGATCGACATCGGCCGGACGGCCGCGGCGCAATCGCGCCCTGCGGGGTCCGCCCGCGTTTGGATCACGCGACGACTCGATCCACCAGAAATGCCACGCCGTAGGCCGCGGCGAGCGCGGTGACGAACACCACGATCCCGCGCGTCATGCCTTTGGGTATGCCCATGCCTTCGAGGTGGCGCTTGACGAAAAAGCTCGCCACGAAGAACACCACCGTCGACAGCAGCAGGCGCAGCATGCGCCAAGCATACGGCATCGGGAATTCGTCGGGCGGGCAGCCGCTGCGGCCGGCTGCGCCATGAACGGGCCGCTGCTGACCCGGGACGTGCATGACGCGCTGCGCGCCGCCGCGCGCGCGGGTGCGACGGCGATCGAGTGCTCGCTCGACCTGGAACGGTCGCGAACGCGCGTCGAGCCGGACGCTGCAGGATGGACCTGGCAGGGCAGACGCTACCCCTACATGGACGCCTGCCGGGAACGCACGATCTACTACTGGGACGGCGCGCGCTTTGAGCCCGTGGCACGCTTCACCAGCGCCCTGATCAAGCTGGTGCCGACCGCGTGGGGCCCGCCGACATTCGAGATCGACGGCATCAAGATGCTGCCCACGGCGCGCGTCTCGCCCACCGCGGATGCCGAGCGCAAAGTCGCCCTGATCCAGCCGCGCGGCAAGCGCATTCTGGACAGCTGCGGTGGCCTGGGTTATTTCGCCGCCTGCTGCCTGCGGGGCGAGGCGCGGCAGGTGCTGTCCTACGAGAAGTCGGCCGACGTGATCTGGCTGCGCAGCCTCAACCCCTGGTCGCCCGTGCGCGACGCGCGACTGACCTTGACCGAGGGCGACATCACCGAGCAGATCGGCGGGCTGCCGAGCGCGTCGCTCGACGCGATCCTGCACGATCCGCCGCGCTTCGGCATCGCCGGAGAGCTCTACGCGCAGGCCTTTTACGACCAGCTGGCCCGGGTCCTGAGGCGCAGGGGCCGGCTGTTTCACTACACCGGGGCGCCGAACCGGCTGACCAGCGGCCGCGATGTGCCCAACGAAGTGGCAAAGCGCCTGCGGCGCGCGGGGTTCGGCGTGGAATTGATCGGCGACGGGGTTCTGGCGATCAAGAACTGAGCGCGCTTCCGGCACGCCGCAGGGCGCGGGCGCGGCCCCGCGACGACGAGACCGGGTTAGCATCGCCCTTCACAGACACGAGGCGGAAGAGAGGTCCACCATGAGCGAAAAGAGTGCTGCGGCCGCGCAGGTCCCCGACGATCCGGTACAGGCGCTGGCGCGGACGATCTACACGCGGCTGTGCGGCAACATCTACTCCGTCGCCGACGCCAAGAAACCCGACCCCAGGGCGGTGGCGCAGCTCTCGTTCAAGCTCGCCGAGGCCTTCGTCGCGGCGAATCTGGAGTTCAATCCGGTGGCCATCGCTGCGCGTGAAGCAAAGGAGAAGGCGGGGGTCAAAGTGGGGGATGTCGAAATCGACTTCGCGGGATTCGCGAAGAAGAGCTAGCGGCCCGCCCGAGCCGCTGTGCAGACATAGCGCGATGCCGACCCCCGATCTGCGCCCCTTCCAGCTGTCCGTCGCCGATGCGGACCTCGACGACCTGCGCCAGCGCCTGGCGCGCACGCGGCTGCCCGACGAGCCGCCGCTCGAGCCCTGGTCCACCGGGACCAGCGTTGCCTACCTCAGGGGGTTGCTCGATTACTGGCGCGAGGGCTTCGACTGGCGCGCGCAGGAGGCGAAGCTCAACGCCTTCCGCCAGTTCACCGTGCCGCTGGCGGGGATCGACCTGCACTTCATCCACGAGGCCGGCAAGGGTCCTGAGCCGATGCCGCTGCTGCTGTCGCACGGCTGGCCGGGCTCGGTGCTCGAGTTCCACAAGGTGCTGCCGATGCTCACCGATCCCGCGCGCTTCGGCGGCGATCCGGCCGACGCGTTCACCGTGGTCGCACCCTCGCTGCCGGGTTACGTGTTTTCGTTCAAGCCGGGCCAGAAGCGCTTCAGCCTGGAGGAAATCGCCGACGTCTTTGCGGCGCTGATGAGCGACGTGCTGGGCTACCCGCGTTTCGGCGCGCAGGGCGGCGACTGGGGCGCGTTCGTTACCACGCGCCTGGGCTACGCCTTCGCCGAGCGCATGATCGGCATCCACCTCAACCTGCTCGCGGTGCGGCGCGACCCGAAAATGGTGGCCAACCCCACGCCCGAGGAGAAAATTTTTCTCCAGCAGCTCGCCCACTTCCTCAAGGAGGAAACCGGCTACCAGTGGATCCAGGGCACCAAGCCGAGCACGCTCGCCTTCGGCCTGACCGATTCGCCGGCCGGGCTGGCGGCCTGGCTGCTGGAGAAGTTTCGCAGCTGGACCGACTGCGACGGCAACCCGGAGAACGCGCTGACGCGCGACGAGATGCTCACCGACATCATGCTGTACTGGGTGACCGGCTCGATCGGCGCGTCGTTCTGGCCGTACTACGCGCGCATGCACGGGCCGTGGCCGGTGCCGGAAGGCAAGACCGTCGACGTGCCGACGGGCTACGTCGAGTTCCCGAAGGAGATCCTGCGCCCGCCGCGCTCGGTGGCCGAGCGCATGTACAGCGACATCCGGCGCTGGACGGTGATGCCGAAAGGCGGGCACTTCGCCGCGCTCGAGCAGCCTGAAGCCCTGGTGAACGAGATCCGCGAATTCTTCCGGCCGCTGCGCGCGGCGTGAATGCGGCCGGCGCGCTTATTCGCGCCGCCGGATCGCCAGGCTCTGCGTCGAGCGCCCGACGAGGCCGGTCTCGTCGAAGATGCGCGCCTCGGCCAGCCCGCCGCCGCTCGGCCCGAGCAGCGTGCGTGCATCGATGCAGATCCATTCGCCCTGCGGCCGGCGCAGCAGGTTGACGGTCAGGTCCGAGTTGACGAACACGTAGCGCTCGAAGTCGAGCACCGCGCTGGTGCCGTTGCCGGAATCGGCGGCGACCGCGACGCGTTGCAGCGGGCTGGGCGCCTCGCCGGGCACCAGCGGATAGCGCGTGCGCATCCACACGGCTGACGGACCGCGGAACATGACGCCCTGCGCGACGCGGCTCTCGATCAGGTCGTGATAGCCGATCAGCTTCGTTGCCCAGGGAAAGCGCTGCGGGATCGATTCGGCGACGGGGCGTGGCGCCTGCGGCAGCGGGTGCCCGGGCAGATCCTCCGGTATCAACACCTCGCCCACGCGCTGCGCGACGGCGGTGAAGCGCGCCACCTCCTTGTCGTCGGCAATGAGGCGCGCGGCGAAATGCGCCACGTTGCGCCCGGCGTATTCGGTCCGCACCTCGACGCCCAGCGTCCCGATCGGGATCGGGCGCAGCAGGTTGGCGGTCAGCCGCGCGACGTGCGTCAGCCCCAGCGCGGTCGCGGCGCGCTCGATGGCCCGTGCGGCGAGCGCGATCGGCGGGCCGGCGTGCTGGTGCATGTCGTTCCAGGGGCCGCGCGTCAGGCCGGTGGCGGCAAAGCGGCCGTCCTCGAGCGCGACGAAGGCGCTCGAAGGCAGTGGCAGAGCTTCGCTGCGATCGGTCATGGCGCTGCGTTCAGCCTTCACCTGCCGTGGAAGCGGCCGGCAGCCGCAGTCGCAACACGCCGTCCGACTGCGAGACCTCGAAGCGGCGCAGGAAATTCTGCCCGAGCAAACCGACCAGGCCTTGCGCCGGCGTGACCGCGACGCTCAGGCCGGACACGCGGAAGGCGTCGGCCTTGACGTCCTGGTTCTTGACGATCTCGCCCTCGACCGGGCCATTGGCGGTGCTGAAGTAGCCCGGCACGCCCTTCGGCAGGCGCGCCGCGCGGGCGAAATCCGCGCCGACCGACACGTAGCTGGCGCCGGTGTCGATCATGAACTTGAGCGGCACGCCGTTGATCGCGCCGTCGAGGTAGTAATGGCCGTCGCGCGCCACGGGGATGGCGATTTCCCTGCGACCCTCGGCGAGCGAGCGCGCCACCGGCGCCTGCGAGGTCAGGCGGTCGGCAACGAAAAACCCGGCGGCGATCAGGCCGAACCAGACCGCGGACCAGAATACGTAGCCCTTCATCGCGGCCCGCAGTTTACGACAGCCGCGCGCGCCTCGAGGCGCAGGCTCAGGGTGCGCGCGGCTGCGCCGACCTTAGCTGCCGATCAGGCTGCAGTTGCGCTTCCAGAACTCGCGCGTCGCGGTCGATTGCTGAATGCCTTCAGAGGTGTACGCGTCGCTGGCTGCGAACACGTCCTCCAGCGCCGCGCGCAGCGCCGCTTCGAAGATCCGACCGAGCGCGAAGTCGGGCGTCGGGCCGCGCACCAGCAGCAGCATGCTGAACGGCGCGGCCCCAGGTACGTCCTCCTTTTTCGCCATCCCCGCTTCCAGCGCGGCGATGAACTTCTTGCCCTGGGCGTAGCCGTAGTCGAACAGCCGTTTCTGCTCGGCCATGTTGTTGGCCTTTTCCGCCAGCACCGAGCATTGGAAGGCGCTCCAGGCGGACTGCGCCATGACGATATACGGGTTTGCGCGCTCAGCCAGCGCCGATGTCGCGAACATCAGCGCGGCGAGCGCGGGAAGAATGAATTTGAGGGCTTCGATCTTGCGCATCGCAATCTCCAGACACCGGTGTATCGATGGAAAACGCTACGCCGTCACGACGCAGTCTGCAAGGTACAAGGTGGGCTGAACGCTGCGAATCGACGTCCCGATGCGCGTCGTCCGCGCTCAGCCAATCACCCGGTCGGCGCGCAGCAGGATCGATTGCGGGATCGCGAGGCCGAGCCGTTTCGCGGTGTTGGCATTGACGACCAGCTCGACGCGCGTCGGCAGCTCGACCGGCAGCGACTCGGGACGCTCGCCCTGGAGCACACGATGCACGTAGCGGGCCGCGCGGTGAAACATTGCCGGGATGTCCGGCGCATAGCTGATCAGGCCGCCGGCCTCGGTGAGAAAGCTCCAGCCCGAAACCACGGGCACGCGATTGCGCAGCCCGAATTCGGCAATCGTGGTGCGGTTGCCTGCGACCATGCCGCCCTCGAACGTTGCGTACAGCACGTCGGGCCTTGCGGACGACAATCGCTCGAGGGTGCGCGCCAGCGCCTTGTCCGAGCCGAGCGCGATCGACTCGGGTACGAGGCCGAGCGCCTTGGCCGCGGCAACGGTTTCCTCCGCTTCCTCGCGCGCATTCGCGTTGCGCGCGTCCCACACGATCGCCATGCTGCGCGCGCGCGGCACCAGCTCCTTTGCGAGCTGGACGCGCTTCGCGGAGAGTTCGCTCGAGAGGAACGACACCCCGGTGACGTTACCGCCAGGCCGCGCGAGCGAGGCGACTGCGCCGATCCCGACCGGATCGCCGAGCGCGAGCATGATGATCGGCAGCGTGCGGGTGGCACGCTTCGCCGCCAGTGTCGCGTTCGAGCCGGAGGTGACGATCATGTCCACCTGTTCTTTCAGCAGGTCGCGCGCGATCTCGTCCATGAATTCCGGCTCGCCTTCGGCCGAGCGATAGACGATCTCGATCGTTTCGCCGGGCACGTAGCCCAGCTCGCGCAGGCCGGTGAGAAAGGCCTGCCGCTCGCGCGAGGGGACATCGCTGAGCGACGACAGCAGCAGATAGCCGATGCGCGGCAGTCGCCTGCCTTGCGCGCGCAGGAAACGCGGCGCGGCGAGCAGCGAGCCGGCGGCTGCCAGGAACCGCCTGCGTCCGAACGCGCCCACGGCAGCCCTTTTCAGGCCAGAGGAAGCGTGCACTGTACGCCTTTGCCCGGCGAAAGGAAGCAGCGCTGGGGCACGAGGGTTACGATGGATTTTTTTCGCGGCGCGATTGCGCTCACCAAGGGCGCGCGCCGGGATCACAGCTCCAGGAGGGCGTATGCCAGAACTGAAATCGAATTACATCGGCGAACTCAGGATCGAGGTCACCGGCAGCTACCTGCTGGGCGATGCGCCGCTCGGCCGGCGCCGGCTCGATCGCCTCGACAGGGGTCGGTTCAAGGGGCCGAAGGTCGCGGCGGAGATCGTTACCGGCGGCATGGACCTGCTGCTCGGCGGCAGCGACGGCGCACTGCGCCCGGACGTGCGCCTCATTCTGAAGCTGGACGACGGCGAGACGCTGCTCATCCAGTACCGCGGCGTGCGGCATGGGCCGCCGGAGGTGATGCAGCGTATTGCGAAGGGCGAATCGGTGCCCCCCGATGCGTACTATCTTCGTACCGCCCTGGTGTTCGAGACCGCGTCGAAACAATACGACTGGATGAACCGCATCGTCGGCGTCGGCGTCGGGCGGCGCGAGCCGGGCGCGGCGGTCTACGAGGTGTTCGAGGTTCTCTGACGCGGTCCGAAGGGGTGGATAAAAAAGCCCCGCCGAAGCGGGGCGAGGAGGAGGTTGGTTGGGAGACCTGCGGCGCGTCCGACCCTGTGCCTGCGCGCCGGGTCGGCGCGCGCCGTTCAAAAGATCGAGATGAGTGCAGCGAGGGCGACCACCAGGGTCGGTGCCGTTGCGATGATCAGCGTCTGGGTGATCTCGAGTATGGCGTCCATCGTTGCCTCCTGCTTCGTTTAACCGTGGCTCTACGATACGGCCCGAGGGCCGGCGGGCTCAGCGAACCACGACGCCTGGGATTTGTGAAATATTCACACTTTCTGCGGCGGCGCAGCAGAACGCTGTGCCGCGGTGCGCTTAAGTCATTGATATAAAAGGCTGTGCCAGGCTCGCGGGCGGGACCTGCCGCCGGCGCGAGCTCTACCGGTTCGCGGCGCCGCGCGTGTCCGGCGCGCTGATCATGTAGATCACCGCGTCGCGCAGCTCCTCATCGCTCAGGTTGGCCTGTCCACCGCGCGGCGGCATGGCGCCATGGCCACGGATCGCGACCCGCACCATGGGGTCGAGGCCGAGCCGCGTGCGCGGCAGCCAGGCCGCGCGGTCGCCGATGCGCGGCGCGCCGTCGAAGCCGGGTTCATGGCACAGCGCGCAGTGCTGCTGGTAGACCTCGCCGCCGCTGCGCGCGGCGCCCTTCGGCCGCGGGTCCGGCGGCTCGCGCCAGTCGCCGCCCGATGCGTTGACCATGTAGACGATGGCGCGCTGGATCTGCAGAGGCGTCAGGCGGGTGTTGCCGCCGTGCGGCGGCATGCCGCCGACGCCTTTCAGCGCGTTCTGCGTCAGGTCTTCGAGGCCCCTGGCGGCGCGCTTGCCCCAGGCGTCGCGATCGCCGACGCGCGGCGCGCCGTCTTCACCGTGGGTGTGGCAGCCCCAGCAGACGGCGTCGAAGATATCGACGCCTCGGAACCCGGGTTGCTGCGCCCAGGCGGGGGCGGCGGCAAAAAGGCACGCGCCGAGCGCCGCAAGCAACGCCCCTGCGCAGCGGGTGCCTGCGGTAACGAAATCCTGCGCGCGCTTCCACATCGCAGGTGTCATGACACACCTCCTGTCGCTGCGCCGTGCAGCGTCGCCTGCGCAGCGCCTACAACGTCATTTTCCGCTTCGCGCGCGCGCGGTGGTGTTGACCTGGATTAACCGGGCGCGTCCACTGGCGACAGGAAGCCCGTCGGGCAGAGCTCGATGCACTTGCCGCAGCCCAGGCAGCGATCCAGCGAAAGCGCGAAGTATGCGCCCGGCTGCGTTTCGTCGAGGCGCACGAAGCCGCCGCCGTTGCAGTACATGAAGCAGTACTGGCAGCCGTGGCACTGGCCGCAGGAGAAGCAGCGCTCGGCTTCTTCCAGGAACGCGGTTTCCGACAGCGTCTCGTGCACTTCGAGGTCCGGCTGGGCGATGCGCTCGGCGACCAGTTGCTCGGGAACCTGCGCCGGCGGGCGTGCCGGATAGAAATCCGCGGCGACGTCGCGCGCCGGCGAGGCGCGCCGCACCGGGGGGGCGGGCCGCGCCGCGCCGGTCAGCTTGGCGTGCACGGCCTCGGCCGCCTGACGGCCCTGCGCGATCGCCATGCCGGCGATGCCCAGGCCGAGCATGTCGCCGCCGCTCAATACGCCGTCGCCGAGTGTGCCGGCATCGCCCGCGCGTGTCCCAGTATCCAGCGGCTCGAGGCCGCTCCAGTCAACGTTCTGCGACACGGCGGCGATTACGAGCCGCGCCGGCACGGCGAACGTCGCCCCCGGCACCGGAACCGGACGTCGCCGCCCGGATGCGTCGGGCTCGCCGAGCGCCATGCGCTGCACCATCACCGCGTTCGGGCCGATCGCGTCTCGCCGGATCGACGTCGGCGCCACGAGGAATTCGATCGATACGCCCTCGGCGATCGCTGCATCCACCTCGCTCGCGATGGCCGGCATCTCGTCGCGCGTGCGGCGATAGAGCAATGAAACGCTGGCACCGCGGCGCCGCGCGCTGCGCGCCGCATCGATCGCCGTGTTGCCGCCGCCGATCACCACCACTTCGCTCAGCTGCCCGTAGCCTTCGCCGCGATTGACGGCGTTGAGGAACTCGATGCCGCCGATCACCCCCGGGCCGTCTTCGCCGGGTACGCCGAGGCGCGCCGCGCTGCCCGCGCCGATGCCGAGGAACAGCATGTCGTGCCGCTCGCGCAGGTCCTCGACGCTCACGTCGCGGCCCACGGCGACGTTCAATCTCAGATCCACGCCGAGCGCGACGATGCGGTCGATCTCGGACTGCAGGATCGCCTTCGGCAGGCGGAACGCGGGAATGCCGTAACGCAGCATGCCGCCGGCCTGCTCGCGCCGCTCGTACACGGTGACGCGATGGCCGCGCCGCGCCAGCTGATAGGCGAACGACAGCCCGGCCGGCCCGGCGCCGACCACGCCGATCGACGCGCCCGGCGGCGCGTCCTCGAGGCGCGACAGCGGCAGGTGGAACTGCAGCGCCCAGTCGCCGAGAAAGCGCTCCATGGCGTTGATGGCGACGGCACCGTCCTTGCCCTCGCGGTTGCAGGCGGTCTCGCAGGGGTGCGGACAGATGCGGCCCAGGGTGGCGGGAAACGGGTTTGTCTCGGTGATCAGCCCCCAGGCGCGTGCGTAGGCCTGCGCATTGCTCAGGCCGAGCTTGCCGCGCTGCGCGACGATACCCATCCACAGGCGCACGTCGCCGCCGCTCGCACAGCCCAGCATACAGGGCGCCGGCGTGTTGCCCTGCGCCGGATGCACCAGTATTTCTGCGGCGCCGTTGGCGCCAGGCTTGTTTTTCAGCGTGCTCATGCGTTGCGCAGCCTTCCGACCACCGCCGTTCGCCGGTCGACGCCGGCGCGCCGGTCGCGGCCATGACGCCGATCCTGTCCTGCACGGCGCTCCTGGGCGTTGACGCGTGCGGCGGGCGGCGCCGTCTTTTGCTTCAGGCTCGCGACCTCCTCGGACAGCATGCGAATGCGGTGCGCCATGATCTTCACCAGGTTGAAGGCGAGCGGCGGGTCCTCCTGGATGCGGCGCAGGAACGTCTTCTTGTCGATCGACAGCACGCGCGCCTCGCCCAGCGCGCGCACCGACGCCGAGCGCACCTCGCGCTCGAAAATCGACATCTCGCCGAAGATGTCGCCGGTGTTCATGACGGCGATGCGCACGCTGCCGTCATGCTCCTCGCGCAGCACCTCGAGCGTGCCGGCCTGTACCACGTACATGCAGTTGCCCTCTTCCCCCTGGCGGACGATCAATTCGCCATTTCGGTACGTCTTGCCCAGTGCGCCTTCGGTCATGATCCGTTCCCGTATGGTTTGCCTGCGAGCGCAGCGACATTGCCTGCAACGAGGTTCCACGCCAGGCTGGCGATGAACCCCGGATGACAGCTGCGCACCAGCACGTCCTGGTACGGCGCGCTGCCGGTGAACACGTCCCACAGCACGCTGCTCATGTGATGGAACTGTTCCCGGTTCGCCTGCTCGGTCGCCGTCATGCGCAGCACGCCGCGGCGCAGTGGGCGCAGCTTCTGGATCGCGGTCGTCGACATGAACACCAGCCGCGCCAGCGTGTTGTCCCAGTTCATCGCCTTGCAGGTCGGTGCGTAATGCGCCTCGAAGTCCTGCGCCGAAACGCCGTGGAACGCCGCGGTGCGCGCGGCAGCCTTCGCCATGCGGTAGGCCGAGCCGATGCCGTCCTTGTACAGCCGCGCCACGCCGCAATCGCCGATCCACACGAGGCGGTCTGCGTAGGGCTGCGCGGGCGGGCGCACATTGAGCCGCGGAAAGCAGTGGCACACCAGCTCGGGCACCTTGCTGTCCGGGAAGCAGCGCTTCACTTCCGGCGCCGCGAGGAACGCATCTACCAGTTTCTCGTCGACGTCGTGGCCGAGCACGCACAGCGTGACGTAGTCGCCTTTCGGAATCAGCGCGGCGAATTCGAGCCGCGGCAGGTCGAGCAGGAAGATGTGCATGGCGTCGCCGAGGCTCGCCTGGATCGCCGCCTGGCCGAGATGAAACTCGCTGATGAACGTGGTCAGCGTGCCCGGGAAGCTGTAGCCCGGTGCGGCGTCGCAGCCGTTCTGCAGCAGCTGGCTGTTGACCCCTGCGGCGAGCGCCACCAGGTCGTAGCAGGCACGCTTGCCGCCGCCATGCTCGATCTCGGGCCGGTCCTCGTGCCATCCGACGCGCGTCACCAGGCTGCGGACCACCTGCGCGCCGCTCGAGGCGGCAAGATCCAGCAGGTAGCGGTCGAAACCGACCCGCAGCGCGCGCTCCGAGCCGCGCGGCCCATTGCCGCGGAACACGCCGGCGATGCGCTTTTCCTCGCTCGGCGTCCTGATGCGCACGCTGCCCACGTCCATGTGCAGCATGTAGGCATCGATGCCGCGCTCGACCACTTCGGTCGGCAGATTGATGCCTTCGCTCGCGAGCAGCTGCACCAGCGACTCGGAGACGATGCCGCCGCAGTGATTGCAGCCCGCCGGCCCGCGGTGCGTGAACAGCCGCGGTTCGTAAATGTCGATATCGAGCTCGAGTCCGGCGGACTCGGCGAGTCGCTGCAGGAAGTAGGCGAAGAAGGTTCCGGCCGGGCCGCCGCCGACGACCGCGACGCGTGCACCGTCTTCGAGGGCAAGTTTGCGCGGCGCCGCCTTGACGAGCGAGGCGGCGACGTCGTGGGTTTTTACCGCAGCTATCCCATGGTTCCGATGCCGTCGTGTTGCGACGACCCGCCGCCGAGGTGGTGCTTTCGACCACTGCGGCCTCGCGCCGCGCGCGAGTTCAGGCTAGACGGTACGATAAATGCGCGCAAGTACTTTTGCGCGTTCCACGCTCCAGGATAAGAGCGCTTCTCATTCCTTCGGTCGGCGCGCCCTAGCCGGAGGCCTCCACGTAGTCCTTCAGTGCCTGGTTCACCGCGTTCATGGCGTGCCGGTTGACAGCTTCCATCACGTCGCGGAAGGCGGGCTCGAGCAGGCCGGCGTAGCGCTCGCCCTGGGTGAAGCGCACCCCTCCGTCGCGCCCCTCGGAGACCTGGAAAAAATGCTCGCCCTGGAACGTCCCGGGGATCGGCAGCGCGCCCACCCAGCGCAGCTCGCGCTCGGGCAGGAGTTTTGTCACGCGCACCGCGATTCGCATGCCGTTCAGCGCGCACCAGCTGCGAAAGGCGAAACTTTTCAGGGCACCCAGGGCGCCGACCGCGGGCTGGTGCAGTGCCTCGCGGCGCAGCTTCATGCGCAGCTGCGCGCCTTCGCTCGCACTGCCGTCGACCGACTCGATGACCGGATTCCACGATCCGTATGACGCGAAATCGGTGAGCGCTGTCCACACGCGCGCGGCGCTTGCGTGCAGATCGATGTGGGTGACGATGTCGTACATGGCTGGCGGCGCGTCGGCGTGCGCCGGGCAGGCCGCGTCAATGGGCAGCGCGATTCTGCCATAGCGTGACCGCGCACGCCGTTGCGCGCAGACTGGCTTCGCTGCGTTACTCGAGGATCTCGATCGTGCCGTTGGCGCTCACCGTGATCGTGCTCAGACCCGCCTCGAGGTCGGGCGGCGCGACCGCGGGTGCCGCCGAGACGGCCTGCGCCATCGCGACGCGCGGCACGGGCGGCGGTGCCTGTCCGTTCGACACACTGAGGCGCAGCAGCTTGTAGCCCCGTCCGCCGAGCGCCGCCGTGACGATCTCGGCGCGCGCCTTGAATGCGGCGATGGCTTCCGTGATCAGCGCGTTTTCCGCCGCGCGCCGCGCCTCCGGCGAGACGCTGAACTGCAGACCGCCGAGCTGCAGGCTGCCCTGCAGCTTGCCGATCAGCGCGGGCACCGCTTCGAAGTCGGTGCTTTCGATGCGCAGCTCGCCGCGGCCGCGCCAGCCTTGCAGCTGGTTGCCGCGCGTGTAGATGGGAAAGGTGCGGTTGTTGCCCGTGCGCGCCCGCACCGTGTCGAACGCCTTGGCGACGCGCAGCGCGGCGTTGAGGCTCCGGTTCACCGCATCGGCGACCTTGGCGGGCGTGGCGTCGTTGACTTCGATGGTCAGCGTCGCATTGATCAGGTCGTTCGGTACCTCGCGCTGCGCGCTCGCCTGCAGCGACACCGTGTTGTAGCGCGGCGGCGCCGGTTCGGCGGCGAGCGCGGCCGCGGAGGCCAGGG
>LJTQ01000180.1 GCA_001303445.1 Betaproteobacteria bacterium SG8_39 | reverse complement strand
CCGCCGGCCGGTGCGCAAAAAGCCCGTTGGTGACCACACCGACGATCTGGTTGAGCTGCGCCTCCAGGGCCGGCGGATCGACGATCGTCAGTCCATGGCAGTCGAGGATCAGATTGCCGTTGTCGGTCTTGAAGTTCTCGCGCAGCACCGGCTGCGCGCCGAGCTTGAGCAACTCGCGGCCCACGTAGCTGCGCGCCATCGGAATCACCTCGACCGGCAGCGGATACTTGCCGAGTACGCCGACAAGCTTCGACGCGTCGCAGATGCAGACGAAGGTCTGCGCCACCGCGGCGACGATCTTCTCGCGCGTCAGCGCGCCGCCGCCGCCCTTGATCATCGCCAGGTGCTCGGTGATCTCGTCGGCGCCGTCGACGTAGACCGGCAGCTCGCTCACGCTGTTGAGGTCGAAAACGCGGATGCCGTGCTTGCGCAGGCGCTCCGCGCTTGCCTCGGAAGCCGCCACCGCGCCGTCGATGCGCCCTTTGATGGTGGCGAGCGCATCGATGAAAAAATTCACCGTCGAACCCGAGCCGACGCCGATCACGGCGTCCTCCACCACGTGCTTGAGCGCTTGCTGCGCGACCTTCTGCTTGAGTTCGTCCTGCGTCATTTCGCTCTTCTGGCCGGCGGCAGGTCGGTGCACACGCCCTCGAAGGCTTCGGCCGCCATGCCGACCGACTCGCCGAGCGTCGGGTGGGGGTGGATCGTCTTGCCGATGTCGGTCGCATCCGCACCCATCTCGATCGCCAGCGCGAGCTCGCTGATCAGGTCGCCCGCGCCGGTGCCGACGATGCCGCCGCCGACGACGCGGTGCGTCTCGGCATCGAAAATCAGCTTGGTAAACCCTTCTTCGCGCGCGTTCGCGATCGCGCGGCCCGACGCCGCCCAGGGGAACTTGCCGACGCCGACCTTGACGCCCTTCTGCTTCGCCTCGTCCTCGGTCAGCCCGACCCAGGCCACCTCGGGGTCGGTGTAGGCGACCGACGGCACGACGCGCGCGTCGAAGTGCGATTTCATGCCGGCAACCGCCTCGGCGGCCACATGCCCTTCGTGCACCGCCTTGTGCGCCAGCATCGGATTGCCCGCGATGTCGCCGATGGCGTGGATATGCGGCACGTTGCTGCGCATCTGCGAGTCGACCTCGATGAAGCCACGCTCGGTGACCGCCAGCCCCGCCTGCTCGGCACCGATGTTCCTTCCGTTCGGTGCGCGCCCGACCGAAACCAGCACCATGTCGTAGGTCTGTGGCCCGCTCGGTGCCTGCTCGCCTTCGAACCAGACGCGAATGCCGTCCTTCGCCGCCTCGGCCTTGGTGGTGCGCGTCTTCAGCATGATGTTGTCGAAGCGCGCCTTGTTGAACTTCTGCCAGACGGCGACCAGGTCGCGGTCGGCGCCGAGCATCAGCCCGTCGAGCATCTCGACGACGTCGAGCCGTGCGCCGAGCGTGGAATACACGGTGCCCATCTCCAGGCCAATGATGCCGCCGCCGATGACGAGCAGCCGCTTCGGCTGGCTGCGCAGCTCGAGCGCGCCGGTCGAGTCGACGATGCGCGGATCCTCCGGCAGGAACGGCAGCTTCGCGGCCTGCGAGCCGGCGGCGACGATCGCCGAGCCGAACTTGACGACCTGGCGGCCGTCCCGGGTCTCCACCGCAAGATGATGCGGGTCGACGAAGCGCCCCACGCCCTGCAGCACGCTGACCTTGCGCGCCTTGGCCATCGCGGCGAGCCCGCCGGTCAGCTTGCCGACCACTTTGTCCTTGAACGCCCGCAGCTTCGCGAGGTCGATTTTCGGTGCGCCGAATTCGATGCCGTGCGCGGCGAGCTCGCGTGCCGCATCCATCACGGCTGCCGTGTGCAGCAGCGCCTTGGACGGGATGCAGCCGACGTTGAGGCACACGCCGCCGAGCGTGGCGTAGCGCTCGACCAGCACCACCTTGAGGCCCAGGTCTGCAGCGCGGAACGCGGCCGAATAGCCCCCGGGGCCGGCACCGAGCACGATGAGGTCGCATTCCTGCTGGGCCTGCGTCGCCGAACCGCCTGCCGCCGGCGCGGGCGCCGGCCTCGCGGGCGCCGGCGGTGGCGCCGCGGCGGCTTGCGGCGCGGCGGCTTGCGCTTCGCCAGCCCCCGCCTCGAGCAGCAGGATCAACGATCCCTGCGAAACCTTGTCTCCCAGCTGGAGCTTGAGCGCCTTCACCACACCGGCCGCGGGCGACGGAATTTCCATCGTCGCCTTGTCGGATTCGAGCGTGATGAGGGATTGCTCCTTGTCGACCGCGTCGCCGGCCTTGACCAGCACCTCGATCACCTCGACGTCCTTGAAGTCCCCGATGTCGGGAACCTTCACTTCAATCGCGTTTGCCATGTCTAAAGGAGGGAGCGACGGATATCGGAGAGGACCGACGCCAGATAGCTCGTGAAGCGCGCCGCCGACGCGCCATCGATCACGCGGTGGTCGTAGGACAGCGACAGCGGCAGCATCAGGCGCGGCACGAACGCCTTGCCGTCCCACACCGGCCGCATGCTCGAGCGCGAGACGCCGAGGATCGCGACTTCGGGCGCATTGATGATCGGCGTAAACGCGCTGCCGCCGATGCCGCCGAGGCTGGAAATCGAGAACGTCCCGCCCTGCATGTCGCCGGGCTTGAGCTTCTTGTCGCGCGCCAGTTTCGAGATGTCGCCCAGCTCCTTGGCCAGATCGAACACGCCCTTGCGATCGGCGTCGCGGATCACCGGGACGACCAGGCCATCGGGCGTGTCGACCGCGACGCCGATATGGTAGTAGCGCCGGATGATCAGGTTCTCGCCTGATTTTTCCAGCGCGGCATTGAAATGCGGATACTGCTTGAGCGCGGTGACACAGGCCTTGATGAGGAAGGCGAGCATGGTGAGCTTGAAGCCGCGCTTTTCGGTGTCGGCCGTATTCGACTTGCGAAAGGCCTCCAGCTCGGTGATGTCGGCCTCGTCGAACTGCGTGACATGCGGGATCGAGATCCAGTTGCGGTGCAGATTCGGCCCGGAGAGCTTCTGGATGCGCGACAGCTTCTTGGTTTCGATCGGGCCGAACTTGGCGTAATCGATCTCGGGCCAGGCCGGCAGCGCGAAGGGCAGCGCACCGCCGGCTGCTGCGCCGGCCGCCGCGGGCGCCGCGCCCGCGAGCGCCGATTTGACGAAGCCCTGCACGTCGGCATGCACGATGCGGCCTTTGGGGCCGCTGCCTCGGACGCGCGCCAGGTCGACGCCGAGCTCGCGCGCGAAGCGGCGTACCGACGGGCTCGCATGCGGCTTGGAGACGGTCTCGTCGCGCGGCATGCGCGGCACCGGCCGGCCATGGGCCGGTGGCAACGGCGGCACTTCATCGAAAATCCCGGAACGCGCCGGTGGCGGGACCGCGCGTTCCGACGCAGCCGGCGCCGCCTTGGCGGGTGCCGGCGCCGCCACAGCAGGCTGCGCCGCGGCGGTCTTCGCTTCGGCTGCGCCCGCGCCCGCCTCGAGCAGCAGGATCAGCGCGCCCTCCGAAACCTTGTCGCCCAGCTTAAGCTTCAGCTCCTTCACGACGCCGGCCTCGGGCGACGGAATCTCCATCGTCGCCTTGTCCGACTCCAGCGTGACCAGCGACTGCTCCTTGTCGATCGCATCGCCGGGCTTGACCAGCACCTCGATCACCTCGACATCCTTGAAGTCCCCGATGTCGGGGACCTTCACTTCGACCGGGTTGGCCATGGCACGGCTCGCTTCTTCTGTAAGTTAGGCAGTGCGCCGCGGCGGGCAACGCTGCGGCGTAGCGCTTTGTTGTTCCTTAGGCTTTCGCCGGATCTGGCTTCTCGGGATCGATGCCGTACTTGCGCATCGCTTCGAGGACGGTTTTGGCCTTGCCTTCGCCCTGCTCGGCGAGTGCGCTCAACGCCGCCACCGCGACGAAGGCCCGATTCACCTCGAAGAACTCGCGCAGCTTGGCGCGCGAATCGGAGCGGCCGAATCCGTCGGTACCGAGCACGCGGAACACCCGCTCGCGCGGCACGAATGGGCGGACCTGTTCGGCAAATATCTTCATGTAGTCGCTCGCCGCAACCACCGGACCCTTGTGCTTGGCCAGGCAGGACGCAACGTAGGGCACGCGTGCCTTTTCCTCCGGGTGCAGCAGGTTCCAGCGCTCGACCGCGAGCCCCTCGCGCCGCAACTCGGTAAAGCTGGTCGCGCTCCATACATCCGCGGCCACGCCCCAGTCCGACTCGAGCATTTCCGCGGCGGCAAGCACCTCCCGCAGGATGGTGCCCGACCCCATGAGCTGCACGCGCGCCTTCGCCTTGGACTTCGATTGGCGCAGCAGGTACATCCCCTTGAGAATTCCCTCTTCCGCGCCCTCCGGCATCGCCGGATGCGCGTAGTTCTCGTTCATCACGGTGAGGTAGTAGTAGACATCCTCCTGCTCGGCCACCATGCGGCGCAGACCGTCCTGCACGATGACGGCAACCTCGTAGCCGAAGGTCGGGTCGTAGGACACGCAGTTCGGGATCACCGAGGACATCATGTGCGAATGCCCGTCCTCGTGCTGCAGGCCCTCGCCGTTCAGCGTCGTGCGCCCCGCGGTGCCGCCGACGAGAAATCCGCGCGCACGCTGGTCGGCCGCGGCCCAGGCCAGGTCGCCGATCCGCTGGAAGCCGAACATCGAATAGAAGATGTAGAACGGCACGGTGACCACGTTGGAATGGCTGTACGCGGTGGCGGCGGCGACCCACGACGAAAAGGCACCCGCTTCGTTGATGCCCTCCTCGAGGATCTGCCCTTTCGTGTCCTCGCGGTAGTACATCACCTGGTCACGGTCGACCGGCTCGTACTTCTGCCCTTCGGCCGCGTAAATGCCGAGCTGGCGGAACATGCCCTCCATGCCGAAAGTGCGCGCCTCATCGGGCACGATCGGCACCACATGCTTGCCGAACGCTTTATCGCGCACCAGTGCGGTCAGCACGCGCACGAACGCCATCGTGGTCGAGATCTCGCGTCCCTCGGAGCCCTTCAGCACCGCGTCGAGCGCGGACAGCGGCGGGACTGCGGGCGACGCCTCGGCCGTACGACGGCGCTGCGGCAGGTAACCGCCGAGCGCCTTGCGCCGCGCATGCAGGTACTGCATCTCGGGCGAATCCGCCGGCGGCACGTAGAAGGGCAGCTCTTCCAGCGCGTCGTCGGGGATCGGGATGCGCATGCGGTCGCGCATCTCGCGGATCGTCTCCAGATCGACCTTTTTCAGCTGGTGCGTCGGGTTCTTCGCCTGACCCTGCTTGCCCAGGCCGTAGCCCTTGATCGTCTTGGCGAGGATCACGCTCGGCTGGCCCTGGTGCTTCACGGCCGCGGCGTAGGCCGCGTAGATCTTGTGCGGGTCGTGGCCGCCGCGGTTGAGCCGCCAGATGTCCTCGTCGGTCATGCGCGAGACCATCTCGAGCAGCTTCGGATGCTTGCCGAAGAAGTGCTTGCGCACGAACGCGCCGTCGTTCGCCTTGTAGTTCTGGTACTCGCCGTCGACGGTCTGCTCCATCACGCCCTGCAGAATGCCTTCGGCGTCCCGCGCGAGCAGTGAATCCCAGTACGAGCCCCAGATCAGCTTGATCACGTTCCAGCCGGCACCGCGAAAATCGCCCTCCAGCTCCTGGATGATCTTGCCGTTGCCACGCACCGGGCCATCGAGCCGCTGCAGGTTGCAGTTGACGATGAAGACGAGATTGTCGAGCCGTTCGCGCGCCGCCATGCCGATCGCACCGAGCGATTCGGGCTCGTCCATCTCGCCGTCGCCGCAGAACACCCAGACCTTGCGGTTTTCCGTGTTGGCAAGCCCGCGCGCATGCAGGTACTTGAGGTAGCGCGCCATATAGATGCCCTGGATCGGTCCGAGGCCCATCGAGACGGTCGGAAACTGCCAGTAATCGGGCATCAGCCAGGGATGCGGATACGACGACACCCCCTTGCCGTCGACCTCGCGCCGGAAGTTGAGCAGCTGTTCCTCGCTCAGCCGGCCCTCGAGCAGGCCGCGTGCGTACACCCCCGGTGCGGAGTGCCCCTGAAAGTAGACCAGGTCACCGCCATGCCCCTCGTGCGGGGCGTGCCAGAAATGGTTCTGGCCGATGCCGAACAGCGTACCCACCGAAGCGAAGCTCGCAATATGGCCGCCGAGCTCGTCGTCGTTCTTGTTCGCGCGCACCACCATCACCATCGCGTTCCAGCGGCAGTACGAACGGATGCGCTCCTCGAGCGCCGCATCGCCGGGCGAACGCTCCTCCAGGTGCGGCGGGATGGTGTTGATGTAGCTGGTGTTCGCCGAGAACGGAATGAAGGCGCCCGAATGGCGCGCCTTGTCGATCAGCTTCTCGAGCAGGAACTGGGCGCGATCGGGGCCTTCGC
>LJTQ01000179.1 GCA_001303445.1 Betaproteobacteria bacterium SG8_39 | reverse complement strand
TGCCGGCTCCGCCCTTCATCGCAGGTCCGATTCTTGGCCATTCGTTGCGTGAGAACGACAAATATCTTGAAAGGGCCGCCAAAGCGGAGGAGAATTTTTCGCAGAGGCGGATTGGTAATCAAAAAAACCTCAAAATTAAAAGACCTTAGGGTGGGGAGCTTAAAGTGAAAACTAAGGTTTCGTGGGAAGCACTCGGGCACGCGCAGCGGCTGGCCGGCTGGCTCGCCGCCGCATGGCTGATCGGTTTTGCGTCGCAACTCCAGGCCCAGATCCAGAAGCCGCCGCCGGCGCCGCGCTTCGCGATCGATCAGTTCGTCGTCGAAGGCAATACCCTGCTTGCGGCCAGCGAGGTGCAGGCCATCGTCGGCCCGTTCACCGGACCCGATCAGGATTTTGGCCACGTGCAGCGCGCGCTCGAGGCATTGCAGGACGCCTACCTCGATCGCGGCTACAACGCGGTGCGCGTTCTGATTCCGGAACAGAACCTGTCAGGCGGCAAGGTCCGCCTGCGGGTGATCGAAGCGCAGTTGCGCGAAGTCCGCGTCGAGGGCAACGAACACTTCGACGAAGCCAACATCCGCGCCTCGATGCCGAGCCTCGCGACCGGCGAATCGCCGAACGTGCAGCGAATCGGCCGCGACGCGCAACTCGTGCAGGAAAATCCCGCGAAGCAGGTCGGCGTGCGGCTCGAGGCGGCGCCCGAAGAGGGCAAAGTGGACGCCGTGGTCCGGGTGAAGGACGAGAATCCCCAGGGCGGCGTGGTGTTCCTCGACAATACGGGGACCCCGCAGACCGGCAATCTGCGCCTCGGCATCGGCTACCGGCACGCGAACGTTTTCGACAGCGACAACGTCTTCACTGCGCAGTTCATCACGGCACCGGAGAACATCGACAAGGTGAAGATCTACGGCGCCGGCTACCGGGTGCCGCTCTACGGCTACAACAGCCTCGTCGACTTCTTCGCGGGTTATTCGGACGTTGACTCGGGTCAGGTGGCGGACCTGTTTGCGGTGACCGGCGCAGGCACGGTCGCCGGCCTGCGCTACTCCTACATCCTGCCGCGCATCAGCAGCTACGAGCAGAAGCTTTCGCTCGGCTGGGACTACCGGGATTACAAACAGGGCACGACCCTGGTCGGCACAACCACGCAACTGCTTCCCGACTACACCGTCAGGCCGGTCACGCTCGCTTACACCGGCCGCCAGTCGACCGTCGGCCAGGACTGGTTCTTCGTTGCGTCGTGGTCGCAGAACATCCCCGGCGGCGCCGATGGCAGCGACGCCGCCGTCCAGGCGCAGCGCTTCGGTGCCAACCCACGCTACAACGTCTGGCGGCTGGCGGGCGCCTACACCCGCGCGTTCGCCGGCGATCTGCTGTTCCGCACCGCGTTCAATGCGCAGTACTCGCACAACGCGCTCGTTCCGGCCGAGCAGTTCGGCATGGGCGGCGTGAACTCGGTGCGCGGCTTTTACGAACGCGAGGTCGCAAACGACCACGGCTATCGATTCGCGTTCGAGGGCTACAGTCCCGACCTCGGAAAACAGATCGGCGAGGACTGGCGTGCACGCGTTCTGGTGTTCTACGACGTCGCGCAGGGCAAGGACAATTCTCCTACGCGGGTGGCCGAGAACACCTTGGGGAGCATTGGCATCGGCCTGCGCGTGACGCAGAGCAAGTCGCTCTCGCTGCGCGTCGATTTCGCCACCGTGGTTGACGGCGCCGGGGCGCGGCAGGACGGAGCGAATAGGGTGCACTTCGGCGGCGTTTACAGTTTTTGACAGTTTCACCTAGGACAAATGCGCTCCTGGGCGCCGGCCGAGTCATGACTTTCCGTCCCTGGAGGGACTAGAATCCGAGGGAGACGTTGTAAGCGTGGCTGCACTCGTCCGCCACTGTGCAAACCACGCTTGCCAGGACTGCACGTCCACTCGATAGGGGACTGCCATGGCGCGCAAGAAAGAACCTTCAGGCTCCGCGATCCGCCCCAAAGTCATCGCCGTCGCAGTGGCGGCCTGCTTTGGCATGGCGCCGCTCGCGTCGCTCGCGAACCCTACCGGGCCGACAGTCGTTTCCGGCAGCGCAAGCATTGCCGCGCAGGGCAACGCGCTGACGATCACCAACAGCCATAACGCGATCATCAACTGGCAGGGCTTCTCGATCGGCATCAACGAGCTGACGCGATTCCTGCAACCCTCGGTTGCGTCGGCGGTGCTCAATCGCGTCATCGGATCGGGCGGGACCATTCCGCAAAGCGTGATCGACGGCATCCTGTCGTCCAACGGTCATGTCTATCTGTTGAACCCGAACGGCATCGTGTTCGGCCCGAACGCGCAGATCGACGTCGCCGGCCTCGTCGCCTCGAGCCTCGACATCTCGAACCAGGATTTTCTGAACGGCAAGCTGCGCTTCATGGAGGTGCCCAATGCGGGCGGCGTGGCCAACCACGGCATCATCGAGACCGCGTCGGGCGGGCGCGTGCTGCTGGTCGCACCGAACGTCGAGAACACCGGGATCATCCGCTCGCCGCAGGGCGAGATCCTGCTGGCCGCCGGCAAGCAGGTCGAGCTGGTCTCTGAGGAAAATCCCTACGTCACGGTCAAGGTGACCGCAAACGCCGAGTCCGCACTCAACGTCGGCAGCCTGATCGCCGATTCCGGGCGCATCGGGATGTACGGTGGCGTCGTGACAAACACGGGTGTCGCAGCGGCCAACGCGGCCGTGGTCGGCGAAGGCGGACAGATCCAGTTCGTTGCAACGAAGGACGTCACCGTCGGCGCGGGCAGCACCGTCGCCGCGAATGGCGCGAGCGGCGGCAACGTGCTGCTGCAGGCACAGGGCGGGACAACGCAGGTCGAGGGTACGGTCGAAGCCAAGGGTGCGAGCGGCAGCGGCGGCACGGTCGATGCGCTCGGCGTGCGCGTCGGCGTGGTGGGCAACGGCGTGATCGACGCCTCGGGCGAGACCGGGGGCGGCACGGTGCGCGTCGGCGGCGATTATCAGGGCAAGAATACGGGCGTGCAGAACGCGCAGGAAACGACCGTGGGGTCGGACGGCGTGATCCGCGCCGACGCCGGCTCGAGCGGCGACGGTGGTCGCGTGATCGTCTGGGCCGACGATTCGACCGCGGTGCACGGCAGTGTCTCGGTGCGCGGCGGCGCGCAGTCGGGCGATGGCGGCTTCGTCGAAACCTCGGGCAAGCAGTCGCTCACCGTGGCGGGGGCCCGCATCGATGCGAGCGCACCGAACGGCAGCGCGGGCGGCTGGTTGCTGGATCCGACGGATTACACGATCGACGCGGCCGAAGCGGCGACGATCCAGAGCAACTTCGCCAGCACGGCGTACGTCCAGATCGTTTCCGACGGCAGCATCAATTACCAGGCCGGGCTGAACCTGGCCTACGGTGGCGGCGGAGGCGGCTCGTATTACAACTACGCGTCGAACAACATCAACCTCAACGCGAACACCATCACGACGGACCGCGCCAGCGTCTACCTGGAAGCGAACAGCAGCTATGGCGGCGCGCCCAGCGGCACCGGCAGCATTACCTCGACGGCTGCAGCGGGATCGACGCAGATCACTACGAACGGCGGTTACGTCGAGCTGACTGGCCAATCCGTTGGCGTTGGCGGCATCAACACCGCCGGGGCCGCCGGGTCGCGCTCTGGCGGCAGCATCTACATCGAGGCGAATCCAACGAGCGGCACGGTGAACGTCGGCGGACCAATCGTCACCCGCGGCGCGCCCGGCCAGGCTGCAACCGCGACGCAATATGCAGAAAGCGGCGGCTGGGGCGGCTACGTCTACCTTTCCGGGGCGACGGTCAGCACCGGTTCGATCGACACCAGCGGCGGCGCTGGCGGCGCCGGCTATTCGGGCGCCGTCGATCCGTCCGCCTATGGCGGAATCGGGCGCGGCGGCTGGGGCGGCGGCGCCGGCTGGGTCGACATTTACGCTGGCGGGCCGGCGACGATCACGACGGGGCCAATCACGGCGCGCGGCGGCGATGGCGGCAGCGGTGGCAACGTCAGCGGTGACGCAACCGGCATGACGTACGCATACTTGGACGCGGCCGGTGGCGGCGGCGGCCCGGGCGGCTCGATTTATCTCTCCTCCAACGGGGCGGTCACCGTCAACGGAACGATCGACGCAACGGGCGGCAACGGTGGCGCAGGCGGCAGCGCGAACCTGAGCGGCGCCTACGGTGGCCAGGGTTCGGTCTATCGGTACGCCTACGCCCTGGGCGGGGACGGCGGCGAAGGCGGCGCGATCGGGATCACGGGAAGCGCGATCACGACCAGCTCGATCATCGCGCGCGGCGGCAATGGCGCGCCGGGCGGCAGCGCAAGCGTCGTGATCAACGAGCCGAACGCCAACGCGATCTACTCGAACGCCGATGCGACAGGCGGCTGGAGCGGCTACTACTACGGCGGCGGCTATCAGGTCGCCCTGTCATCTGCGGGTGCGGTAAACATCAACGGCACGATCGATATCACCGGTGGCAACGGCGCTAACGGTGGCACGGCGTCCATTTCCGCCTCCGGAGGTTCCAGCGTCACCAACTTCTCCGGCTACGCGACAGCGGAAGGCGGCTGGGGCGCGCCGGTCACTGGCGTGATGATCGAAGGCAGCTCGGTGACGGTCGGGGCAATCAACATGCGCGGCGGAAGCGGCGCGAACGGCGGCACCGCGTCGGTCAGTGCCTCGTTCCCCGGCGCGAGCCTTAACGGCTACGCCGAGGCCGAGGCCAGCGGCGGCGGCGCCGGCTATTACGGCGGCTATCTTCCGATCGAGAGCCTGGGGCTGTATGTCCGGGCGCCGGGCGCCGTCGCGATCGCCTCGGTCGACGCCCGTGGCGGCGACGCCGCATCAGGCGGCAGCGCGAGCACGAGCGTGAGCGCAAGCGCAGCGGCGAGTTACTTCTACGCGGACGCCTTCGCATCCGGAGGATTCTTCGGCGGCCAGGGCGGATTCGTCGATATCGTCGGCGGTGCTTCCGTCACCACCGCCGGCCTGTCCACGCAGGGTGGCTTCGGCGGCAACGGTGGGTCGGCGAGCATTGCGAGCAACCTAAGCGGACCGGTCTACAGGGAAGCAGAGGTGTTCGGCGGTGACGGTGGCTTGGGCGGCCCCGTCTATATCGGCTCCGACGGCCCGATTGCCACGGGCGGCATTACCACCAATGGCGGAAACGGCGGTCTGGTCGGTAGTGTTGCACTCTCCGGCAACAGCGTCGGCGACACGATTTCGCGCTGGGGTGCGCACGGCGGCGACGGTGGCTATGTTTACCTTGACGGCGCGAGCGTCACCACCGGCGTGGTGACCACGCGCGGCGGCAACGGTACGCCGGGCGGACCGGGTGGCGAAGGCGGCAGCGGCGGCAGCGGCGGCGACATCGGCCTGATCGCGAGCGGCTTGGTCACGGTCGGGCCGCAAGCGAAGCCCGGCGTGTTCGCAACCGTGATCGACGCTTCCGGCGGCAGCGGAGGCGCGGGCGGACCGCCGGCGAGTCCGGCGCCGCCGGGCGGCGCCGGTGGCTCGGGCGGCTTCGTCAACCTGGACGGCAGCGCGGTCAACGTCAACGGCATCATTCTTTCGGCCGGCGGCGTCGGCGGCGCGGGTTTCCCGGGCGGCAACGGCGGGACAGGCGGCGCGCTCACGCTCGCCACGACCGGCAGCGCCGGCGTCATCACCTTCTATAACGGCGGCTGGGATATCCTCGGCGGCGCCGCCGGTGCGGGCGCGTTCGGCGGGCTTGCGGGCCTTGCCGGTTCGGCGGGCGTCGTCGACGTCTTCGGCACGCTGGTGTTCGTCATCCTCGATCCGCTGCTGGTCCCCGAGATCCAAGCCGCCGTCCAGCAGGTCAACGACAGCGTGAACAAGTCGATTTTGTACATCGACGAGCCGGACGGCAACGATGACGAGGAAGACAAGCTCGGCAAGAAAGGGACAGCCGTATGCAAACCGCGATCCAGCTGATGAGCGCGAGGCGTCTGCGTCGGGCGCTGCTTAGCGCGCTGCTGTGTGCCGCGCCCGCGCTGGCGCTGGCGCAGGGCGTCGTGCAGCACCTGTCGGGCACGCTCTCGGCCCAACGCGCGGACGGGTCGATACGTCTGCTGTCGGAGAAGTCGCAGATCCAGCCCGGGGAGGTGCTCGCGACTGAGCGTGACAGCTATGCGCAGCTGCGCTTTCCCGACGGCGGACGCATCACGATGCGCCCGAACTCGCAGGTGAAGCTCGACAGCTACCGCTTCAGCGAGAAGGAGCCGCAGCGCGACAGCTTCGTCATGAGCCTGCTGCGCGGCGGCTTTCGCGCCATTACGGGACTGATCGGCAAGCGCAAGCGCGAGGCCTACAAGATAGGCCTACAAGATTCAGACCGCGACCGCGACGGTCGGCATCCGCGGCACGACCTTCTCCACGATCGACGTGCCGCGACCGCCGGAAGGGCGCGCACCCGACCCGGATGCCCCGCCGCCGGGCGTGTACGTCATTGTGACGGACGGTGTGGTGGCCTTCATGTCCGGCAACGTTGCGCAGGACGTCGCCGCCGGCCAAACGGCCGTTTCGACCGACTTCAATTTGCCGCCGCGGCTGATCCCCACGCCACCGAACCTCCCCGTGATCGCCCCGCCGGCGAGCTTCACGGAGCTCGGTTCGTCGACGATCAACGCCGGATCGAGCATGGAGTGCACCATCGAGTAGCGCAGAGCCTTCGCTCGCAACGAAAGCCCGCCCTCGGCGGGCTTTCGTTTTTGAGGGATTGCTGCTACACGCATCCCATGGATGGAATGACCCCGCTCCGCTTCGATCTTGCCTGGGAACTCGGCGGTCACACCGGTCACGTGACCACCCTGCTGCCGTTCGCGAAGGCACTCAGGGCGCGCGGATACAGGGTTCGGTATCTGCTCAAGAACCTCGCCGCGGGCGCCGATCTCGCGGGCATGGACGCGATCGAGCGAATCGCGGCGCCGGTCTGG
>LJTQ01000178.1 GCA_001303445.1 Betaproteobacteria bacterium SG8_39 | reverse complement strand
CTCGTGATACTCGAAGCCTTCGGGCATCTGGACGATGACGCGCTGTTCGGCGCCGGTGGCCGGCACGACGAGCGGCACCGCAATCGCCTCGCCGTGGCCCCTGACGACAAGTCTCGCATGGCGGCGCGCCTTGTCGAACGACCATTCGATCGGCACGAACTGCGGCTCGAGGCCGGTGCTGATGAGCGAGGCGAAGATCTCGAACATCGGCCCGCCGTGTTTGCCGGACAGGATCGCAAGGATCGCGTCGCGCTGGGCAGGGCTCGCTCGATCGGTGATGAATGGCTGCGCGGTGCCGTTGCCTTCGTGCAGTGCGCCGGGGAAGTGATAGGTAAAGGCGAAATCGAGGCCGTCGAGCCGCTCGTCCCCGAAGTGGCCTTGATCGATGTGCATGCCGTTCAAGCCCTCGCAGAACGGCTGCGGTGCGGGCACGCCGACCGTGTCGCAGGGGCAATGCGCGATGCAGTTGCAGTTCTTGAAGTACTGCCCTTTGAGCCGCCAGTCGTTCATGACCTGCCTCCGTTTCCGTGCGCGGGCGCCCGCCCCGACGCGCACATACTCTAGATCGTTTGGTGGGCCAATGTTGGCTTTTCGCGCCAACGGGCGTTTCGGCGTCGCAGCACGCGCTAAATCGTCCAGCTCGACCCCAGCGCGACCACGTACGCAAATGCCAGGAAGCACGGCAGGAGCAGCACGACGGCGGCGAGGTGCGCATAGAAACGCGGACTCTTAAGCGACGCGGCGAACGCGCCGAGCAGCCACCCATTTAGGACGTAGAGCGTCGCGTACCAGAGAGCGCCGGTCACCAGGACGGTGATGATCTCGCCGCCGAGCAGGCTCGACTGCCAACCCACGACATACAGCCACAGGGTAAAGATGACGCTGGTCGCACCCGTCAGCGCGACGGCCTTGAGCAGGAACCTGGTGTAGGAGACGTTCGATGTCTGGTTGCGAAACTCGACTGCGCTGATGACGATGCATGCCAGCAGCGCGTACGCCGCGTAAACGGCGATGTAAGTGGCGCTTTCCGTCCAGAAGATGGAGAGCGAAGTTTCGAAAGAGAGCATTGGTTTGACCTGTGAGCCAGCTTTTCGCGCGACGGACTTAGCCGAGCGTGACCAGCACGATCCCGGCGGCGAGCAGTCCGACGCCGCCCAGCTCGAGCGGCGTGAGCTTCTCGCGAAAGAAGCGCCGCGCCACGGCCATGCTGAAGACCAGCTCGACCAGGCCGAGGGTGCGCACGTGCGCGGCCGTCTCGAGCGTGAAGGCGGTGAACCAGCCCGCCGAGGCGGCCGCACCCATGAAGCCGGCGAACAGCGACGTGCGCCAGGCGCGAAACACGCGCAGCACCACCTCGCGGCTGCGCCACAGGAGCCAGCCGCCGAGCAGCAGCGTCTGGATCGCCTGTGCGACGAGCAGCGTGCTCGCCGCCGCCATGAGGAACGGGGCCTCGCCGAGCGTCAGCGCCGCGCCGCGGTAACCGATGGCCGACAGCGCGAAGCCCGCGCCCGAGGCGAGCCCGAGCAGGCCTGCACGCGAGGTCCAGCCCGCGGCGAGCGAGGCGAGCGGCCGCGACTTGTCGGCGGGCGCAAGCAGCAGCACGCCGAACGTGCCGAGCAGCACGGCCAAGGCGGTTGCCAGAGTGACCGGGTCGCCCAGGAAGGCGAGGCCGAAGACCGCCACCTGGATGATCTCGGTCTTGGAGTAGGCCACGCCGAGCGCGAAGTTGCGCTCCTGCATGGTGGCCAGCAGGAACGCCGTGGCTGCGATCTGGCTGACCGCGCCGAGCGTCACCCAGAACGCGAAACTCAGGCTCGCGGTGGGCAGCGCATAGTTGCCGAAGCGCGCCACCAGCCAGAGCCACAGCGCGGCGAACGGCAGGCCGTAAAGAAAGCGCACCAGGGTCGCGCCGAGCGTGCCGAGGTCGCGCGTCAGATGGCGCTGCGCGGCGTTGCGCAGCGTCTGCGCGAACGCGGCCCACAGCGTGATCGGGATCCAGAGCCAGTCGGGGGCAGTCACGCGGGCGGTGCAGGCTCAGCGCCGCCGCGCAAAGGGAAAGCGCCCGCGGCGGTACTGGATCATGAGGAAGCCGCCCAGCATGCCACCGAGGTGCGCGAAATGCGCGATGCCCGAAGCGGTTCCGGTGACGCCGAACCACAGTTCCAGGACCGCAAACAGCGCGACGAATACGCGCGCGGGCATCGGATAAGGAAAAATCAAAAGGATGACCTTGCGATTCGGGAAAAACATGCCGTAGGCGAGAAGGATGCCGTAGACGCCGCCCGAGGCACCGACCATGGGAACGGCGGGTCCACCGACCCAGCCCGTGTAGACCAGGTGGCAAAGCGCGGCAGACACGATACTGGCAAGGAAATACTGGATGTAGAACCGGCCGCCAAACAGGCGCTCGATGTCCGAGCCAAACATGTAGAGCGCGAACATGTTGAAAAACAGATGCGCGATCGTGCGCGTGTCGTGCATGAACCCGTACGTCACGAGCTGCCAGAGCTCGAACGAAGGCCTTGTTACCGGCCCGGAGGGCAGCGGTGGCCACAGCGCAAACAAGTCGCGAATCGCGGCGTCGCCTGAGAGCTGCAGCAGGTACACCGCGCAATTGGCGACGATCAGCGTCAGCGTGACGGGCGGAATCCTCACCGGTCGAGCTCCGGGTAGTGGCGGAAGATGCCGTAGGCGTTGAACGGAATGCGCCGCGGCGAGGCGAGGTAGGCGGCGACGCCGCGCCGCGCGGCGACGCGGTCCTGCAATTCGACGATGCGCGGCGCCTTGCGTTCACGCTTCGCCATGGCGCGCGGGAAGGCGTAGCGCAGCCCTGCGACCATCTGGAACAGCGACAGGTCCGCGGTGCTCGCGAGCCGGCCCGAGAGCCAGCCCGAGCGCGCCGGGTTCTTCGCCAGCCTGTCCTCGAAATAGCCGAGAAACTTCGGCAGGCGGTGGGCGAGGAAATCGGCCGCGCGGCGCTTCGCCTCGCGCTTCTGCTCCTCGTAGTACAGGCCCGAGCCGATCGGGTGGTGTACGTCGTGCGCCTCGACCAGCCAGTCGGCGATCGTCAGGTTGAGCTGGTGGATCCACAGCTGGTCGGCCTCGTTCTTCGGCGCCAGGCCGAGCCGTGGGCCGAGGTAGAGCAGGATATTGGTGGTCTGGCCGATGACGCGCTTGCCATGCACGAGGTAGGGCGGCGCGAAGGGCGCGCGAGCGTAGCGGCCCATGAAGCGCTCGAGCCGCGCCATGCCGTTGGCGCCGCGGGCGACGTCGCGGTAGGCGGCGCCGGCATCCTCCAGCGCGAGGCGCAGGAACTCGCCGCGCCCCTGGACCATCGGCCAGTAATAGAGCGCGTAGCCTGTCACTGGCGTGTCCGCAGCTGAACCGACTCGATCGACTCGAGCGCAATCACGGCGTCGAAGAACTCGCGCCCCGAGAGCGTTGCGAGGTGCACCAGCTTCGGCGTGACCGCCTTCACCGTGCCAGTCACGTCCTGACCCGAGCGCAGCCGTAGCACCACGCGCTTGCCCTTCTGCGCGGTGAGGACGGAGGCAATCGTGTCGCTATCCGAGACGTCCGGCGATTGCGCGTATACGGGGCCGCAGAGCAGGGCGGAAAGCGCGATCGAGGCGAGCAGCGTGCGCATGGCGGACCTTTCGTGGGAAGGGAGCCCCGATGATAGGGCGGTTCGGCGCCCGGGTGAAATCGCCACGCGGCTTGCCTGCAGCCGGCCTTTGCTGCCAAGCTGCGCCGCATGGCGACGACCTCTCCCGTCACGCGCTGGCGTATCGTGCCGGACGCAGGCTGTCGATGCACGTGAGCCGATTCAGGAAAGGCCTCGCCGCCTTCGGCGCGGTGGGCGGCGCTGCGCTGCTCGCCGCCTCGCTCTACAGCAGCGCGGTCTGCGCCTGCCTGAGCGTGGCGGAAACGATGCTCAAGGCGCGATCGCCGCAGCTCTCCGGCGACGCGCTGCAGCATGTCGCGCAGACCCGGTTTCCGGCGGGCCTGACCGAAGCGGAGCTCATCAAGGACCTCGGCATGCAGAGCTACGCGAGATACTGCCTGCAGGGCGGCGGGGGCCGGGCGCTGGTCTGCCTGTTTCCGCACGACGTGAACTTCTGGCGCGACACGCACATCCAGCTGAGCCTCGCTTTCGACGCCGAGCGCCGCGTGCGTGCGGTGCGGGCGGAGCGCATTGTCCGGGTTCTGCGATAGCGCATCGCCGAGCGGCACTTCCGGTATCTTTCGACCGTAGACAGTAGACTGTCTGCCGAACGGCATCGGGGCAAGCGCATGGCAGCCGCCGCAAAGCGAAAATCCGGCCTGAAGCGCGCGCCGGCGAAGAAGCGCGCCAAGAAGGCGGTGGCGCATTCGCGCGGGCTGACGCCCGCGGACGCGCGGCTCGAGTCGCTCCCCGCCGAGGCGGCCGAGGCGCGTGAGCGGGTCGAGGCCGTGGGCGGCGAGGTCGTGGGCAGCTACCGCGATCCGCTCGGCAAGCAGCCGTTGCTCATCGCCGTGCTGCCGCTCGATGCGGTCGAGCGCACGCCGTTCCAGCGCGACGTCTCGGACATGCACCACAAACGCCTCGCCGACGTGATCGACAAGACCGGGATCTTCCTCGATCCGATCATCGCCATCACCGCGCCCGACACGGGCTTCTGGACGCCGAACGGCGGCCACCGGCTGGCGGCGCTCAAGCGCCTCGGCGCGCGCTCGGTCACCGCGCTGGTGGTGCCGAAGCGCGACGTTGCCTGGCAGATCCTCGCGCTCAACACGGAAAAGGCGCACAACCTGAAGGAGCGATCCCTCGAGGTGATCCGCATCGTGCGCGGCCTGCTCGAGGAGGGCGAGGCGCGCCCCGAGGCGTCGTTCGCCTTCTACCTGGAGGAAGCCTCGCTGGTCACGCTGGGGCTGTGCTACGAGGAGAACCCGCGCTTCTCGGGCGGTGCCTACAACCCGGTGGTGCGCCGCCTGTCGAGCTTCAGCGACGAGCCGCTTTCGCGGGCACTCAGGTTGCGAGAGAAGCACGCGGCAATGCTGAAGGACCTCGACGTGCGCGTCGCCGAGGTGGTGACGAAGCTCAAGGCGCGGGGCCTGGCGAGCCCGTACCTGAAGACCTTCGTCGTCGCGCGCATCAACCCGCTGCGCTGGGTGCAGGGCGATCCGCCGCCGCTCGAAGAGGTGCTGAAGACGATGCGCGAGCGCGCGGCGAAATTCAACGTCGAGAAGATCAAGCAGCAGGACATTGTCGCCACCGGAGGCGTGCCCGACGATGCCGACTGAAAGCCTGTCCGTCCTGCGTCGCCTGTCGCCCGCGTTCGGCGTCGAGCTGGGCGGCGTGGACTTCGCGCGTCCTGTCGAAACGGTGCCGATCCGCTCGCTTTATGCGGCGCTGCTTGAGCATCAGCTGCTGCTGTTCCGCGGGCAGGCGGTGCCGCCGGCGACGCAGGTCGCGATCGCGCGCGGCTTCGGCGAGGTGCAGGTGCACGTCATGGACCAGTACCACGCCGACGGCTTTCCCGAGCTTTACCGCCTGTCCAACGTCGACGCGCACGGCAGACCGACGGGCCGGCATCCGGACCGCGGCACGCTTGCCTGGCACACCGACGGCTCCTGGCAACGGCGCACGGGTCAGGCAACGATGCTCTACGCAGAGCAGGTGCCCGACGAAGGCGGTGGCACCGAATGGTGCGACATGTACGGCGCCTACGAGGCGCTCGACGCAGCGACGCGGTCGCGGCTCGCGGGCTTGCGCGCGATGCACAATCTCGACTTCTCGCGCAATCGGCGGCACGGCGACGAGCCGATGAGCGAGGCGCAGAAGCGTGCAGTGCCGCCGGTCGATCATCCGATCGTGCGCACCCATCCCGAGACCGGACGCAAGGCGATCTTTCTCGGCGACCACGCTGAATCGATCGTCGGCATGGACTACGCCGAGGGGCGGCGCTTCATCGACGCGCTCAACGCGCGCATCGTGCGGCCGGAACGCGTGTACGCGCACCGCTGGCGGCCGCGCGACTTCGTCATCTGGGACAACCGCTGCACCCTGCACCGCGCGCTGGCCTACGACACGGCGAACGCGGTGCGGGTGATTCGGCGCTGCACCGTGCTCGGCGAGGTGCCGGCCTGAAGCGCGCTCAGCCCCTGTCGCCGCGCAGCGCCCGGCCGGCCTCGTCGGAGACGCTGCGCAGATGCAGGTCGCGCTGCGGAAACGGGATCTCGATACCGGCCTCGGCGAGCGCGTCGTAGATCTCCGACAGGATCGCGCTGGTCTGCGTGAGCCCTTCGTCGTAGTCGACCCAGGCATAGACGCGGAAATCGAGCGAACTGTCGCCGAAGCCGCGAAAGCGCACGAAGGGCGCCGGCGTCTTCAGCGCGCCTTCGTGCGACGCGACGACCGCCTCGAGGATCGCAATGACTTCCGCCGGCCGGTTGCCGTAGGCGACGCC
>LJTQ01000177.1 GCA_001303445.1 Betaproteobacteria bacterium SG8_39 | reverse complement strand
AGGCGCGCCCGCTGCTCGAGACCATGGGCAACCGTATCTTTCTCACCGGCCCGCTCGGCTCGGGCCACGCCATGAAGGCGCTCAACAACTACGTCTCGGCCGCGGGCCTCGCCGCGGTGTGCGAGGCGCTCATCGTCGGGCGCGCCTTCGGCCTCGAGCCGGCGGCCATGACCGAGGTGCTGAACGCCTCCTCGGGCAAGAACAACACCTCCGAGGTGAAGGTGAAGCAGTTCATGCTGTCGGGCGCGTTCAACTCGGGCTTTTCTGCCGGGCTGATGGTCAAGGACGTCGCCATCGCGGCGCAGCTCGCCGACGCGATGGGCGTCAAGGCGCCGTTCGCGCACGATTGCGTCGCGGTGTGGCAGGAGATGGTGGCTGGGCTCGGCGCGGGCGCCGACCACACCGAGTTCTTCCGCTTCAGCGAGGCGGGTCGCCGCTGATGCGCTGAGGGCGGCCGAATGCTCGAGCAGGCAGCCGATTCGCCCGCGCCTCGGCAACCGTCCCGCATTGCTGCACCGCTCATCCTCCGGCGGGTGCCGCCCGTCGCATCCATGGGTCAGAGACTGTCGTGAACGGGATTCCTTCCTCTGCGCGCAGGCCCCCGTGCCCCATGCTGGAGGCGCACGAGGTGACCTATGAACGCGCTACAGCACAGAACCGAGTTTGTCCGGCTGGAATCCGATCTGGCTGCGCGCCTGGACACGCTGTTCCGGCGCTGCCCCGCGCTGCACGGCTTCTCCGTGCAGCCGGGCTCGAGCGTGAGCCGCGAGCGGGCCGTGGCGGGTCTGCAGGACGGCCTCTATCTCGCCGACGTGGTTTCGCACTGGCCGCTGAGCGACGCGCAGGCCGCGACGCTGGTCGATGAGATTTCGCTGGCGCTCCTCGAACTGGTGGACGAGCAGCCGGAAGCATCGGCGTTGCTGCGCGGGCGCACCTTCGCCCGGATCCTGCACTGACCCGCGGCTACCGGCCAGGCGCGGTCATTCGATGACCCGGTTGGCGCGCAGCAGCAGCTCGGGCGACAGGGTAAGTCCGAGCCGCCGTGCGGTGCCCAGATTGATGACCAGATCGATCTTGCTCGCCTGCTCGATCGGCAGCTGGGCCGGCTGCGCGCCCTTGAGAATGCGGTCCACGTAATATGCGCCGCGGTAGAACAACGCCTCCGTATCCGGCGCATAGCTGAGCAGCCCGCCGGCATCGGTCATCGCGGCCCAGGCAGAGATGACCGCGAAGCGACGCTCCACGCCGAGCCGGGCGATCGTGGTTCGGTTCTGCAGAATCAGGCCGGGTGCGAAACTGACGTAGAGCGCATCGGGCGGATCGCTCGCGATCTCCTCCAGGCGCCGATTCATGTCCGCCTGCGATTCGACCAGCATGTGAATCGTGCGCATGCCGGCGGCTTTCGCCGCAACCTCCGCGCGCTTCACCTCGCCCGCCGAGCCCCTGCTGGCCCGATCACGCAAGAACGCGATGCGCTTCGCGCCGGGAACCGCGAGCTTCAGGAACTCGATGCGCTTGGGTGCCAGCTCGCTATGCGAGAGGCTCAGGCCGGTTGCGTTGCGCTCGGGACGCGCGAACGATTCGGCCACACCGGTGACGATCGGGTCACCGCAGGCGAGGCACACGATCGGCACCGTGCGCGTGGCTTTCTGGCAGGCGAGCGTGGACAGCTCGCCGACGGTCGTCAGGACGTCGACCTTCTCGTGCAACAGCTCCTCGCAGATCGGGGGCAGGAAAGCCGCTTCGTATTCGGCGGCGCGGTAGACGATGTCGATGGTCTTCCCGGCGACCCAGCCCCGCTCCGCCAGACCGTCGAGAAAGGCCTTGCGCTCGCCCGTGGGTAGATCGCGAATCGAGCCGAAGACCAGATAGCCGATCTTCGGCAGGCGCTGCGCGGTCACCGGAGCCGACATCGCGGCGCAGGCCACGCTGAGCGCAATGACGGCGAGCCAGCGATTCATGTCCTGCGCCCTGCGGGGGGGTCGCGGTCGAAAGTCTGCGTCCAAGTCGGCACTTGAAGCCCCTTGGGAATGAGCCATCGGGCGATTCTATGCCCTAGGGCCGCAGAAGCAGGCGAATAAGCCGACGCCGGTGCGCGATCTATTACGCGTCGGCACGAACGGCCGCCAAGCGTCGATGGCACTCCGTCCGCTCGGACTCCGAGCGGCCAGTAGCGGTCGTTCGACTAACGTCTCATCTCACGGGCCGCCGCAGGCAGTCCGGTGCAAGGACGTGTTCGGCGGTGAAATGCGTTCGTCATGGCATGCCCGTTCCAGCAAGTTGCGGCTCGAGCACCGCGACACGTGGGCGAGCGCACTTTCATCACCCGCACAGGCGCGAGCGGCCAGTACTTTGTTTAGGGCGAGTCACTTTGAACGTCCCATGTGCGTCGTTGACCCTCCCAGCCTGCAAGAAGGTAGCGGAAAACTCGATGCGCCATTCATTGGCACCTGACTGCCTTACTGTGAAGCCACCCGAACGACCGATCGCACAACGAGACTCAGCTGGTTTTCTCAGATCGCAGATAGACGCCGCGCCTTTTCCGGGTTCTGCCCCCAGAACTACCGCCCATGTGCCATTCGCCTTTTTGATGGAGTCCATGCCCATGAGTCGAACGAAGGTACCGTCAAGCCGTTTCGACAAAATCAGGAAAGCTGGCCCGTCATAAGGCGCACAGGTTTGTTCAATCGTGCCATTGGGCCAGTCGGGTGCAACTGTCTCATCGGCCGCAGCATTCAGTGGAAACGAAAACGCGGCAGCCACGACAAAGGCCCACAAGACATCAAACTTTCGAGGATGGAGAAGGCAAACCCTCAGCATTAATTTCCGCATGTTTCTGCGTACCCTAGCGCGATTTGGTCGACAAATTAGTTGACACTTCGTGTCGGTTCGCGAACCGATCAAGATACAGCGGACGCTGAAATCGCTTCCTCGTGTCAGCTCGTTAGGCTCTGGATGACCCGAAAGCAACTCTGCCTGGACGGACCGCCATGAATCGGTAGGCCAGGCTCAGGGTTGGCTCCTTCCGGCCATAAGCAGTCACCGATCGGGTTGGGCGATCACCTAACCTGCGCCCCCATCCGCGCAAGCGCAAGTTTATCGCCGCAGTTGTCAGTGTCGACCGTGGACAGGAGGTCAAAATACTCGCGCATGCGTTTGACTTGTCTGCGGGCGCGCGCGTCCCACCAAGCATAGAAGTACATGATGCAGGCTGCGCGCGGGTACTTGTCGGCCTTTTCTGAGGCCCGCTCGCGAAACGTGGCATCGTCGAAATCGCCGTTCAGGTATGAAATAAGTTGGCGTCGTGATTCGCTCATCGGTAGCTCGGACGCTCGACTCAGTAACTCGCGGCGTTCTTCACCTCGGCTCAACCGAATGAGGTACTCGGAAACGAAGACTTCAGCGGCCTTACACGGGGCCGTCTTCTTGATTCTCTCCTCCAGGGCGGTTCTGAGCACATGCGCACGCTCGATCCAGTCGAGCGCCGTAACCGTCCTGGGCGACCCGCCATGGAAATGCAGGATCTCGGCAATTCCCCATGCCGCGAAGGGGGCCGCGCAAGTGAAATCAGTGCCATGCTGGTAGGCCTTCTCAAGCACGGCAATTGCACCGTCGACGTCGACAGTCGTGTGACCTTTTCCAGTGACCATCGCCCACCCAGTGATTTCGAGACAGGCGGCGTGATTCTCTACCGCGCAGCGACGATAGTATTTATAGGCGTTCGCCTCGTCTCCGAGCATATTCGATGTCTGCCCGGCGAGGTAGATGGCGTTGACAAAGAACACGTGAACCGCAGGCACGCCCGCAACCGCTTCGGGCGCAAGCGAGTGCGCTTCAATAGTTGCGTCGAAGTCGGCGAGCGCTTTGCGCGCAGTAACCTCAGCGCCAGGCTCGTGGACGGAACGCTGGGAAAAGTAAAGCACGTAGTGTGCGAGCCCGCGGTAGTAGAACACTATCCACCGCGCGCCTTCAGAAACCTCCTGGTTATTGAGAACTCGAGTCAGCTCTGCAATCTCGCCGTCAAGTGGGGGCATCTCTCGGCTGGGCGTCTTACTTGCTCGCTCGATCGTGTTGAAAACCCGCTGCAGGTCTTCGATGGTGGTTGCTGCGGATAGCGCGCCGCTCCAAGCAAGGATTGCGAAGATGATTGCTCGCAGGAGGCATGCTCTGCGCTTGCGAGCGCCAGGTAACGTGCTCGCCAAAGTGAGACTACGGCGCTGGGACATACCGTACTTAGTACCACTCATTCGGGCAGCAGCCAGAGGGCAAGCTAGTAATCAAGAGCCGGTATCCGTGGCGTATATCACGCAGACCGCGTAACGCCAATCCCATGTACACGGAGAACTGGTTTCGCGGACAGTCTGCATATCGGCGAGTCCGCTCGCATTTGACTCCGTCTTTTCAGCCCATCAGGTTGCGAAGCTGTTCGCCAGTCAGGCAATCGACCGCAAAGGGTCGCTAGAAGCCGAATTGCGCCGACCCCAATCGGCCATCACCGGCCATAGGCCAACCGGCTATTCGATCACTCGGTCGGCGCGCAGCAGGACTGAGGGCGGTATCGTGATGCCGAGGGTCTTCGCCGTCTTTTTGTTGACGACAAGGTCGATTCTCGTCGGCTGCTCGACGGGCAGCTCGGCCGGAATCGCGCCTCTCAGTATCCTGTCGACAAAGTACGCGGCGCGTCGAAAGACATCCGGCAGATCAATGCCCAAGCTCATTAGGCCGCCCGCCTGCGCGTAGGTCGCGAAGGGGTAGATGCCCGGCAATCGTCGGTTCAGCGCGTAGGAGACCACTTCGTTGGGTCGAGTGTTGAACAAGGGGTGAGGCAACACCAACACGGCGTCAGACCGCGCCTCCGCGATTCGCGCGAACGCGGGCTCAATTTCAGCGGGTTCGCGCGCCCTAAACGCCTGCACGGCGATCTCCCTCGACCGCGCCAGCGTCGTAATCCTTCGCACGAATTTGTCATGCGATGCATCGACCGTCTGCAAAACCCCGATCTTGCGCGTCTCGGGTACGGTGGCCGCAATTAGCTCAAGCAGTTTAGGAATGGTGTCCTCGTACTGCACCGAAAGACCGGTGATGTTCCCGCCCGGACGTGCGAGGCTTTGCACGAAACCCAACCCGACCGGATCGTAGACCGCGGCGATCACGATCGGAATGCTGCGAGTGGCCTTTTGCGCTGCCCTTACTCCTGGCGGAGAGGCCGTGACGATCACGTCTGGCTTCAGCTCGACGAGTTCCTTGGCGAGCCCGGGCAGCCGGCTCAGGTCGTAGTTCGCATATCGGAACTCGATGTGAAGGTTCTTGCCGACGATGTACCCATGCTCACGCAGCCCCTTAAGAAATCCTTCGGTATGCGAACGCACAGCCTTTTCGGACGGCGGCAGCATGTAGCCGATGCGGAAGATGCGCTCGGACTGCGCCTGCGTCGCCAAGGGGGATAGAAACGCCGCCACCACCGACAACGCAATGATTCGCGCGGACTTTGCGAAGTACGCAACCATGTCAAGATTCCTCGGGCGGGCGCGATCCGATCGCGACTCGGTTAAACCTAGTCGGGATTTGCGAACTGAGTCAAGGCGGCCAGATTGGTCAAAGAACATTTTTCGCAGACGATTCGGGATCTCAATTGAAACGCGCAAACGTGCCGTCGCGTGCTTGAACGACGCTCAACATATCGCCGTAATGAAAGGCGAAACGCACGCCAATGCCCGCTCAGGGTCGACAGGCGCCGTTCGCTTTTGCCGAAAGCAGACGCGCAAGGAATCTGTGCGTTGCCCGTCGGGAATGCCTCCTCAGATTCGGTAGGCCCTTTTCGCGGCGCGCGCCGAGCAGCCAACCGCCATGATTGAGCCGCCCGGCCGGCAGCGCGGTCGAAGATCGATCAGGCGCTCTCGCGCCTGGGCATCCCACCGAGCGGCATGCGCCCTAGCGCATTCAATGTATGGCGTCGGGCAGAAAATGCGCACGGACAGCCAACGCGGAAATCGCCGCTGAGGTAATAATTCATTTAATAACAATACGTTCGATAGTGGGCACGGTTCCTGCAGAAGTCGAAGCAGCTGGCGACTTTTCAGGAGCGCGATGTCATGAGGCCCAAATCGAACACCGTACCGACCACCCCGCCGAGGACGCAGCCGTCCAAAGCCCTTCTCCTGTTGGCGGGCCTGCTGATGCCGGGTGGCGTGCTGCTTCTCGCCTGGCTGCTGTGCCGTCGGGTTTTTCCCCGCGCCAGCGCGCAGGCCATGAAGCGCTTGGTCCAGCTGCTTCTGACGGCTGTTCTCGTGCAAGGCTGCGCCACGCAGTTCAGTTCGCGGCTCGAGACGTCCCGGGAAGGCGAAACGCCGATCGCCGTCCCCACGCTGCAGTTTCAGAATCCCTCCGCCGAACCGGCGGGCGAGGATGCATTCGTCGGCGCCGACGCCCTGCGGCCGGGCGACATCCTGCTCA
>LJTQ01000176.1 GCA_001303445.1 Betaproteobacteria bacterium SG8_39 | reverse complement strand
CGAGATCCGGTTCTCCAACCTTTACGGCCTGTCCGATGTCCGCTGGGTAAATGAAAAGCTGGTCTTCATGCGTCCATGGTGGGGCCGCATCGCGGCAACCGACCTCATCTTCGACGTGGAGCGGGAGCAGGTCATCTACGCGGAGCCCGTGACCGATGGAACGCTCGCCCACCGGCAGTATCTCGAGAGCTGCCCGATTCGCGGCTGCGAATGCATCGGACAAAGATCCAAGATGAGCGGGCAACCCACGCTCGAGCGCAAACCGGACACCCGCCGTTAGGCGAGCGCGATGGCCAACGGCGGCTGGACCGGCACGAAAGCGGCATGGGAACGGATCGAAGGGCCGCTGCTCGAGATCGACCCGATCATCGCGGCCTTCGCGAAAGAGCACGCCCTTTCGGTGTCCAGAAACCACAAAGACTGGCCCGAGCGCTCCGTCGTGTGGGGCGATGACGTCCGTTGCCTCATTCAGCTGTATTTGGCCGACGCGGCATCGCTGACGTTCAACCTGTGGCTGTGTGCATCACGGGACCGCGGCGGGAAGCGGTATTGGAAGCAGGAGACCCCGATAAAGGGAATGCGGGTTCCGGACTTCAAACACGACCTGGCCGCCCAGCTGAGAACGGGCCGAATCAAGCTCCTCGAGTGGGCCATGAACGAAGGCCAGCTCGAGCCCGCAGCAAGATCGGGCCGCTGAGGCATGGCTGAAGCGCGGTTCTGGAAGCGGGTGGCCTGGATCCTCGGCCTCGTTCTGCTCGGCATCCTCGGGTTCAATCTGCTCGGCCCATCCAGGGTTCCGGCAGCCGCAACATCCTTCCTGCTCGGATGTCTGTTTTCCATCGCGCTCGGCTACTCCGTCGTCTGCGCCAGGGCCTCGCCGGCGCAGCTCTCCGACGAGCAAGAACAGCAACATCGCAGGCAGCAGACCCGGGTCGGCGTGGTCATCAGTATCGTGCTCGCGTCGGCGTTTCTGGTTAAAGAGGTTCGATCCGCACCGATCAGTTGGGGTCTAATACCGCTCATTCTGTTGTCGCCGTCGCTGCTCTTCAGGGAATACCTGTTGGACCTCCGAGCGCGCCGGCGGACACCGCGCGACCGGCCGTAGCGTGGCCCCGGCACGGAGAACATGACGCATGGACGAGGCCAACCCCGCAGGACCCACCGTCGTTCCGTGCAAGCACGCGCCCGGCAGCGTCGTTCCGGTGATCGACCGGAACCGCTGCGAAGGCAAGGCGGAATGCGTCGCGGTCTGCCCGAAGGCGGTCTTCGCCCTGGGCAGATTGCCGCAGCGCGATCGATCCCGGCTGTCCCTGCGGGGCAAGCTCAAGGGTTTTGCGCACGGATGGAAGCAGGCGATGTTGACCAATGCCGCCGCCTGCGAAGGCTGCGGCCGATGCATCGAGGCCTGCCCGGAACAGGCGATCACGCTCGCGCGCGTCTAGCGCGCCGCGCCGACGAAACGCGCAGGTGCCGGAGCAGACGATGCTGCACCCGCTGATACTCGGCACGCTGGCGCTGCTTGCGGCGACGCCGGCGCCAGCGCAATCAAACGCCGAGACGGCCCGCGGATGCGGCGAGCTCGTGACCATCGAGACGCACGCGCGCACGACAACGCGATACGCGCTCGCCGATCCGCAGCCGGTGCCTCCGCAAGGAACCCGGGTTGCGCTGCTGCTGCTGGCGGGGGGCGGCGGCCACCTCGACCTCGACGACGAAGGCTGCCCGCGCGCCCTCACCGGGAACGCGCTGGTGCGCTCGCGTGCGCTGTTCCAGGGCGCGGGATTCGCGACCGCGCTGCTCGACGCGCCATCCGACCATACGGGCGAGGACGGGCTGGCGGGTTTCCGCGTGTCGCCCTCGCACGCCGAAGACCTGGGCAAGGTGATCGCCGACCTGAGAAGGCGGACCCAGGCGTCGGTCTGGGTGGTGGGCAGCAGCCGCGGCACGATCTCCGCGGTCAATGCGGCCGCGCGGCTTTCCGGGCCATCCGCGCCCGACGGCCTCGTGCTGACCTCCGCGCTGATGTCGGGCTTCGTCGGCGGCCGCAAGCCCTGGGTGGCCGATACGGTGTTCAGTCTTCCCTTGGAGGCGATCCGGATGCCGATGCTCGTCGTCGGCCACGCGCAGGACAAGTGCAGCCGCTCGCCGCCCGAACGCATGGTCGATATCACCGCGCGGACCCGCGGCCTGCGCCAGCAGGTCGTCACGGTCACGGGCGGGCCCGGCTGGCCGGGTCCGCCGGGCGTTCGTGCCTGCATCGGCCGCGCGCCGCACGGCTTTGTCGAGCAGGAAGCGGAGGTCGCCGCGGGCATCGCGCGGTTCATCAACGGAAGCGCGTATTGAGCGAAAGTCTCGCAAGGCGCCGCTGACGCTATCATTCGGCACGTGCCCAGACCGAGGCGGCCCATGCTCAGGCTCCTGCTGCTGATCGTCGCGAGCGGCCTCGCCTCACTCGCGCACGCGGGGTCCGTCCACATCGAGGACCTGACCTGGCCGGAGGTGCGCGACGCGATCGCCGGCGGCAAGACGAGCGCCATCGTCTATGCGGGCAGCACGGAACAGAAGGGGCCGCACATGGCGCTCGGCCAGCACAATTTCGTCGCGCATTACGTCGGCGGACGCATTGCCGCGGTGCTCGGCGATGCGCTCGTCTATCCCATACTGCCCTTTGCGCGAACCGGTGACCCGACGGCCAAGACGGGCCATATGCGCTTTCCCGGGAGCGTGTCCCTCAGCTCGGAGGTGTTTTCGGGCGTCGTGCAGCAGATCGCGCGCTCCGCGATTGCGGCGGGTTTCAAGGAGGTCTACCTCATGGGCGACCACGGCGGCGGACAGAGCGAGCTGCGGCGCACGGCTGACATCCTTGACGCGCAGTGGGCGCGCAAGGGCGTGCGGGTGCGTTATGTGCCGGACCTCTACTACAAGTCGCGCGCCGAAGCGCGAAAGTACCTCGGCGATCGACAGATCGCCTGGGGCGAGCACGCGGGCGCATGGGACACCAGCGAGCTGATGTTCATCGATGCCGAGCACAGATGGATCCGCCCTCAGGCGATCGCGCGCGCCGGAGCCGGCGAAAAAGCGACGACCGGGGTCGAGGGCGATCCCGGCAAGGCCAGTCCCGAACTGGGGAAGCGCTTCATCGACTTCAAGGTGAACGCCGCCGTGGCCCAGATCCGGGCCTTCAGGAACGCCGCCATCGGCCGATGAAAACGATCTTTCTGGTCCCGGCGGTATTCGCCGCCCTGGCGTTCACGATCGCCGAGTCGATCCGGTTGATGCATCGCCCGGATTCGATTTATGTCCCGCTCGTCATGGAGGCGCTGGTATTCGCCGTCAGCTACGTCGCCTTCGCGATCATCAATGCGGTTTCGATAGCGCCCCTGTCCATCGCGTTGGCATCGCGCACCTCGAGCCGCGTCGCGGGCCTGGTTTTCGCCCTCGCCGTCGCCGCGCTCGGGAGCATGGCCGTGTTCGCGCTCGAGCTGTTCGGCCACAAGTCCTCGATCATGCATCGGGCGGTTGTCTTCGGTGCCGCCGTGCCGTTGTTCCTCGCCGCCTTGAGCGCATTCCATCTTGCCGCGCGGCGGCGCGCCGCCCTGGCCCGCGAATCGGCGGACGGCGGCGCGAAGGCGGGCGCCTAGCGCATGGCCGGCTCGATCTGGATCGCAAGCGCGTTGGGGCTGCTCGGCGGCGTCGCCCTCGCGTACGCGGTCGCGAAGCCCGGCGTGCCGCGCATGATCGCGGGCGCGAAGGACGGCCTGCTGCTGGCGCGCCTCGCCCTCGCCGGCACCCTGATCGCGCTGCTGCCGGCGCTGTTTCTGTCGCTGGTGGCCGGGGCGACGCTGGGCGGCGCCTGGGGCCGGCAGATTTTCGCCCCCTACGGGCTCGCGGCCTCCGGCGCGCCGATCGGCCTCGCACTTGGCATTGCCCTGGTGTTCGCCGGCGTCGTGCTGAGCGGGACGGCGGCCGGAATCCTCCTCGGCAAGACGGTGCTGCATTACCGCCGCTGAGGCGCGCACGCCGGCCCGCAGCCGAGTTGACGTCACGCGACGCGCGCCCCATAGTTCGCGCGCTTCAGGGAAAAACGAGACGAGGATGAACCCAAGAACTCTCGCGGCGCTCGCGTTGAGCGCGATGCTGGTCAGCGCGTGCAAGCTCGCCGAGCAGGAAAAGAAGGACGCCGTGTCGGCGCCCGCGCCCGCGCCGGCGCCCGCACCGGCGCCGAGCGTGGCGCCGCGTGCCGCGGCAGCCATCGAGACCACTCCGGGCATGCCGCCGGTGGTCGATCCGAACAACGTCTACAGCGAAACCGCCGCCGGCAAGCTGCGGCCGGACGTCGCTGCGGCGCCGCCGCGCATCTACGTGCCGAACCGGCGCTCGAACGACGTCAGCGTGATCGATCAGGACACGCGGCAGGTCGTCGATCGCTTCCCGGTGGGGCTCAACCCGCAGCACGTGGTGCCGTCCTGGGACCTGAAGACGCTGTGGGTGACGAACAATGCCGAGCGCACCACCAAGGGCAGCCTGACGCCGATCGACCCGCTGACCGGCAAGCCGGGCAAAACGATCCCGGTCGACGATCCCTACAACATGTACTTCACGCCCGACGGCCGCTCGGCGATCGTGGTCGCCGAAGCGCACCGCAGGCTCGACTTCCGCGACCCGCAGAGCATGGCGCTGCAGGGTTCGCTTGCCGTGCCGCAGTGCAGGGGGATCAACCACGCCGACTTCTCGCTCGACGGGCGCACCGCGATCTTCACCTGCGAATTCGGCGGGCGGCTGGCGAAAGTCGACATCGCCCAGCGCAAGGTGCTCGGCTACCTCAAGCTGTCGAAGGGCGGCATGCCGCAGGACATCCGCATCTCGCCGGACGGCAAGGTCTTTTTCGTCGCCGACATGCGCGCCGACGGCGTGTTCGTCGTCGACGGCGAGCGCCTGGTCGAGGTCGGCTTCATCAAGACCGGGATCGGGACGCACGGCCTCTACCCGAGCCGCGACGGCACCCAGCTGTACGTCGCCAACCGCGGCTCGAACAAGGTGTTCGCCGCGCGCGGCGGCCCGGGCGGCGTGTCGGTGATCGATTTCGCCACGCGCACGGTGGTGGCGACCTGGCCGATTCCGGGCGGCGGCAGCCCGGACATGGGCAACGTCAGCGCCGACGGCAGGACGCTGTGGCTCTCGGGGCGCTTCGACGACGTGGTCTACGCGATCGACACGACGAGCGGCGCGGTGCAGAAGATCCGCGTCGGCACCGAGCCGCACGGCCTTACGGTGTGGCCGCAGCCCGGGCGCTACTCGCTCGGGCACACGGGAAACCTGCGCTAAGCGCCCGAACCCTCCGGCGGCGCGCCCGGCACCTTGATGCCGTCGTAGAGCCAGGCCACGCCGGAGAAGGTCGGCTTCGCGTTCGGGTCGGGCGGCGCGCTCGGCTGCAGGAACCAGTTGCGCACTTCGCGCACCACGCCCGAGGCATGGTAGATGTCGCCGTAGTAGCGCGCGGTGACCTGCACGCGCGCGGTGCGCAGATAGCGCGCCTGCTCGTACCAGGCAAAGGCCTTGGCGAAGTCCCGGCCGGAGAGCTCCAGGTAGGCCGCCAGCACCACCGCATCCTCGATCGCCATGTTGGCGCCCTGCGCGAGGTACTGCAGCATCGGGTGCGCCGCGTCGCCGAGCAGCGCGACGCGCCCCTTCGACCAGCCGCGCACCGGCTCGCGGTCGCACAGCACCCACATCTTCCAGGCGTTGATCTTCTCGAGCAGGCGCTGCACTTCCGGGCGCTCGCCGGCGAACTTGCGGTTCAGCTCGTCGGTGTCGCCGTAGACGTCCCAGCCTTCCTCGTAGCGGTCGCTGTGGAACACGGCGACCAGGTTGTACAGCTCGCCGCGGCGCAGCGGGTAATGCACGAGGTGGGTCTTCGGTCCGGCCCAAAGCACGACGTTGTCCTGCCACAGGTCCTGCGGCACCTCGGCGCGCGGCAGCACCGCGCGGTAGGCGATGTGGCCCGAAACGCGCGGCTTGCCGTCCTTGAGCAGCTGGGCGCGCACCATCGACCACAGGCCATCGGCGCCGATCAGCGCCGCGCCGCCGACCGCCTCGCCACCGTCCAGATGCAGCGTCACCTTGTGGCCGTGGTCCTCGTAGCGCAGGCCCTTGGCGTTCACCGTGAGCGTAATGTTCGGCTCCCTGCGGCAGGCTTCGAGCATCACGGTATGCAGGTCGCCGCGGTGGATCACGCCGTAGGGGTAGGCAAAGCGCTCGCGGAACGCGGCGCCGCCGACGGGCAGGCGGATGACCTGCTCGCCCGTCACCGCGTCCATCATGACGAGGTTGTGCGGGTGGAACGCGACCTGCTCGATCGCCTCGGTCAGGCCGAGCAGGTCGAACATGCGGAACACGTTCGGCCCGAGCTGGATGCCGGCGCCGATCTCCTTGAATTCGGCGCCCTGCTCGAACACGCG
>LJTQ01000021.1 GCA_001303445.1 Betaproteobacteria bacterium SG8_39 | reverse complement strand
CAGGCGATCGCCGATCGCGCGGCGCGTGCCCCTTTGCCGGTGGAGGAGCTGCGCGCCTTCTCGGAAGTGTTCGGCGCCATCAAACAGAACTACGTCGAGACGGTCGAGGACAAGAAGCTCATTACCGAAGCGATCAACGGCATGCTGACCGGCCTCGACCCGCACTCGGCCTATTTGGATGCCGAGGCATTCAAGGAACTGCAGGTCGGCACGCAGGGCCAGTTCGGCGGCCTCGGCATCGAGGTCGGCATGGAAGACGGCTTCGTCAAGGTGGTTTCCCCGATCGAGGACACGCCGGCGTTCCGCGCCGGCGTCAAGCCGGGCGACCTGATCGTCAAGATCGACGAGACGCCGGTCAAGGGCATGACGCTGTCGGACGCGGTCAAGCGCATGCGCGGCAAGCCGGGAACGCAGATCACCCTGACGATCTCCCGCCGTGGCGAGTCGCAACCGCTGCTCGTCACCCTGACACGCGCGGTCATCCGCGTGCGCAGCGTGAAATCGAAGATCATCGAGCCCGGATACGGCTGGGTGCGGGTGTCGCAGTTCCAGGAGTCAACCTCGGAATACTTGGTGCGTCACCTGGCGGGGCTCTACAAGCAGGGCCCCCTGAAGGGTCTCGTACTCGATCTGCGCAACGATCCCGGCGGCCTGCTGCACGGGGCGGTGGCGATCTCGGCCGCGTTTCTGCCTGCCGACGTTCTGGTCGTGTCGACCGATGGTCGTGCGAGCGACTCCAAGCGCAAGTACCACGCGAGCGCGGACGACTACATGCGCGGCGGGGGCGACGACGTGATGAAGAACCTGCCGCCGGAGATCAAGAAGGTGCCGATGGTGGTGCTGGTCAACGGCGGCTCGGCGTCGGCGTCCGAGATCGTCGCTGGAGCATTGCAGGACCACAAGCGCGCCACGGTGATGGGCACCCAGACCTTCGGCAAGGGTTCGGTGCAGACGATCATGCCGCTCGGCAACAACACCGCGATCAAGCTCACCACGGCCCGCTATTTCACGCCGAGCGGCCGTTCGATCCAGGCCAAGGGCATCACCCCGGACATTACGGTGCAGGAGCCCGGCGATCCGGGCGGCCGCATTCGCGAAGCCGACCTCCAGCGCCATCTCGAGAGCGAGGAGGAGCGCAAGGCTGCGCAGCGCGAGGCGGCGCCGGCTGAACCGGCCAGCAAGGACGGGGCGGCGGCGCCGGCGACACCGCGCAAGCCGATCGAGCTCGGCTCGCAGGAAGACTTCCAGCTGCAGCAGGCGCTGGCGCACCTCAAGGGCCAGCCGGTGCTTGCCGAGCCAAAGAAGAAGACGGTCGCACAGAACAAGGCGGCCCAATAGCGGCGCTGCCACGCGCGGGCCTCGGGCCCCGCCGGGGTTGTCGTGAACGACGAGCAGCTTCTCCGCTACAGCCGCCACCTGCTCCTCACGGAACTCGGCGTCGAAGGCCAGGCGCGCCTGGCTGCGGCGCAGGTTCTCATCGTCGGCGCGGGCGGACTCGGCTGTCCCGCTGCGCTGTACCTGGCCTCCGGCGGCGTTGGCCGCCTGACGATCGCCGACCCTGACGTCGTCGACGCGACCAATCTGCAACGACAGATTCTGTACCGCGCCGAGTCGATCGGCGCCGCGAAGGCGGAGTCCGCGCGCGCGGCACTGCAGGCGGTCAACCCGGACGTCGAGGTGCTGCCGCTGACGAAGCGCCTGGCGGGTGCGGCGCTCGAACAGGCCGTCGACGCCGCCGACGTGGTGCTCGATTGTTCAGACAACTTCGAGACGCGGCACGCCGTGAACCGCGCCTGCCTGCGCGCCGCGCGACCGCTGGTGTCCGGTGCCGCGATCCGCTTCGACGGCCAGCTCGCCGTCTTCGATCCGCGCCGGCCCGGCGCAGCCTGCTATGCCTGCCTGTTTCCGGAGGACACGCAGGCCGAGGAACTGCGCTGCGCGGTGATGGGCGTGCTCGCGCCGCTCACCGGCGTGATCGGCGCAATGCAGGCGATCGAGGCCATGAAGCTGATCACCGGCATCGGCGAGCCGCTCTCCGGCCGACTGCTGCTGCTCGACGCGCTGCACGGCGAGTCGCGCACGGTGCGCATCACCAAGGACCCGCGCTGCCCGGTGTGCGCTAGCCCGAGCGCGCGATCAGCTGGCCCTGCTGCGCGTTGAACGCCTCGAGCGGCGAGCGCGCGAAGCCGCTTTTCACGTACAGCTGCAGGCTGCCGATCGCGTAGCGCAGCATGACGGCCGCGCGCGCGGAGGCGTCCGCGTCCGAGGCGAGTCGCAGCGACTGCTTGAGCGTCGCCTCGAAGCGGTCGAAGAACTGGTTCACGCGCGCCTGCAGCCGCTCGTGTTCTCCGACCAGCGCCTCGCCGGTGAGCACGCGCACGAGCCCGGGGTTCTTTTCCGCGAACGCAAGCAGCATCTGCACGAGGGCGACCGCCTGACCCGCGCCTTCGGGCTCCTCGCTGGCGATCCGATTGGCCAGCCCGAACACGCTCTGCTCGCTGAACTCGATCAGGCCTTCGTACATCTGCGCCTTCGACGCAAAGTGCCGGTACAGCGCCGCCTCAGAAACCTGCAAGCGCTCAGCGAGCGCAGCGGTCGTGATACGCGCCCAGCGCGCCTCGCCCAGCATGAGGGCGAGCACTTTGAGGATCTCGAGGCGGCGTTCGCCTTTTACGCGGGGCATGGTGAGGGCGTGGGATGCGGCTGGATTCTAGCGCGATCGGCCCGGCGCAACCCGGGGCGCCGCGTGCGCGGCTCAGCCGCGCCGGAAAACGCTGCGCGGCAGTTCGATGACCGAGGCCACGCGCAGGTCGACAAATGAGGCGCGACGCTTGTTGCGGCTGACCCAGACCGTCGACATGCCGAGGCGCTTCGCGGTGCGCAGGTTCTCGAGCACGTCGTCGATGAATGCGCAGCGATGCGGATCCAGATCGTGCGCGCGCAGCAGCACATGGAATCCCTGCTGTGCAGGTTTGGGTCGAAAGCGCGTGCTTTCGATCGTGTAAACGCCGTCGAACCAGCGCGCGATCCCCATCACCCGCAACACCGACTCGACGTAGTGGCGCGGCGCGTTCGAGAACACCAGCTTGCGCCCGCCGAGCCGAGCCAGGGCATGGCGCAGCGCGTTCTCGTGCTCGACCATGCCCGCGAGCTCGGGAAACTGATGCGTTTCTTGCAGGAAGTGATGCGGATTCGTGCCGTAATGGCGCATCAGGCCCTTCAGCGTCGTGCCATAGCGCCGCCAGAAGCGCTGGCGCATGGCGTTGGCACCCTCGTCGTCGACGCCAAGGTGACGCTTGAGGTAGGCGTTGATCTGGTCGTGCATCGAGGGAAAGATCTTCACGCTGGCGTCATGCAGCGTATTGTCGAGATCGAAGATCCAGACACGGCGATGCGGGGGCAGCTTGGCGATGCGCATGCGTCAGGCCTCGCCGGGCCGGCGCGCGCCGCAGCGCAACGGTCGGTCGCTCACTTGCTGCGAATCAGCGTGCCGACGCCCTGATCAGTCAGCACTTCGAGCAGCAGCGCGTGCGGCACCCGACCGTCGATGATATGCACGCTCTTCACCCCGCTGCGGGCCGCGTCGAGCGCCGACGCGATCTTCGGCAGCATGCCGCCGGAGAGCGCGCCCGAGGCGATCATCGCGTCGATCTCGCGCGGCGTCACGCCGGTGAGCAGGTCACCCTTCGCGTCCATCACGCCCTGCGTGTTGGTCAGCAAAACCAGCTTCTCGGCACGCAGCACCTCGGCCAGCTTGCCCGCGACGAGATCCGCATTGATGTTGTAGCTGTGCCCGTCATCGCCGATGCCGATCGGCGCCACCACCGGGATGAAGCCGCCCTCCTCCAGGGTCGCGATGACCCGCGGATCGATCACCTCGATCTCGCCGACCTGGCCGATGTCGAGAAACTCGTTCGGCCGGCCCTTGGCCGGCATCATCATCTTGCGCGCGCGGATGAAGCCGCCGTCCTGGCCGGTCAGCCCCACGGCGCGACCGCCCGCCTGGTTGATCAGCGTCACGATGTCCTTGTTGACCGCGCCGCCAAGCACCATTTCGACGACGTCCATCGTCGCGGCGTCGGTGACGCGCATGCCCTCGACGAATTCGCTCTGGATGCCGAGCTGGGTCAGCAGCTTCTCGATCTGCGGCCCGCCGCCATGCACCACCACCGGGTTCATCCCCACCAGTTTCAGCAAGACGACATCGCGCGCGAAGCCCGCCTGCAGCGCCTCGTCCACCATCGCATTGCCGCCGAACTTGACGACGATCGTCTTGCCGTGAAAACGCCGGATATACGGCAGCGCCTCCGCCAGCGTGCGGGCCTTGTCGGCAGCGGAATTCGGCTTGCTCATACCCGCACGATTGTACGGGATCGCGCCTGCCGCTAAAGTGCCCGGATCGTGAAAGGTCGCCCTCCCGAGAAAAGCGATTTCCGGACGCAGCTCGAGCAGCAACGCCCCTACCTGCTGCGCTTCGCCGCCCTGCAGCTGCGCGACCCGAATGCCGCGGAGGACGCAGTCCAGGAAACGCTCCTGGCCGCGCTCGCGGGGGAGGCCAACTTCGCCGGCCGCTCGAACCTGCGCACCTGGCTCACCGGCATCCTCAAGCACAAGATCATCGACAGCATCCGGCGCGCCGCGCGCGAGCCGTCGGCGGGCGCCGAGCTCGAGGACGACGCGGCCTTCGACCCGCTGTTCCGCGCCAACGGACATTGGAAGGATCGTCCACAGGCCTGGGAAGAACCGCAGGGCGCACTGGAACAGAAGCAGTTTCTTGGGGTGCTCGAACAGTGCCTCGCGCGCCTGCCGCAGAAGACGGCGCGCGTGTTCATGCTGCGCGAGCATCTCGGGCTGGACACCGACGAAATCTGTAAGGAACTCGCCATCACGCCGACCCACTGCTGGGTGCTGCTTTACCGGGCGCGCATGGCCCTGCGGCTGTGCCTGGACGAGCGATGGTTCGGCAAAGGGAGTGGAAAGGCGGCAGATAAGCGATGATGATGCCCTCATGCAAAGAGGTGACCCGCCTCGTGTCCGAGGGGCTCGATCGCGAGCTCGGCTTCGGTGAACGGGTCGCGCTGCGCGTGCACTTCATGATGTGCAAGGGCTGCCGCAACTTCGAGGACCAGATGGGGCAGCTGCGCAAGGCGATGCAGGATCTCGCGCGCGACCAGGATGAGCGGCACGCCTGAGGCATCGAGCGGCGCAGGCAGCCGCTGCGCGCGCTGCGGCCTGCGCTTCGAATGCGGCCTTGAGGCCGGCGCCGAGCGCTGCTGGTGCGCCGCGCTGCCGCCGCTCAAGCCCGTGCCCGGCAAGGGCTGCCTGTGTCCGGACTGCCTGCGCGCGGCGCTCGCCGCCGCGCAGCGCGCATCCGGCGCCGCGTCCCCCTAGAGCACGTAGCGCGCCAGGTCCTCGTTTTTCGCCAGCTCGGCGAGCCGCGCGTCGACATAGGCCGCGTCGATGACGATCTGCCCGACACTGCGCGTGCCCGCGTCGAAGGAGATCGATTCGAGCAGCTTCTCGAGCACCGTGTACAGGCGCCGCGCCCCGATGTTCTCCGTACCCTCGTTGACCTGAAACGCGATCTCGGCGAGACGCCGGATCGCTGCAGGCTCGAACTCCAGGCTGACGCCCTCCGTCTCGAGCAGCGCACGGTACTGCTTGACCAGGCTCGCATCGGTCGAGGTGAGGATGCGTTCGAAATCGTCCACCGACAGCGAGTTGAGCTCGACCCGGATCGGAAAGCGTCCCTGCAGCTCGGGAATCAGGTCCGAGGGCTTGGAGAGGTGGAACGCGCCCGAGGCGATGAACAGGATATGGTCGGTCTTCACCATGCCGTACTTGGTCGACACCGTGGTGCCCTCGACCAGCGGCAGCAGGTCGCGCTGCACGCCCTGGCGCGAGACATCGGCGCCGGAGAGCTCACTGCGCGAGGCGATCTTGTCCACCTCGTCGAGAAACACGATGCCGTTCTGCTCGACGTTGGCCAGCGCGCGCGTTTTCAGATCCTCGTCGTTGACCAGCTTCGCCGCCTCCTCGTCGGTCAGCAACTGCATGGCCTCGCGGATCTTGAGCTTGCGCAGCTTGCGCCGCCCGCCCGAGACGTTCTGGAACATGCCCTGAATCTGCGCGGTGAGCTCCTCCATGCCGGGCGGCGCGAGGATCTCCATCTGGGTCGAGGCCGCGGAGACCTCGATCTCGATCTCCTTGTCGTCGAGGTCGCCCTCGCGCAGCTTCTTGCGGAACTTCTGCCGCGTCGCACTTTCCTCCGCAGCCGGTTCCGCCGGACCGAAGCCGGCGCCACGCGCCGGCGGCAGCAGGCTATCGAGGATGCGCTCCTCGGCGGCATCCTGCGCACGCGTGCGCACGCGGCGCATGGCCTGCTCGCGGGTCTGTTTGACGCTGGTCTCCACCAGGTCGCGCACGATGGTGTCGACGTCCCGGCCGACGTAACCCACCTCGGTGAACTTCGTCGCCTCGACCTTGACGAACGGGGCGTCGGCGAGCCGCGCCAGACGCCGCGCGATCTCGGTCTTGCCGACGCCGGTCGGCCCGATCATGAGGATGTTTTTCGGCGTGATCTCCTGGCGCAGCGGATCGGCGACCTGCTGGCGGCGCCAGCGGTTGCGTAGCGCGATCGCAACCGCGCGCTTGGCGCGATCCTGGCCGACGATATGTTTGTCGAGCTCGTGGACGATTTCCTGCGGGGTCATCGACGACATCGTCCTACTCCAGGACCTCGATCGAGCGCTGATGGTTGGTGTAGATGCACAGGTCCGCGGCGATGGCGAGCGCGCGCTCGACGATCTCGCGCGGCTCGAGTGCGGTGTTTTCGAGCAGGGCACGCGCCGCGCTCTGTGCGTACGGCCCGCCCGAGCCGATCGCCACGATACCGTACTCCGGCTCGAGCACGTCGCCCGCGCCGGTGATGACCAACGAATGCTCGCGATCGGCCACCGCGAGCATCGCTTCGAGCCGCCGCAGGACGCGGTCCGTGCGCCAGTCCTTGGCAAGCTCGACCGCCGAGCGCATCAGATTGCCCTGGTGCTTGTCGAGCTTGCCCTCGAAGCGCTCGAACAGCGTGAAGGCGTCCGCCGTGCCGCCGGCAAAGCCGGCGAGGATCCGGTCCTGGTAAAGCCGGCGAATCTTGCGCGCGCCGCCCTTGAGCACGATTTGCCCGAGCGTCACCTGGCCATCGCCGCCGAGCGCCACGGTCTCGCCGCGGCGCACCGACAGAATCGTCGTGCCGTGAAACTGCTCCATCAGCGCGACCCCGATCCCGCGAGGCACTGCTCGAGCCCGGCGATGAACAGATCGCGGGGCAGCTTCTTGCCGATAAACACCAAAATCGAGGACTTCTTCTCGCCCTTCGTCCAGGGTTTGCCGAGGTCGCCGCCCATCATCATGTGAACGCCCTGGAAGACCACGCGCCGCGCGTTGCCCTTCATCCACAGCACCCCCTTGTAGCGCAGCAGGTCGGGGCCGTAGACCTGGATCATGCCGGACAGAAACTGCTCGAGCTTGTCACCGTCGAAAGGCTTGTCGCTGCGGAACACGAAGGATTCGACTTCGTCGTGATGCTCGTGCGCGATGCTGGTGAGGAACTCCGGATCGATCTCGAGAATGGCGTTCAGGTTGAACCCGCGCAGGTCCAGCACCTCCTCGAGCGGCGCGTTGCCGAAGTGCACCGCCTTGATCGGCGCACGCGGATTCATGTGCTTGATCCGCTCGGCGAGCCGCGCGACATCCGCCTCGCTCACCAGGTCGGTTTTCGACATCAGCACCTTGTCGGCAAAGCCGACCTGTTCCTGTGCCTCGTGGAATTCGTCGAGCTGCTTGTCGGCATGCTTGGCGTCGACCAGCGTCAGGATCGAATCGAGCAGGTAGTAGCCGCCGATCTCTTCGTCAGTGAAAAAGGTCTGCGCCACGGGACCCGGGTCGGCCATGCCGGTGGTCTCGATCACCACGCGGTCGAACGCGAGCGTTCCCTTCTCGCGCCGATCCTTCAGGTCGCCGAGGATGCGGATCAGGTCACCGCGCACGGTGCAGCAGATGCAGCCGTTGTTCATCTCGACGATCTGCTCGTCAGACTTTTCGATGATGTCGTTGTCGACGCCGACTTCCCCGAACTCGTTCTCGATCACCGCGATGCGGTGACCGTGGTCCTCCTGGAGGATGCGGTTGAGCAGCGTCGTCTTACCGCTGCCCAGAAATCCGGTCAGGATCGTGACCGGGACCATTTGCTGCTGGTTCATGTCTGGACTCCCACGCGAATTCGCTGCCTAGTGCCCGTGCCCCGGGCCGGCGACCACGACGACTAAGATGCCAAGCCCGATCAAGACGACTTGGGACAGCGCATCTTTGACCGCGAACCGGCGGTGCAGGTTCGGGATGAGGTCGGCGACGGCGATGTAGATGAAGCCCGCCGCGGCGAGCGCAAGAATGTAGGGTAGCGCATGCTGGGCGCTGTGGAGCGTGAAATAGCCCAGCACCCCGCCTGCCACGGACGCGAGGCTCGAAAGCGCATTCAGCATCAGGGCGCGCCGCCGCGTGTACCCCGCATCGAGCAGGATCATGAAGTCGCCCACCTCCTGCGGAACCTCGTGCGCGATCACCGCGACCGCGGTGGTCCAGCCGAGGGCCGGGTCGGTGAGAAAAGCCGCCGCGATCAGCACGCCATCGACAAAGTTGTGCAAAGAATCGCCCAGCACGATGAGCGCGCCCACCGGGCTTGCCGGGCCTGCCGCTGCATGCGCATGATGCCCGTGGGCATGCTCGCCCGCACCGTGCGAGTGACGCCACAGCGCAAGCTTCTCGAGCAGGAAAAACACGAGCAGGCCGACCAGCAGCGTGCCGAACACGGCCTGCGCACCGGCCTGCGACGCGATTGCCTCCGGCAGCAACTTGAGCAGGGCGACGCCGAGCAGCGCGCCGACCGCGAAGCTCACCAGGCGCGGCACCCAACGCTCGAGCACGGCGAATGCGATCAGCGCCGCGGCGAGGACCGAGAGCAGGCCGCCGGCAATATTCGCCGCGATGATCGAAGCAAGCACCATAAAGATCTAGAGCGCGGAAACGCGTCCGCCGCCGCGCCTCAGGTTCGCGCGCCCGTTCGCTGCCGGGGAGGTTGGCACCCGGCAATTTTACTTGCAGCGGCGCCCGCCCGAGCCGGCGCGCGACTTCTTCTTGGCACGCGGATGCGCTGCGTCGTAGACCTTGGCCAGCGCCTGAAAATCCAGATGCGTGTATACCTGGGTCGTCGAGACGCTCGCGTGGCCGAGCATTTCCTGCACCGCGCGCAGGTCCTGCGACGACTGCAGCACGTGGCTGGCGAAGGAATGGCGCAGCATGTGCGGGTGCACGGCGTCAATTCCCTGACGCAGCGCCCAGGCGCGCAGTCGCTGCCGCACCGCGCCCGGCGCGATGCGCGCGCCGCGCGCTCCGACGAAGAGTGCCGCTTCGCCCGCGCGCGCCAGTCCGGCGCGCAGCTCCAGCCAGCGGCGCAGGGCGTCGCGCGCCCGCGCGCCGACCGGAACGGTCCGCGTCTTGCGGCCTTTGCCGGTCACCGTCACCTCGCCCGCAGTCAGGTCGAGTCGACCCTTGCCGACGTCGAGCGCCACGAGCTCGCCCAGACGCAGGCCGGACGAATACAGCAGCTCGAACATCGCGGCGTCACGCGCCCGTGCCGCATCACCGTCGGCATCGGCGTCCAGCAGACGCTGCGCCTGCTCGACCGAGAGCGCCTTGGGCAGCCCGCGCGGCGATTTCGGCGCGCGCACACCCTGCACCGGGTTGCTGCGGAAACCGCGGTGGCGGGAAAGCCAGCGGTACAGGCCGCGCCAGGCGGAGAGGGTCAGCGCGAGCGTCCGGCCGGAAAGGCCGCGCGCGTGCAGCGCGGCGACGAAGCGTCGGATCTGCGCTGGATCGAGCGTCGCGAGGCGTGCATCCCCCGCCAGTGCAAGCAGCGCGGCAGCCGCGTGGCGGTAATTGCCGTCGAGCGCCTCGAGCCAGTCGGCAACCAGTGCCTGGTCGGGGTGGGGAGGCGTGCCGTGTAACGTCACGCGCGGGCTTGCGTCAGCGACTCGCTAGCTGCGGCCGCCGACGCCGACAGCGCACAGTTCGCCGATGCGGCGCAGATACAGCGTGCCCATCTCGGGATAGAACCGCCCGCCATCCTCGCTGCCCAGCCCGAGCAGCCCGAAAACGCTCGTGCCGCCCAGCGGCACGAGGGCGAGCGAGCGCAGGTGCGACGCAGTTTCACCGAACCAGGGAAGGAACGGGCTGCCCTCCGCCGGGCCGCACTGCGGCCCGCCCATCGTCTCGGCCGCGCGGCGCTGGTCGTCGCTGACCGCCTCGGCCTCGATGCACCCGCCGGGCAGCGCTTTGCCCCAGATGCGCAGCACGACGTGCGGCACGGTAAAGTCCTCGCGCAGATTGAAGTACAGCGCCTGGGCGAGGGCCGGAAAATCGTGCGCGGCAAGCAGGGCAACGGCCAGCCGATGGACCCGCTCACCAATCGTGTCGTTTTCCTCGCCGATGCGGATCAGCTCGCCAAGCTTGCCTTCCAGCGCGCGCGTGCGCTCGCGCAGGGACACCATTTGGCGCTCGGCGAGCGGAATCGCGCGCCCGCCATACGGGTGGGGCACGCGAATGGTCTCCAGCAGCTCGGGATGCTGGTCAAAAAACTGCGGATGCGTGCGCAGGAATACGGCGACGTCTTCTTCGTTCATCGTTCCGCCAGCTCCATCGTTCCTTCGAAGACCGTCATCGCGGGCCCCTTCATCCACACTGGATTGTCGCCGCCGGCCCAAGATACGGTCAACGCACCACCACGCGCCTCGACGCGCACCGGCGAATCGAGCAGCCCACGCGCGATACCGGCGACCACCGCGGCACAGGCGCCCGTGCCGCAGGCAAGCGTTTCGCCCACGCCGCGCTCCCAGACGCGCAGACGGATGCGCCGGCGATCGACGACCTGCATGTAGCCCGCGTTGACGCGCTTCGGGAAGCGCGGATGGTGCTCGAGGCGCGGCCCTTCGATCTGCACTGGCGCGGCGTCGACATCTGCGACGAGTTGCACCGCGTGCGGGTTGCCCATCGAAACCACCATGAGCTCGAGTTGCCTGCCGTCGAGCGTGAGCGACTGGGCGAGGCCCGGGCGATCAGTGGTGAACGGCACGCGTGCCGGATCAAGGATCGGCGCACCCATGTCGACCACAACCTCCCCGTCGTCCTCAAGCCGCGGCACGATGATCCCGGACATGATCTCGACGCGGATCTCGCGCTTCGTGGTCAGACCACGCTCCCGGACGTAGCGCACGAAGCAGCGCGCGCCGTTACCGCAGTGCTCCACTTCGGCACCATCGGCATTGAAGATCCGGTAGCGAAAGTCCGCATCGGGCCGCGTGCTGCGCTCGACCACCAGCACTTGGTCACAGCCGACGCCGAAGTGGCGGTCGGCGAGCCGGCGCAGCTGCGCCGTGCTCAGCGCAAACGGCGTGCGCGTGGCGTCGATGACGACGAAGTCGTTGCCGGCACCCTCCATCTTGGTGAACGCGAGCTGGGTCATGGCCTCAGGCCTGCAGCGCAGGCATCAGCCTGCGGTAGTCCACCGCGATGCAGCGGTCCATGACGACGAACAGCCCTGCGTCGCGCGCGCGCGCCGCGGCAGCCTCGTTGACGATGCCCTGCTGGATCCAGATCGCCGGGATGCCGAGCGCGATGCACTGCTCGACGATGGGCCCGATCTCCCGCGCGGCGCGAAACACATCGACCAGATCGATCGTCTCGGGAACGTCGGACAGCCGCGCATACGCCTTTTCGCCGAGCACCTCGCTCACCGCGGGCCGTACCGGGATCACACGATAACCCCACTGCTGCAGCCGCCGGGCGATGCGATGGCTCGGCCGATCGGGCCGCGGCGACAGGCCGAGCACGGCGATCGTCTTCACGCGCTCAAGGCGGGCGCGGATCGCTGCGTCGGGCGGATTGGCGAACACGACCGGATTCTACGGCTTGGCGTCGCGCAGCACGGCGCACACGCGGTCGACATCCGCCTCGCGCAGATAGGGATGAATCGGCAGCGAAAGAACGCTCGCCGCCGCGGCGTCCGAGGCCGGCAGCTCGAGCGCGCCGACGCTCGCCGCATAGGCCGGCTGGCGGTGCACCGGCAGGGGGTAATACACCGCGCTGGCGATGCCCGATTCGCCGAGCGCCGCGCGCAGGGCGTCGCGCCGCGCGCTGCGAATCGTGAACTGGTGATAGACGTGCAGGCCGTGACCATGCTCGGCCGGCAGCACCACGCCGGACCCGTCGAGCCCCGCGCGATAACGTGCCGCTGCCCGGCGCCGCGCTTCGTTGAAGCGCGCTAGCTGCGGCAGCTTGACGCGCAGGATCGCGGCCTGCAGTTCGTCGAGCCGGCTGTTGTAGCCGACGATTTCGTGCTGGTAGGTCTGGCGGCTGCCATGGTGGCGCAGCATCCGCACGCGCTCGGCGTCGCCCGGATCGCGCACGGTGACGAGGCCCGCGTCGCCGTAGGCGCCGAGGTTCTTGGTCGGATAGAACGAAAAGCAGCCGAAGGCGCCCCAGGCGCCCGCGGCGCGGCCGTCGTAGTCGGCGCCGATCGCCTGCGCGCAGTCCTCGATCAGGATGATTCCGCGCGACGCGCAGAGCGCCGCGATCGCCGGCATCTCCGCGCACTGGCCGTAGAGGTGGACCACGATCACGGCGCGCGTGGCCGGTGTGAGCGCGGCCTCCAGCGTCGCGGCCGTGGCGTTGAAGCTCGCCGCGTCGATGTCGGCGAAGATCGGCCGTGCGCCGGTATAGGTCACCGCCTCCGCGGTCGCGATGAAGGTGAAGGCCGGCACGACGACATCGTCGCCCGGGCCGATGCCCGCGGCGCGCAGCGCAAGATGCAATGCGTCCGTGCCCGAGGCGACCGCCACGGCGTGCGCCGCCCCTGTCATCGCCGCGAGCTCGGCTTCGAGCGCGCTGCCCTCGGGTCCGAGAACGAAATGCCCGGACGCGAGCACGCGCAGCACGGCCTGGTCGATCTCGGCGCGCAGCTCGGCGTATTCCGCGCGCAGGTCCAGCATGCCGATCGCGCTCACCGTGCGGGCTCCTGCGCGGCGGCAGCGAAACGCGCCGCGCGCTCGCGCACCAGGCGGCCGATGTCGAGCGCCAGGGCGAGCGCGCGCCGGCCATCGTCGCCACTTACCAGGGCCGGTCCGCGACCGGAAATGGCCGACACGAACGCCTCGATCTCGGCGCGCAGCTCGTCGCGCTCGTCGAACGCGACCTCCTCCTGCTCCATGTCGCCCGGCGCGGCACCGCGTTTCACCAGTCGCAGCCGCCCCGCCTGCAGATCCGCGGACAGGTAGCCGTCGGCGTGGAACGCGCGCAGCTTGCGCACGGCGCCCTGGCTCGCACGGCTCGCGGACAGGTTCGCGACGCAGCCATCGGCAAATTCGAGCCGCGCATTGGCGAGGTCGATCGAGTCGGTCATGACGCTGGCGCCGCAGGCGCTGATCGACGTCGGATCGCTCTTGGTCATGCTCAGCACGAGGTCGAGGTCGTGGATCATCAGGTCGAGCACCACGTCGACGTCGACGCCGCGCTGCTTGAACGGCGCGAGGCGCTCGGTCTCGATGAAGATCGGCCGGCCGATCGAGCGCTCGAGCGCACGAAACGCCGGATTGAAGCGCTGCAGGTGACCGACCTGCAGCACGCGCCCTTGCGCCCGCGCCAGGGCGACCAGGTCGTCGGCCTCCGCCAGGGTGCGCGCGATCGGCTTCTCGACCAGCACGTGCGCACGCGCGCGCAGGAAATCGCCCGCCACCGCGTGGTGCATCTCGGTCGGCACGACCACGCAGGCCGCATCGACCGCGCCGAGCAGCGTGCGGTGGTCGGCGTGCGCCTCACAGCCGTGCGTCGACGCGATGGCTTGCGCGCGTTCGAGATTGGTATCGGCCACGGCCACCAGCCGCACGCCTGGCATCGAGGCGAGCTTCTCGGCGTGAAACCGTCCGAGATAGCCCACGCCGACCACCGCCGTTCGCAACGTCGTCATGCCCTGCACCTCATGCGTAGAAACGCGCCTCGCCCCGCGGTCGCGTCTTGAAGCGCTTGTGCTTCCCGTTGTACTGCTCGGGCATCTCGAGGATGCATCGCTCGATGTAAGCGTTCATGCGCCGCGTATCAGTCGCCGGATCGTCGGTTGGGAAATCCTGCCACGGCGCGTCGATTCGCACCACGTAGCCTGCGCCGCGCGGGCGCATGCGGGCCACCACGGGCAGAACCCGGGCGCCGGCAAGCCGCGCGATGCGGGCGCGCGGCTCATGCGCGCGCCGCCCCGCGCGGCGCCTTGTAGCGGTTGTAGCCCCAGAGGTACTGGCCCGGCTTCGCCCGGATCAGCTCCTCGAGCGCGCGATTCAGCCAGCGCGTCGGCGACTCCTCCGCCCGCCGCTGCGGCATCGGCCGCACGTGAACCATGTAACCGGCGCCGTGCGGCAGGCGCTCGCCAAAGGCGAGCAGCGCCACCGTGTCCGGCCGCGCGGCGAGCCGCGCCGCGAGCGTCATGCTGTAGGCCGGTCGGCCGAAGAACTCGGCCCATTCCCCCTCGCCCGCACTGGGCACCTGATCCGGCAGGATCCCCACCGCCTCCCCGCGCCTGAGCGCGGCAATCAGCTCGCGCACGCCGGCAAGGCTCGCCGGCGCAAGGCGCACGTTGTGCTGCGCGCGGCCACGCTCGATCAGTGGCTGCAGGAAGGTCTGTTTCGGCGGCCGGTACAGCACCGTGATCGGCATGCGTGCGGCCGCGAGTTGCGCGGTGATCTCGAAGCAGCCCAGATGCGCAGTGAGAAACACGACGCCCTTGCCCGCCGCGCGCGCGGCGTCGATGTGCGCCTCGCCCTGCAGGCCGTGCACCAGAGACAGGACGGCCGCACGCGGCCGGAACCAGACCGCCGGCAGCTCCGTGACCAGCCGGCCTGCAGCGGCGATCGCCGCGCGCCGCAGCGCCGCATCGTGATACCCCGCGCCGGCGAGGTTCTCGCGCAGGTGGCGTCGATAAGTCGGCGACGCGAAATACACCAGCCAGCCGAGCAGCGTGCCGATTGCATGCAGCACGCGTAGCGGCAGCGCCGCGGTTGCGCGCATCAGAAAATGAAGCATGCGGTCGGCGAGGCGGAGGGAATCGACAATCTTTGGTATCCTTGCGCCCTTCTCGCAATGCCGCCGCGCGTTCAGCGCGGCGCATCAATCGAACGAGGCGCACACGCAATGAGCGATTTCCTGTTCACGTCGGAGTCGGTGTCGGAAGGGCATCCCGACAAGGTGTCCGACCAGATTTCGGACGCGGTACTCGACGCCATTCTAGCCAAAGACCCGCGTGCGCGCGTCGCGGCGGAAACCTTGGTGAAGGACAACCTGGTCGTGCTGGCCGGTGAAATTACGACGACCGCGGACGTGAAGTACCAGGACGTCGTGCGCCAGACGATCCGCCGCATCGGCTACACCGACCCGTCGATCGGCTTCGACGCCGACACCTGCACCATTCTCACCGTGTACGGGCAGCAGTCGCCCGACATTGCGCAGGGCGTCGACGAAGGCAAGGGCATCGACCTCGACCAGGGTGCCGGTGACCAGGGCCTCATGTTCGGCTATGCCTGCGACGAGACGCCTTCGCTCATGCCGCTGCCGATCTATCTGGCGCACCGCCTGGTCGAGCGCCAGTCGGAGGTGCGCCGCGACGGGCGCCTCGCCTGGCTGCGCCCGGACGCCAAGTCGCAGGTCACCGTGCGCTACGTGAACGGCAAGCCTGACGCGATCGACACGGTGCTGATTTCGACCCAGCACGCGCCGGGCATCAAGCACGAGCAGCTCGCCGAGGGCGTGATCGAGGAGATCATCAAGCCCATCCTGCCGAAGAAGCTCGTCAAGGGAGACGTGCGCTACCTGATCAACCCGACGGGCGCGTTCGAGATCGGCGGGCCGAAGGGCGACTGCGGTCTCACCGGCCGCAAGATCATCGTCGACACCTATGGCGGCTCGGCGCCGCACGGCGGCGGCGCGTTCTCGGGCAAGGATCCGTCGAAAGTCGACCGCTCCGCGGCCTACGCCGGCCGCTACGTGGCGAAGAACATCGTCGCCGCCGGACTGGCGAAGAAGTGTCTGGTGCAGGTGTCCTACGCGATCGGCGTGGCCCGGCCGACCTCGGTGATGGTGACCACCGAAGGCACCGGCAAACTGTCCGACGACAAGCTTTCGGCACTGGTGCTCGAGCACTTCGATCTGCGCCCCAAGGGCATTGTGCAGATGCTCGACCTCCTGCGCCCGATCTACGAGAAAACAGCGGCTTACGGCCACTTCGGGCGCGAGGAGCCGGAGTTCACCTGGGAAGCCACCGACAAGGCAACGGCCCTCAAACAGGCTGCCTAGCGGCGCTATAATCGAGGCTTGCTGAGGAGCGCTGCATCCCCTGCTCACCGGGGGTCAGGCTCAGCGAAATAAACGGCGCTCGCATCGAACCCGGTGCGGGCGCTTTGTTTTTGGGGCTCCCCCCGGACCGTCACATTTCGCTAGGAGCTGTCCGCCATGAACGCACCCAACCCGAAGTTCACCGACTACAAGGTCGCCGATCTCGCGCTTGCCGACTGGGGTCGCAAGGAGATGCTCATCGCCGAGCACGAGATGCCGGCGCTGATGGCCATTCGTGAGGAATACGCCAAGTCCAAGCCCCTCAAGGGCGCTCGCATCGCCGGATCACTGCACATGACGATCCAGACCGCGGTGCTGATCGAGACCCTGAACGCGCTCGGCGCCGATGTGCGCTGGGCCTCGTGCAACATTTTCTCGACCCAGGACCACGCGGCCGCCGCGATCGCTGCGGGCGGCACGCCGGTGTTCGCCTATAAGGGCGAATCACTCGATGAGTACTGGGAGTTCACGCATCGCATCTTCGAGTTCGGCGGCGGCAAGGGCCCGAACATGATCCTCGACGACGGTGGCGATGCCACGCTGCTGATGCATCTTGGCGTCAAGGCGGAGAAGGACGCCTCGGTGCTCGCCAAGCCGACGAGTGAGGAAGAGACTGCGCTGTTCGCGGCGATCAAGAAGCGCCTCGCCGCGCAGCCCGGCTGGTACTCGAAGATGTCGAAGGAGATCAAGGGCGTCACCGAGGAGACGACCACCGGCGTGCACCGCCTGTACCAGATGGCGAAGGATGGCCAGCTGATGTTCCCGGCGATCAACGTCAACGATTCGGTAACCAAGTCCAAGTTCGACAACATCTACGGCTGCCGCGAGTCGCTCGTCGACGGCATCAAGCGTGCCACCGACGTCATGGTCGCCGGAAAAATCGCGGTGGTCTGCGGCTTCGGCGAGGTCGGCAAGGGTTCGGCGCAGGCGCTGCGCGGCCTCCAGGCGCAGGTCTGGGTCACCGAGATCGACCCGATCTGTGCGCTGCAGGCGGCGATGGAGGGCTACCGGGTCGTGACGATGGAGGAGGCGGCTGCGCTCGCCGACATCTTCGTCACCGCGACCGGCAACCTCAACGTCATCACCCACGCGCACATGAAGGCGATGAAGAACAACGCCATCGTGTGCAACATCGGCCACTTCGACAACGAGATCGAGGTCGCAGCGCTGAAGCAGTACAAGTGGGAGAACATCAAGCCGCAGGTCGACCACATCATCTTCCCCGACGGCAAGCGCATCATCCTGCTCGCCGAGGGCCGCCTGGTGAACCTGGGCTGTGCGACCGGGCACCCGTCCTACGTGATGAGCTCGTCGTTCGCCAACCAGGTGCTGGCACAGCTCGAGCTCTTCACCGAGACGGCGAAGTACCCGGTGGGCGTATACATCCTGCCCAAGCACCTCGACGAGAAGGTCGCGCGCCTGCAGCTCTCCAAGCTCAGCGCCACGCTCACCGTGCTGACCGACGAGCAGGCTGCGTACATCGGCCTGCCGAAAGACGGCCCGTACAAGACCGACAACTATCGGTACTGAGCGCGGACACAGGGCCACAGAGCGGTCGACGCCGTGAGCAGCGTGCACGAGGTCAGCTTCGAGTTCTTCCCGCCCAAGACGCCAGCCGGGCAGGACAAGCTGCGCGGCACTTGGCGCGCACTCGCGGCGTTCAAGCCGCGCTTTTTCTCGGTCACCTTCGGTGCAGGCGGCTCGACGCGCGAGGGCACGCTCGAAACGGTGCTCGCCATCCGCGCCGAGGGCCATGAGGCGGTGCCGCACCTGTCCTGCGTCGCCTCCTCGCGCGAGGAGGTCGCGGCGCAGCTCGCGCGCTACCGCGAGCGCGACATTCGGCATCTGGTGGCGCTGCGCGGCGACCTGCCCTCCGGCCACGCCGTGGCAGGCGAATTTCGCCACGCAAACGAGCTGGTGGCGTTCATTCGGCAGACGACCGGCGACTGGTTCACCATCGACGTCGCCTGCTATCCCGAGTACCACCCGCAGACGCGCAACGCGGCCGACGAGATCCGCAATTTCAGGAAGAAGGTCGACGCCGGCGCGAACGCCGCGATCACGCAGTACTTCTTCAGCGCGGATGCCTACTTCCGCTTCGTCGAGGAGTGCCGCGCGGCAGGCATCGACATCCCGATCGTCGCCGGTGTCATGCCGATCGCGAACTTCTCCCAGCTGGCGCGATTCTCGGATGTCTGCGGTGCCGAGATCCCGCGCTGGATCCGCTTCAAGCTCGAATCGTTTCATGACGACAGCGCATCGATCCGGGCCTTCGGCCTCGACGTCGTCACCCGCCTATGCGAGCGGCTGCTCGCCGGCGGCGCGCCGGGGCTGCATTTCTACACGCTCAACCAGGCGCCGCTGTCGGCCGAGATCTGCAAGCGGCTCGGCGTGTGACGCCGCGCGCCCGGAGGCGATGAAGCCATGAGCGGCGCGGCGCGCGGCACGCTCGGCTGGCTGGCCGCCGGGGTGCTCGTCGCCGCTGCGCTCGAGCTCTTTACGGTCGGACTTTTCAGGCCGCTCGAGTACCGGCTGCTCGACGTCTTCGTCCGCAGCCACGCAGCGCGGCTCGCGCCCGACCCCGATATCGTGCTCGTCGACATCGACGAAAAGAGTCTGGCGAGGATGCAGGATATTGCCGGGCGCTGGCCCTGGCCGCGCGCGATTCACGCCGAGCTGATCGAAGGGCTCGCCGCCCAGCGGCCCCGCGCCATCATCTTCGACATCATGTTCTCCGAGCCCGACCGCTTCCGTCCGGAGAGCGACCAGGCGTTCATCGAAGCGGTGGCGAAGCACAAGAGCACGTACTTTCCGCTCGTGCGCCTCGATCCGCGCGACGATCCACGCGGTGTGCCGGCACGCGAGCTCGCCGGCCTCGTCGGCCTGATCCCCGGCCCGGCGGCCGACCCGGAGGCGCAGGTCGCCCTGATCCCCCCGCTGGTGCTGCCGCCCGAGCACTGGCGTGCGGGTACGATCAATTTTCTCGAAGACGCCGACGGCGTCGGGCGGCGCTACGCGTTGCGTACGCGCATGTACGGCTGGACGCTGCTCTCGCTGCCGGCGCGGGTTGCCCGCGATCTCGGCTGGACGCTGCCCGCCGGCGACGACATGGTGCTCGCCTGGCGCGGGCGCGCAGGCGAGTTTCCGCACGTCTCCTACAGCGACCTGTACGACGACTTCAACCGCGGGAACCGCCAGAGGGCCGCGGACGAGTTCCGAGGCAAGATCGTCGTCGTCGGCACCGGCGCAGCGGGACTCAAAGACCTGCGCGTGACGCCGCTTGCGAGCCTGCACGCCGGCGGCGAGATTCTCGGCACGGCCCTCGAAAACCTGAAGAACGGCCGCCACATGCGCGTCGCGCGCACGCTGTGGCCGGCGCTCACGGGCCTGCTGCTGATTGCCCTGCTGGCGGGCGCCTTCCTGCGCAACCTGGACGCCCGCCTCACCGGCGCCGGGCTGATGGCGGGGAGCCTCGCGCTGCTCGCGACGGCGTATGCGGCGGCGGGACGCCTGGTCCTGCTGCCGGTGCTCACGCCGCTGGCCGCGGCGTGGCTCTTCTACTTCGCCGCCGCGCTCGCGGCCTACTTGCGCGAGCGGCGCAGCCGGGAGGAAGCCATCGCGCAGTTCTCGCGCTTCGTCAATCCGCACGTGGTCAGCCAGCTGCTCGAGCGCGGCGGCCTGGAGGGCGCCGGCCAGACGCGCGAGGTGACGCTGCTGTTCTCGGACATCCGTGGCTTCACCACGCTCTCGGAGACGCGCGCCCCGGCCGACGTCGTCGAGCTCCTCAACCGCTACTTCACGCTGCAGGTCGCTGTCGTGTTCCGGCACGGCGGCACGCTGGACAAGTTCATCGGCGACGCGATCATGGCCGTCTGGGGGGCACCGCTCGAAGATGGCGATCATGCGGTGCACGCCGTGCGCTGTGCGCTGGACATGGCCGATACGCTCGAGCGCTTCAAGGGCGAAATTGGCGACATCGGCGCCGACTTCGATGTCGGTATCGGCATTCATTCGGGCCCCGCCGTGGTCGGCCTGATCGGTTCGGACCAGCGGCGCGAGTACACCTCGATCGGCGACACGGTGAATCTCGCCAGCCGCATCGAGGGGCTGACCAAGGACGCGAAGCGCCGCATCCTGGTTTCGCGCGAGACCGTGGCGCGCTGCCGGGACGCCTTTGACTTCGAGTCCTGCGGTTCGTATAAAGTGAAGGGCCGCGCACAGGGCGTCGAGCTGTTCGAGCCGAAGCGAAAACCGACATGAAGCCCTACCGCAGACTTGCATTGGGCGTCGCACTGTCCCTGCTCTGGGTGCTGGCCGCGCACGCCAGCCCAGCGACGGTGGTGCGCGCCACGGAGCTGAAGAAGGCGCCGGCGACCGACGCCGAAACCATCGCATCGCTCGAGGAGAGCGCCACGGTGCAGACCGCCGAGCGCCGCGGCGGCTGGATCCAGGTGAAGACCGGGGCCGGCGCCACGGGCTGGGTCAAGTTTCTCACTCTGCGCTTCAGCGGTTCGGGCGCCGCGGCAGGCGGCGACAGCGGTGTCGCCCAGCTGTTCAACGTGGCGCGCAGCGGAACCTCCGGTTCGCAGGTCACGACCGGCGTGCGCGGACTCGACGCCGAGGACATTTCGGCGGCGCAGCCGAATGCGGCCGCAGTGCAGCGCATGGACAGCTTTGCGGTGAGCGCGGGCGAGGCCGGCCGGTTCGCCGCCGACGGTCCACTGCAGGCGCAGAGCGTCGACTATCCGCCGGAGGAATGACATGACGCGCGCGCTGCTGTTCGCCTGTCTGTGCGGGCTCGCCACCGGGCCCGCGCAGGCGCAGTTCAACCTCGACATCAACCGCCTGATCGATACGGCGAAGAGCATCAGCCAGGCGAGCACCGAGATCGACGAGACGGGCGAAATCGAGATCGGGCGCGACGTGGCCGCGCGCCTGCTCGGTGCGGCGCCGCTGCACCCGAACCCGAGCCTGCAGCGCTATGTCAACGAGGTCGGCCGCTGGCTCGCCGCGCAGACCGAGCGCGCGGACCTGCCGTGGCGCTTCGCCGTGCTCGACGCGCCGCAGGTCAATGCCTTTGCCACGCCGGGCGGCTACATCTTCGTGACCGGCGGACTGGTCGCACGGATGACGACCGAAGCGGAACTTGCCGGCGTGCTGGCGCACGAGATCGTGCACGTGCTGCGCAAGCATCACCTGAAAGCGATTCAGAAAGGCGCGCTCGCGAACGTCGCCGGCAACGTCGTGGCGCTCGCCGTGCAGGACCGCAATTCGGCGCTGCGCAACCGCCTGGTGTCGTTCGGCACCGAGCTCTACGTACGCGGTCTCGACAAGGCCGACGAGCTCGAAGCGGACCGGCTCGGCGTGGTCATCGCTGCGCGCGGCGGCTACGATCCCTGGGGCCTGCCGGTCGTGCTGCAGACCCTGCAGTCGATCAATCCGGAGGATTCCGCGGTGGCGCTGATGTTCAAGACGCACCCGGCACCGACGGAGCGGCTCGACGCGCTCGAGCAGCGCATGCTGCCGACGCTCGAGGCCTACGCGGCGCAGCCCCAGCTCGGCGACCGCTTCCTCGCTCGCCTCGGCGGCGAGCGCGCAGCGCGCCGCCGTTAGTCGAGCGCTTCGACGCGCGTGCGGCCGGTCGGGCCCGCGCGCTGGTAGGCGAGCCAGGGCGCATCCTCTCTCGCGCGGCACACGCCATAGCGAAACGGCATGTTCTCCCGCCCGGGCGTGAGAAAGCGCAGGTCGGCGAACCACACGCAGGTCGAGCCTTCGGTGACGCCGTCGAACGCCGGCTTGTCGGCGAACCAGCGGAAGAACGCCAGCCGCGGTGCGTTCCAGGCCTGCTGTGCGAGCGCCCGGGTCGACGCCGCCTCACCGTAGCGCGAGCGCGTCTCCCAGCGCGCCTGCGCCGCGGGCAGGTAGGCCGCGTCGAGCCGTGCGATGAATCCGTCGTCGGCAGCGAGCGCGCGCGGCGCCTGGCGCAGCAGATTGATGTGCGCGAAGTGGTGCGTCGTCTCGTCGCTGACAAACACCGTCCAGTTGAACGGTGACACCGGTCGCGGCAGCGCGTGCACCGTGGCGCCTGCGAGCCCACGCGCCGCCGCATAGAGCCGGCCGATCTCCTCGGCGCGCTGCTTCTGGTTCCATTGCAAGCCGACGTAGCCGGCGAGCAGCACGCTGGCAACGATCGCGGGCAGGCGCGTGCGCCGGAAAACGGCCGCCGCAATCAGCCCCGCAACGATGATTCCGCTGAACCATAGGTCGATGATGAAGGTCGTGCCGATCGAGGCCCGCCAGTCCGAGAACGGCGCCAGCACCATGGTGCCGAAGCTGGTGATCAGGTCGCCGACGATGTGCGCACAGAGCGCCAGCGCACAGATTCCGTACAGGGCTCGCCAGCCACCCGGCTCGCGTAGCAGCTTGGCGAGCACCCAGGCGAGCGGCAGCGCCCAGAGCGGCAGCATCAGCAGCGAATGCGTCACGCCGCGATGAAACTGCAGGTACTCAACCGGGCCGAGGAAGCCGATGACGAAATCGAGATCCGGCGCGGCGCAGGCGAAAAATCCGGCTGCGACACGGCGAGGGATCGCGCGCAGCGGCGCCGTCGTGGGTGCCGTCGCGCGTGCGGCGAGCGCGCCTGAAAGCGCGTGTGTCAGGGTGTCCATTGCAGACGGATGCTACCCCTGCGTGGGGGCTTACAAAGGGGGCCGCGGCAAAACGCCGCTGCCGCCCTTCAGATCTTCCCGTCGCGTCGGGCTAAGCCGCGCGCTTCTTGCGCCGCGCGTCGCTGGCGTGCATCTGCGCGTATGCCGCGTGGGCCGCGGCTTCCGCGTCACCGACATGCACCGGATAACCCATGTCGTCCAGCACCGAACCGAGCGCCGAGAGGCACAGCATCACGTTGTCTGGCCGGCAGGAATACCCCATCAGCCCGAAACGCCAGATCTTGCCCTTCAGCGGACCGAGGCCGGCGCCGATTTCAAGGCCGAACTCGGCAAGCAGCGTCGAGCGCACCTGTGCCTCGTCAATGCCCTCCGGACAGCGCACGGCGTTCATCTGCGGCAACTGGTGCTCTTCCTTGACCAGGAAATTGAGCCCCATCGCCTCAAGCCCCGCTTTCAGCGCGACGTGGTGGCGCTGGTGGCGCGCCCAGGAGTTCTCCAGCCCCTCTTCGCGGATGAGCAGCAGCGCCTCGTGCAGGCCGAGGAGCGAATTCGTCGGCGCGGTGTGGTGGTAGGTGCGCGTCGTCTCGCCCCAATAGCCGAGCAGCAGGTTCATGTCCATGAACCAGCTGTGGATCTTGTCCTTGCGCTTCTTGACGCGCTCGACGACGCGCTCGGAGAACGACACCGGCGACAGGCCGGGGGTACACGACAGGCACTTCTGACTGGCCGAGTAGATCGCGTCGATCTCCCACTCGTCGACCTTGACCGGCGTACCGGCGAGCGAGGTCACCGCGTCGACGATAACCATCGCCCCGTGCCGATGCGCGATCTCGGTAAGCTGCTGCGCATCCGAGGCACAGCCGGTCGAGGTTTCCGCCTGCACGAAGGCGACGACCTTCGCATCCTTGTTCTTCTTCAGCGCGTCCTCGACCTTCTGCGGATCGACCGGCTCGCCCCAGGCGTCCTCGACCACCACCGGCACGCCGCCCATGCGCACGACGTTTTCCAGCATGCGGCCGCCGAATACGCCATTCACGCAGACGATCACCTTGTCGCCGGGCGCGACCATGTTGACGAAGCAGAACTCCATGCCGACCGATCCGGGTCCCGAGAGCGGGAACGTCAGCGGATTCTTCGTCTGATAGACGTAGCGCAGCAGGCTCTTGAGCTCTTCCATCATTTCGACGAACACCGGGTCGAGATAGCCGATCGCCGGCTGGCTCATCGTGGTGAGCACGCGCGGGTGGATCTCCGTGGGCCCGGGGCCCATGAGCGTGCGCTGTGGCGGGTGAAATGACTGGATGCGTTTCGACGGGGCGTACGAACTCATGGGATTGGACTCCGGAACGATGCCGAAGGGCGCGTCGTCCGGGCGCGACTTCACGCGCACCGGCTTTTTCGCACTCGCTTCGCTGACGATGTCGGCCGCGGGAATGCGGCCCTGCGTGACGCGCTCGACTTCGCTCGCCCAGCGCGCGGGAATGTAGCCCGCCTTGACCCAGTGGTTGACCACTGCACGATCGAGCTGGAATGCGCGCGCGACCTCCGCCTGGCTGCCGAACAGGGCGACCAGGCGCGCGACGCAGGCTGCGTCGTCGGCGGGGGCGGCGGGGCGAACGGTCATCGCGCCGCGAGAATATCTTGTCAAACTGGTTTTGACAAGATCTACATGACGGGCGCCGTTCAGCGCCCGGGAACCGTCCAGAGATACAGCGTCCGGCTGCCCACCTGGCGCTCGCGATCGGGCACCCACAGCCCCATGTCGTACTGGTGCGAGACGACGCGCGTGCCGGGCGCGAGCGTCTCCAGCAGTCGCGGCCGGATCCGCAGGTTGAGCTCCGCGCCGAGAAACAGTGTCACCACGGTCGCCTCGCTGATGTCTGCCTTGAACAGGTCCTGCGCGCGAAATTCCGCACGCCCCGCAAGACCGGCGCGCTCCGCATTCTCGCGCGCACGCTCGACCAGCTCGGCGTCGATGTCGATGCCGATTGCGCGCACGCCCACGCGCTGCGCCGCCGCGATCACGATGCGCCCGTCGCCGGAGCCGAGGTCGTAGAGCACGTCGCCGGCTTTCAGCTCCGCCAGCTCGAGCATCGCGTCGACCACCGCGGTCGGCGTGGGATCGTAGACCACGTCCGGCTCGGGCGCCTGCACGTCCGGCCCGAGCCAGGCCGTCAGCTCCGCGCAACCCGCGACGACGAGGGCGAGCAGCGCGCAGGCTGCAGCCCGGAAAACAGGCGATCGATGCATATGCTGAGACGGTCCCTGCAGCGTGTGCGAACGTGCCGATTATCGCCGCTGCGCGCGAAATACAATCGGCGCTCATTGCTGCGCGGCGCGCAGGGCGATCGAAAGGGGCCTCGGATGCAAATCAAGTCCGTCGAAGCGCATTGGCTGCATTCACCGATTGCCGAAGCGAAGCAGCATGTCAGCGATTTCGGCCGCCATACGTCATTCGACACTGCGCTGGTGCGCGTCGAGACCGACGCCGGCATCGTCGGCTGGGGCGAAGCCAAGGCCGCGGTCGGCGGCACGGGCGTCTACCGCGCGCTGGTCGGCATCATCCGCGACGAGATCGCGCCGCTGCTCGTCGGTCGCGACCCGCGCGACCCGGCGCGCATCTGGGAGGAACTCTACAATCGGGTGCGCGCGCACTATGCCCTCTCCGCGGGGCATGTGTTCCCGGACCTCGCGCGGCGCGGACTGACCGTTTCGGCGCTGAGCGGCATCGACATCGCGCTGTGGGACATTCTCGGCAAATCGCTCGGCGCACCGGTCTGGCGGCTGCTGGGCGGACGCACGCACGACTGGCTTCCCGCCTACGCCTCGGGCGGCTGGGCCGCCGAGGATGCGATCGGCGCACAGCTGAAAGGGTACGTCGAGCGCGGCTTCCGGTCGGTGAAGATGCGCGTCGGTGTCATGGATGGCGTGGTGCAGGTTTCTGCTGCGCGCGTCAACGCGGCGCGGCGCGCGCTCGGCCCCGCGATCGGCCTGATGGCCGACGCGCACGGCACCTACCACGCGCGCGACGCGCGACGCTTCTGTCGTCTGGTCGAAGACGCCGATCTCGCCTGGTTCGAGGAGCCCGTGGCGGCCGACGATCTGCCCGGGCAGGCCGAGGTGCGCGCGGCGACCGACATACCGATCGCCTGCGGCGAAAGCCTGTTCACGCGCTTCGATTTCCGCGATGTGCTCGCGGCGCGCGCAGCCGACGTCCTGCAGCCCGACCCTGCGATCTGCGGCGGCATCACCGAGACGGCGCGCATCGCCGCACTCGCCGCGGCGCACCAGGCGCGGCTCGCGCCACACCTCTGGGGAGGTGCGGTCATGTTCGCAGCCGGCCTGCACGTCTGCATCGCCTCGCCGGCTGCCTTCATCCTCGAATATTCGCTCGGTGAAAACGCGATGCTGCACGCGCTCGCGCGCTCGAAGTTTCCGATCGTCGACGGCGGCATTGCTGCCCCGGAGGCACCGGGCCTCGGGGTCGACATCGACGAATCGTTCATCGCACGCACTGCGGTCCGCGCGTGACTGCGCGACGCGGTCCGCGCCCGCGTCGGGGGCTTATTGCGACTGCGTCGCGTACGGCGCCGACCCGGCGCCGACACGCCGCTGCGGGCCGATGCGCCCGATGAGCGGCAGCTTGAGCGAGAAATCGAACGGGTTCACGCCGAACGAGAGCCCGAGAATATTCACCTCCAGGCCTTCGACATCGCTTGCCAGGATCCCGAGCAGGCCGGCAAGCGAAAGCTGTACACCGCTGCCGCTCGGCGCCGAGGCGAAGATGCGATCGCCGAGGTAATCCTTGCCGATCGCGGTCGGCGGCAGGTCCGCTTGCAGCTCGGGCACCCGGCGCAGCACCCAGGCGGTGAAGGTGTTCGAGTTCGGGCCCGGCCACACCCGGTACTCGGCGGCATGGGGGTAGGCCACGACCGCTGCCTCGATGCGATCGATCAGCCCCTCGACGCCGGCGCCGCGCGTGTCGGCGAGCAGCTCGGGCGCCGAGCCGAACCAGCGTGCGTCCGCCGCGCGTGCGCTCACGACGACTGCGGAATCGCTCCAGCGCAGACGCCAGCCGACCACTTCGTAGACGGTGAACGCCGCCGCGCCGGCGCGTTTGGCCGCAATCCAGCTGTGCACGCCGAAGGTGCCGCGCCAGCCCCAGGTGCGCGCGGCGTAGACCTGCACCACCGCCTCCCGGGTCGTTGCCGGATCGGGCGCGAGGCCGACCGGCGCCTGGCTCGCGTTGGCCCAGTCAGCCGCGCGCACGCCGCTCGCGCCGACTGCGGCGAGCGCCAGCGCCAACGTGGCAAGCGATGCGCCCAGCATCTTCAAACGCGGCCGGCCACCCATATCAGTCTTCGGCAAACAGCGGCTCGCCGAGTTCCTCGGGGTCGAAGGCACGGTCGCCCGCCCCCTGCGGCAGGCCCGTGCCGCCCGGTCTCAGGCCGGCGAAGTCGAACAGCCGGCGGTCCATGAGGTGCGAGGGGCGCACGTCCGACAGCGCGCGCAGGATCGACTCGATTCGTCCGGGATGGCGTTTTTCCCACTCGCGCAGCATCGCGCCCACCACCTGGCGCTGCAGGTTGTCTTGCGAGCCGCACAGGCTGCAGGGAATGATGGGAAAGCCGCGCGCCACGGCATAGGCGGCGAGATCGTCCTCGCGGACGTAGGCCAGCGGACGGATCACCACGTGCCGGCCATCGTCCGACACCAGTTTCGCCGGCATCGCCTTGAGCTTGCCGCCGTAAAAAAGGTTGAGGAAAAAGGTCGCGAGGATATCGTCGCGGTGGTGTCCGAGGGCGATCTTGGTCGCGCCCAGCTCCCCCGCAACGCGGTAGAGCACGCCGCGCCGCAGCCTCGAGCACAGCCCGCAGAGCGTCTTGCCCTCCGGCACGACGCGCTTGACCACCGAATAGGTGTCCTGCTCGACGATGCGGTAGGCCACGCCGCGTGCCGCAAGATACTCGGGCAGCACGTTCTCCGGGAACCCGGGCTGCTTCTGGTCGAGGTTCACCGCGACGAGCTCGAACGGCACCGGCGCCTTGGCCTGCAGCGCGAGCAGCACCTCCAGCAGGCCGTAGCTGTCCTTGCCCCCGGACAGGCAGACCATCACCCGGTCGCCGGCCTCGATCAGCCTGAAATCGGCGATCGCCTCGCCGACCTGGCGGCGCAGGCGCTTGGCGAGCTTGTTTTCCTCGTAGATCTGCTTGCGCGATTCCGGGTGGCGAACGATGTGCATGCGCAAACTTTACCGCCTCGTTTAAAGGGCGCCTACCGGCCTACAAGAACACCGAGCGACCGCCATCAACGGCGACGGTCTGGCCCGTAACGAAGGACGCGCCCGCGAGAAATTCGACGACGCGCGCGATGTCCTCGGGCGCGCCAATACGCCCGAGCGGCGTCGTCGACACGATGCGCTTGCGCTCGGCATTGGGAAACTGGTCGTCCTCGGGCCAGGCAATCGCGCCGGGCGCCACCGCGTTGACCCGCACCGCCGGCCCGAGCTCGAGCGCGAGCGACTGGGTGAGCGCGGCCAGACCGGCCTTGGCGATGGTGTAGACGACGTAGTCCTTCAAGGGGCGTTCGGCGTGGATGTCCGTGATGTTCACGATCGCGCCGCGCGTCCTGGCAAGGTGTGGCGCGGCACATTGCGAGAGAAACAGCGGTGCCCGCAGGTTGCTGCCGGCAAGCTCGTCCCAGTGGCGCGCCTCGATCTCGCCGAAGCGCGTCGGATAGAACGTCGAAGCGTTGTTCACCAGCAGATCCAGGCGCGCGAATCGCTCCATCGCCGCGTCGACCAGCGCCTGGGGTGCGTCCGCATCGAGCAGCTCGGCACGCACGCAGGCCGCGCTACCGGCCCGCTCCGCGTTCAACGCGGCTTCAAGCGCCCGCGCGTCCTTCTCAGAATGCCGGTAGTGCAGCATCACCTGCATGCCCGCCGCATGCAGCCGGCGGGCGATCGCTGCGCCCACCCGGCGTGCCGCGCCGGTCACCAGGACCACCTTGCCGTTCAGGGACTGTTCCATGCAATTGCGAATTTTACCGAGCCGCGTCACCATGCCGCGCCATGCCCGTGGAACCCCTGCCACAACCGGATGCCGCGGCACGCGCCGCGAGCGCGGCGCTGCTTGAGCGCATCGCGCAGGCGCTGGGTCGGAGCGACAACTGGATGAGCTTCGCCCGCTACATGGAGCTCGTGCTGCACGCCCCCGGGCTCGGCTACTACGCGAGCGGTCAGGCGAAGTTCGGTGCCGCGGGCGACTTCGTCACCGCGCCCGAGCTCGGCACGCTGTTGGCGCGCACGCTGGCGCGCCAGGTGGCCGAGCTGCTTGGGCCCGGCGACGCGGTCCTCGAGTTCGGCGCCGGCAGCGGCGCCCTCGCCGATGCGCTCACCGAGGCGCTCGCCGCACGCGGCGCACACCCCGAGTACCTGATCCTCGAGCCGAGCGCCGAGCTTGCCGAACGCCAGCGCGCGCGGGTGCGCGCACCCGCGCGCTGGATCGACGCGCTGCCGGACGGCTTTCGTGGCGTGATGATCGCGAACGAGGTGCTCGACGCAATGCCGGCCCATGCGCTGACCTGGACGCCGCAGGGCGTGCTCGAGCGCGGCGTGTGCATCAACGAGGCACAGCTCGCCTGGTGCGAGCGGCCGGCGACGGGCGCGGTGCTCGCCGCCGCGCAGGCGCTGCCGGTCGAGGTCGACGAGCGCTACGAGAGCGAGCTCAGTCTCGCTGCGCGCGCCTGGGTCCGAACGCTCGCCGGGCACCTCGCGCGCGGCGTGATTCTCGTCATCGACTACGGCTTTCCGGCGCGCGAGTATTACCACCCGCAACGCAGCTCTGGAACGCTGATGTGCCATTACCGGCATCGCGCACATGGCGATCCGTTTTTCCTGCCCGGACTGCAGGACATCACCACGCACGTCGATTTCAGCGCGCTCGCGCAGGCGGCCGACGAGACCGGGCTCGAGGTCCTCGGCTACACCGGACAGGCACAGTTTCTGATCAACTGCGGCATCACCGACTTGCTCGGCGAGGAGGATGCAGCCGACGTGCGGCGCTACGCGCCGCTCGCCGCCGAGGCGCAGACCCTGCTCTCGCCCACGGAAATGGGCGAGCTGTTCAAGGTCATCGCCTTCGGGCGCAGGATCGATGCGGCGCCGCTGCGCGGCTTTACCTCCGGCGACCGGTCGCATACGCTTTGAGCATGCCGCGCGACGCGTGCATCGTGCCGCTTGTTTTCCTGCTGGCTTCCTTGCTTGCCCCGCAGTGCGCGCTGGCAGACGGCTCGCGCGGCGATGCGGCGGTCGCCCTGGCGAAGCAGCGCTGGTTCGACAGCCCTCACGGGCCGATGCTCGAGCGCATTCTCCCGCCCGGTTTCGAGCCCGCCCAGCTCCCCGAGCCGCAGACTGAAGGCGCCCGGCTGACGCTGCGCTACTGCGTGCAGTGCCACAACCTGCCGAACCCCGCGATGCACCACGCGGCGAAATGGCCCAAGGTTGTACATCGCATGGTCGAGCGCATGCGCGGGCGGGGCAATATGGGCCGGCTGATGGCGGACATGATGGCCGGCGTCGAGGCACCGGACGACGCTGAGGTCGTGCGCCTGATCGCCTACCTGCAGCGCAATGCACAAGCGCCGCTCGACCCGAAAATCGTTCCCGAAGCCTTTCTGCCCGTGGGCGAGCCGTTTCGTCTGGCATGCAAGCAGTGCCACGTACTGCCCGATCCACGCCGCTACACCGCCGCGCAGTGGCCCGCCGTCGTTGCGCGCATGGAGCGCAACATGGCCTGGATGACCCGGGTCGTCGGCTCGAAGCCCATCCCGGGCGAGCCGCAGCTGCGC
>LJTQ01000175.1 GCA_001303445.1 Betaproteobacteria bacterium SG8_39 | reverse complement strand
GGTCGCGCCGGCGAGCCGCAAACGCGTCGGCGCGAAATCGCGCATCGCCCAGAGCAGCGCGACAAACGCAGGCACCGACAGGATCGCGATTCTGAACGGGCATTCCAGCCAGGTCTGACCCAGAACGAGCGCCGCACGGCCGCCCTGCGCCGCGCGCACCAACTCGACGACCGCCAGCAGCCACATCGCCAGGACCGGCGCGACAAGGGCCAGACGCAGCCGTTCGAGAGCCGCACCCGGACGCCCGAGGCGCAGCACCGCGGCCCAGCCGGCGCCGGCGACAGCGACGACGAACGCCAGCTTTGCCCAGAACATCCAGAGCACAGCGTCCTGCAGCAAGGTCGCGCGCACGCCGTACAGGGCCTGCATCAGCAGCAGCGTGGGCGGGAACGCCAGCGCGAGTGCGATCACCACGCGTCGCGCGGCGATGCCGCGCGCTACGGGGCCGGCGCCCTGCGCGAGCATCGCGATGAGCTCGTCGGTCTTCACGCGGTGTCCCGTATCTTGGCCGCGAGCGCCTTGAGGCCGCGGTGCACACCGACCTTGACCGCCGATTCCGACATGCGCAAGTGCTGCGCGGCCTCGGCGACCGACAGGCCCTGCAGCTTGACGCACTCGATCGGCAGCCGCTGGCGTGGCGGCAGCGTCTGCAGCAGCTTGGCGAGATCGCGCCGCGCCTCACTGGCCTCGCGGTCCGCGCTGGCCAGCAACTCTGGCACGTCGTCCAGCGAGTCCTGCAGCAGCTCGCGGCGGGAACGCCGCCGCAGACAGTCGATCAGCTTGTATTTCGCGATCGCGTGCAACCACGCCGTGAGCGGTTGCGAGCGTTCGTAGCTGTGGCGCTGGTTATGCACGGCAAGCAGTATCTCCTGCAGCAGATCCTCCACCTCCTCCGGCGCGCGCGTCAATCGCCGACGCAGAAACGCGCGCAGGCGCTCGCCGAGCCCCGTCAGGAAGGCATGGTAGGCCGCCTCGTCGCCTGCAAGCCCCAGTGCGAGCAGGCTGCGCAGGCGTTCTTCGTCGGTGCTCGAGCAGCCGCCTTGATTGATTCGCTGCATCGCCACCTTTGGTTACAGCCGCCTATTTTGCGCACGCCGTGTAACCGACGGCTACACCCGCGCGAACTAGTCATGCAGATCGTGCGCTCCGGAGCCGCACCGGTGCCGTGGCGGCGCGGTCATCCCCTCATTCGTCGAAAAGGAGACTCTTACATGACCACCCGTTCCGCAGCTTCCTCCCTCGCTTCGATGGCCGCCGCCCTGGCGTTCTCGGCCGGCGCGCTTGCCGCAGACGCGCCCCAGGGCAGCATGGGCGCCGCCGTCGCGGCGGGCGACAAAGTGCATTGCTACGGGATCAACGCCTGCAAGGGCAAGGCGGAGTGCAAGACCGCCGCCAACGACTGCAAGGGCATGAATGCCTGCAAGGGCAAGGGCTTCAAGGCCATGAGCGCCAAGGCCTGTCTCAACCAAGGCGGCACCATCGGCGACCTCTCGGGCAAGTAGCGCGACCTGCCGGGGCCGCAGGGCCCCGGCATCGACGCGCCATGAACAACATGCTTGCGCCCTCTCCCGGGTTCGGCCTCGGCCTGCGACCGCCGCATTACGCCGCCCTGCTCGAAGCGCCGCAGCGCGTCGACTGGGTGGAGGCAATTTCCGAAAATTACATGGTGCCCGGCGGCAAGCCGCTGCGCATGCTCGACGCGATCCGCGAGCGCTACCCGATCGTGCTGCACGGCGTCTCGATGTCGGTCGGCTCGTCGCGCGGCCTCGATTGCGAGTACCTCGAAGCGCTGGCGGCGCTTGCCCGCCGCGTGCAACCGCTCTGGATATCCGACCACCTGTGCTGGACCGGCGTGCACGGGCGGCAGCTGCACGACCTGTTGCCGCTGCCTTACAGCGAGGAGGCGTTGCGCGTCGTCGTACGCAACGTACGCCAGGCGCAGGACGCGCTCGGTCGGCGACTGGTGCTGGAAAACGTCTCCAGCTATGCCGAATACCACGCCTCCACCATGACCGAGTGGGCGTTTCTCAATGCCGTCGCTGAGGAGGCCGACTGCCTGCTGCTGCTCGACGTCAACAACGTCTACGTCAGCAGCGTGAATCACGGCTACGACGCAAGCCGTTTCGTCGATGCCATGACCGCCGGCCGCATTCAGCAGATTCATTTGGCAGGGCACACAAACCACGGCACGCATATCGTCGATACGCACGACCACCCGATCGCCGCTCCGGTTTGGGCGCTCTACCGGCATGCCTGCGAGCGCTTCGGCCCGGTGGCCGCGCTGATCGAGCGCGACGACCGCATTCCGCCGCTCGCGGAGCTGATCGATGAACTCGATCAGGCACGCGCGGTCGCCGCGCGCGGCCTGCACCGGCACGCGGCATGAGCACCCCGCTCGAGCAGCTGCAGCTGCAGTTCGCTGCCGGGATCCTCGGCACCGATCGCACGGTGCTCGACGCACTGCGCGGCCCGCGCGACCCCGGCTGCCTCGACGCCGCGCAGCGTCTCGGCATCTACCGCGATGCCTATCGCGCGCGGCTGGTCGAGGCCTTGCAGGACAGCTTCAGCCACACGGCGCGCTACCTGGGCGACGACGGCTTCCGCGAGCTGGCGCTGCAATACATCGAGGTGCATACCCCCGCTGCCGCGAGCATCCGCTGGTACGGCGACGCGTTTCCGGACTGGCTGGGCGCCGCCCACCCACAGGACGGGGACGTTGCCGAGCTGGCGGCGCTCGACTGGGCGCTGCGCGCGGCGTTCGACAGCGCCGACGCCGAGCCGCTCGACGCGGCGGCGCTCTCCAGCCTATCGGCCGACGACTGGGACCAGGCGGGTTTCGTGCTGCACCCCTCGCTGCGACTCCTCGAGCAGCGCTGGAACACGGTCGCGCTATGGCAGGCGCTCGAGCGGGAGGCGGCGCCGCCCGCTGCGCGCCGGCTACCGGGGGTGGTCGGCGTCGCCGTCTGGCGCCGGGCACTGCAGCCGCATTATCGGACGCTGGACGCGGACGAGGGCGCCGCGCTGCGCGCGCTGCAGGCCGGCGAGCGCTTTGCTGCAGTCTGCGATCGACTTGCCGCAAGGCGGGCGCCCCAGGCGGCGACCGCGCTCGCCGGCCGATGGTTAAGGCGCTGGTCGGAGGACGGTCTGTTGGCGGGGCTGCGCCGAGCGGACGCCGGGCCGGGCGTCATTCACGCTGGTTGAGCGTCCAGTCGAACGCCTTGTAGACCAGCTTGACGTTGCCGCGCCGGGCATCGACCCGGTCGACCACCGCTTCATCGTCGATGCGCGCCAGCACGAAGTCCACCACCCCGCGCTCGCCGCCGAAATCGCCCGGGTACCACTTGAACAGGCGCGGCACCTCGATCCAGGCGCCGTCCTCGGCGACCCGGACCTCGTGCCGGACGCACTCGCGCACCGCGGCCTCGAGCTGATCGTCGACCGGCTCCGCGCCGAACACGCGCAGCGGCTGCGAGGAGCGGCAGGCCGAGAACAGCGCGAAGTGCACGCGCTCGTCGTACACCATCGGCGTGAACGCGACGCGCGGATCGTCGCGCGCGAGCGGACCGCTCCAGCGCCCGTACTTCGGCGCATTGCCGCGCAGCAGCCCGTGCTCGACGTCGTCGAGCGCAAAGGCCTGGCTGCTGACCGTGAGCCGCGGACGGTCGAACAGGCCCGGAACGCCGCTGACCGGCTCGCCCGCGGCGCAGCTGCGTGCCGCCAGCACCACGCTGGCGTTGTAGGCGTTCAGCCAGAACACGATCGGGCGCGAGATCGGCAGGCTGCGCGGGTCGAAATCGGCCAGCGCCGCGACCGCCGCCTCGAGGACCCGGGCATTCTCGACCCGGCGCAGCGCGACGTAATCGCCCGCACGCCCGGACGCATCGAAATGCGCCGTGCGCACGTGCGCGAGCGCTTGGTACAGCCGCTCCGCCGGGTTTCTCGTTTCTGACATCGCGAATATCCCGGGGCATTTTAGAATAGCCGCCGCGAGCATCCCATGTCGGATACCCCCTTCGGAACCTTCGACTACATCGTGATCGGCGCCGGCAGCGCCGGCTGCCTGCTCGCCAATCGCCTCTCGGCCGACCCACAGCGTTCGGTGCTGCTGCTCGAGGCGGGCGGCGACGACGACTGGGTCTGGATCCGCATCCCGATCGGCTATCTCTACACGATCGGCAATCCGCGCACCGACTGGTGCTACCAGACGGCGCCCGACGAGCATCTCGCGGGGCGCTCGCTGCTCTACGCCCGCGGACGCGTGCTCGGCGGATGCTCGTCGATCAACGCGATGATCTACATGCGCGGGCAGAAGGATGACTGGGACCACTGGAGCGCGCTCGGCAATCGCGGCTGGTCCTGGGACGAGGTACTGCCCGTCTTTCAGCGGCTCGAGGACTACCAGTACGGCAACGCCGACGCCTACGGTACGGGCGGCGAGCTGCGCGTGGAAGATCCGCGCGTCGCCTGGGAGATTCTCGACGCCTGGCGCGCAGCCGCCGCAGAGTGCGGCATTCCTGCGGTGAAGGCCTTCAACGGCGGCGACAATTTTGGCTGCGCCTATTTTCAGATGAACCAGCGCGTCGGCCGGCGTTGGAGCGCGACGGACGCGTTCCTCAAGCCGGTGCGCCAGCGGGGCAACCTCACGGTGCTGCCGAACGCGCTGGTGCGCCGCCTGCGCATCGAGGTCCAGGATGGGGTGCGGCGCTGCACGGGCGTCGAGTTCGCGCATCCCGAGCACGGCACACGCGTTGCCGCGGCCCGGCGCGAAACGCTGCTTGCCGCCGGCGCCATCGGCTCGCCGCAGCTACTGCAACTCTCGGGCGTCGGACCCGCGGCCCTGCTCGGCGCGCACGGCATCCCGCTGGCGCACGATCTGCCCGGCGTCGGCGAGAACCTGCACGATCACCTTCAGATCCGCATGCAGTACAAGGTCAGCAACGTGCGCACCATGAACGCGCTGGCCAACAGCGCGCTGAGCCGGATGATGATGGGCGCGCAGTACTTCCTGTTTCGCAGCGGGCCGCTCACCATGCCGCCCTCGCAGCTCGGCGCCTTCGCCAGGAGCGACGCGTCGCAACCGACGCCGAATATCGAATGGCACGTGCAGCCGCTCTCGCTCGACAAGTTCGGCGACCCGCTGCATCCCTTTCCGGCCATCACCCCGAGCGTGTGCAATCTGCGACCAACCTCGCGCGGCTGGGTGCGCATCACCTCGCCCGATCCCGAGACCTACCCCGAGATCAAGCTGAACTACCTCTCGACCGAGGAGGACCGCAGGATCGCGGCCGATGCGATGCGCTTCACGCGTCGCATCATGGCGGCCAAGGCACTGTCGCGTTACAACCCGGTGGAATTCCGCCCGGGCGGTGCAGCGCGCAGCGGTGAGGCGCTGGCCCGCGCCGCGGGCGAGCTCGGCACGACGATCTTCCATCCGGTGGGGACCTGCAGGATGGGCCACGACCCGCTGGCGGTGGTCGACGACCGGCTGCGCGTGCACGGCGTCGAGGCGCTGCGGGTGATCGATGCCTCGGTGATGCCACGCATCACCTCGGGCAACACCAATGCACCGACCTACGTCATCGCCGAAAAGGGCGCCGCGTTCGTGCTCGAGGCCGGGTGACCGCGCCCGCATGCGCCCTGCGCCGCGCTTGAACTTTCGCCCGCCCGGCACCATCTAACTCCGCAATCCGGTATGCTGCGCGCCCGTCGGGGGCAGCCGTCGTCACTGTGGAAAGGAAATCATGAAGCGCATCGTGCTTTTTCTGGGTACCAACCTCGCCGTGCTGGTGGTCCTCGGGATCTTTATGAACGTCTTCGGCGTCGGCCACTACCTCAAGCAGGAAGGGATCGACCTTGGCGCCCTGCTCGTGTTTTCGGCGATCGTCGGCTTCGCCGGCTCTTTCATTTCTCTACTGATGTCCAAGCCGATGGCCAAATGGTCCACCGGTGCCCACATCGTCAACGGCGCCGAAGGCCCGACCGAGCAATGGCTGGTCGACACGGTGCGCAAGCTCGCCGAACGCGCACAGATCGGCATGCCCGAAGTGGCGGTCTACGACGGTGCGCCGAACGCGTTCGCCACCGGCGCATTCAAGAACGATGCGCTGGTCGCCGTGTCCACCGGCCTGCTCGAATCGATGAGCCGCGAGGAAGTCGAAGCCGTGCTCGGCCATGAGGTCGCGCACGTCGCCAACGGCGACATGGTGACGCTCACGCTGATCCAGGGCGTGGTCAACACCTTCGTCGTGTTCCTGTCGCGCGTGGTCGGATTTTTCGTCGACCGCGTGCTCTTCAAGACCGAGCGCGGCGTCGGCCCGGGCTTCTATGTCGCGGTCATCGTCTGCGACATCGTGTTCGGCATCCTGGCCTCGATCATCGTCGCCTGGTTTTCGCGCCAGCGCGAATTCCGCGCCGACGCGGGCGCCGCCGCCCTGCTCGGCTCGCCGCGGCCGATTGGCGCTGTTTTCGACCCACCCGCCGATCGAGGCGCGCATTGCCGCGCTGCAGGCGCGCGGCTGAGCGGGTCGGCGGCTGAATCTCGCGTCGTTTGATCTGGCACACTTGACCCTGCGGGAGACCCTGCAGAATATCGGGCGGATGGCCTCTCCCGCGGCCGTTCCGGAGGGAATGCATGCGACCGACGACGCTGACGAAATTTCTCATTACGCGCCAACGTGACGGCAAGATCGACGCCGACCTGCGTCTGCTGATCGAGACCTGCGCGCGCGCGTGCAAGGCGATCAGCATCCAGGTCAACAAGGGCAAGCTGATCGGCGCCGGTGACGTCCTCGGCACGCAGAACATCCAGAACGAGGCGCAGAAAAGGCTCGATGTCCTGTCGAACGAGATCCT
>LJTQ01000174.1:940-7471 GCA_001303445.1 Betaproteobacteria bacterium SG8_39 | reverse complement strand
GTTACATCGCGGACGCGATCGCACGCGGCGCCTGTGCGGTGGTCTGGGAATCCGAGGGCTTCGACTGGGACGCGCGCTGGCAGGTGCCGAACGCGGGCGTTGCGGGCCTCAAGCGGCAGGCGGGCTGGATCGCGCACGACTTCTACGGACGCCCGTCGGAGGCGCTCTGGGTCTGCGGTGTCACCGGTACCAACGGCAAGACCTCCTGCACGCAATGGATCGCCGCCGCGCTCGAGTCGCTGGGCGTGAAGAGCGGCGTGATGGGTACCCTCGGCAGCGGGTTTCCCGGTGCGCTGAACGAAGCGCTGAACACCACGCCCGACGTGCTCGAGCTGCATGCGCGGCTCGCACAGATGCGCGAGGCCGGCGCGCTCGCGGTGGCGATGGAAGCCTCCTCCCACGGGCTTGCGCAGGGACGCACCAACGGCGTGGCCTTCGATTGCGCTTTGTTCACCAACCTGTCGCACGACCACCTCGACTACCACGGCACGATGGACGCTTACGGCGCGGCCAAGGCGCTGCTGTTCGAGGCGCCGTCGCTGGAGGTCGCCGTGCTCAATCTCGACGATGTCGCCGGCGTGCGGCTGGCCGAGCGGGCGCGCACGCGCGGCCTGCGCACGATCGGCTACAGCCTGCTGCCCTCGAATCGGGTACACGGCATCGTCGACGCGCACCTCGCCGCGCGCAGTATCGCGGTCGAGGGCCAGGTGACGCGCGTCAGCCTCGAGTCGAGCTGGGGCGACGCCGAAGTCGTGTTGCCGCAGCTCGGCCGCTTCAACGTCTCGAACGCGCTCGGCGTGCTCGGCTGCCTGGTTGCCTACGGGGTCGGCTTCGGCGCGGCGGTCGAGCGCCTCGCGGCTCTGCCGCCGGTGGCCGGACGCATGCAGGCGCTCGGCGGCGAGGCGGCACCGCTGGTGATCGTGGACTACGCGCACACGCCGGACGCACTGGAAAAAGTTCTGCATGCCCTGCGTCCGGTGGCACAGGCGCGCCGCGGTGCGCTCGTCGCAGTGTTCGGTGCCGGTGGCGACCGTGATCCCGCCAAGCGTCCGTTGATGGGTGCGGTCGCGGCGCGGCTCGCCGACCGCATCGTGCTGACCTCCGACAACCCGCGCAGCGAGGACCCGGCGGCGATCCTGAAGGCGATTCGCGCCGGCGTCGCGGGCGATTGCCAGCTCGAGGTGGATCGCGCCGCGGCGATCCGCGGCGCGGTCGCCACGGCCACGGCGCAGGACGTCGTGCTGGTCGCCGGCAAGGGTCACGAGGCGTACCAGGAGATGGGCGGCGTGCGCCGGCCGTTCTCCGACGCCGAGGTGGCGCGCGCCGCGCTGACCGACTGGGGGTCGGCATGATGTCGCTCGGCGAGACCGCGGCCGTGCTGGGTGCCGCGCTGCGCGGCGGCGACGCGCCCTACGAGGCCGTATCGACCGACAGCCGCACGCTGCCGCGCGGGGCGCTGTTCGTCGCGCTGCGCGGCGAGCGCTTCGACGGGCACCGCTTTCTCGACGCGGCGCGGGCAGCGGGCGCGGCCGGCGCGATCGTCGACCGGGACTACGGTGGCGCAGCGCCACTGCCGGTGCTTGTGGTCAGTGACACGCGCCAGGCGTTGTGCGCGCTCGCGCGGCACTGGCGCGCGCGCTTTTCGCCCGTGCTGATCGCGATCGCCGGCTCCAATGGCAAGACCACCACCAAGGAGATGCTCGCCGCGATTCTGCGCGCGCATGTCGGCGAGGCCGCGATGCTCGCGACCGCGGGCAACCTCAACACCGACATCGGTGTATCGCTCACGCTGCTTCGTCTGCGCGCAGCGCACCGGGTGTGCGCGATCGAGCTCGGCACCAATCACCGCGGCGAGATCGCGCTGCTCGCCGGCATCGCCCAACCCACCATCGCCGTGGTGACCAATGCGCTGCGCGATCACCTGGAGTTCCTTGGCAGTGTCGAGGAGATGGCCGAGGAAAACGCCGACGCCCTGCGCGCCTTGACGGCCGACGGCATCGCCGTGGTGAACGCCGACGACGCGCATGCGGAATGCTTCCGGCGTGCCGCGGGTGCACGGCGCGTGGTCGACTTCGGGCTCGAGGCCGCCGCGGCGGTCGGCGCGGCGGTCGTGCTCGGGCCCCTGTCGAGCGAGATCGCGATCCGCACGCCGACGGGCGAGGTGGACACGCGACTTTCGATTCCCGGGCTGCACAGCGTGCGCAACGCGCTTGCCGCAGCTGCCTGCGCGATCGCCGCCGGCGTCCCGCTGCCTGCGATCGGCGCCGGCCTCGCCGCGTTCCGCCCGGCGACGCGCCGGCTACAGGTCAAACCGCTGCCCGGCGGTGCCACGCTGCTCGACGACAGCTACAACGCGAATCCCGATTCGGTGCGCGCGGCGATCGACGTGCTCGCGGGCTGCCCGGGACCCACGGTGCTGGTGCTCGGCGACATGGGCGAGCTCGGGCCGCAGGGCGCGGCGTTCCACCGCGAGGTCGGCGCCTACGCCCGCACGCGCGGAATTTCGCGCCTCGTCGCACTCGGTGAGGCGACGCGCGCATCGGTCGAAGCCTTCGGCGAAGCGGCGCTGCACGCCAACAGCGTCGAGGCAGCGGCCGAGGCCGCGCGCGGCGGGACCACGATCCTGGTGAAGGGGTCTCTTTTCATGGGTATGGACCGCGTCGTCGCGGCGCTGACGGGCGAAACCGCGGAGGTGCACTGATGCTGCTCGAACTGGCCCAATGGCTCGCGCGCGAAGTGCGCCTGTTCAACGTGTTCAGCTACATCACGCTGCGCGCGGTGCTGTCCTGCCTCACCGCGCTCGCGATTTCGCTGATGCTCGGGCCGCTCGTCATCCGCAAGCTGACGGCCTACAAGATCGGCCAGTCGGTGCGCGACGACGGCCCGCAGACGCATCTCAGCAAATCGGGCACGCCGACCATGGGCGGCGCGTTGATCCTGCTGGCGATCGGTATCACCACGCTGCTGTGGGGCGATCTGTCCAACCGCTTTCTGTGGATCGTGCTGCTGGTCACCGTGGCCTTCGGCGCGATCGGCTGGATCGACGACTACCGCAAGGTTGTGCGGCGCGATCCGAAAGGGCTGTCGGCGCGCGCGAAGTTGTTCTGGCAGTCGCTGGTCGGCCTGGCGGCGGCGATCGCGCTCGCCTGGTTGGCGAAGAGCGTTCCCGCGCTGTCGCAGCTCATCGTGCCCTTCTTCAAGAACATCGCCTATCCGCTCGGCGCCTTCGGCTTCGTCGTGCTGACCTATTTCGTCATCGTTGGCACCTCGAATGCGGTGAACCTGACCGACGGACTGGACGGACTGGCGATCATGCCGACAGTGATGATTGGCGGCGCGCTCGGCATCTTCGCCTACGTCGCCGGTCACGCGGGATTCTCGAAATACCTCGGTCTGCCGTACATCCCGGGCGCGGGCGAGTTGGCCGTGTTCGCCGGCGCGCTCGCCGGCGCCGGGCTCGGTTTTCTCTGGTTCAACGCCTATCCAGCCGAGGTCTTCATGGGCGATGTCGGCGCGCTGGCGCTGGGTGCGGCGCTCGGCACGATTGCGGTGATCGTGCGCCAGGAGATCGTGCTGTTCATCATGGGCGGGGTGTTCGTCGCCGAGACGCTCTCGGTGATGATCCAGGTGCTGTACTTCAAGGCGACCGGCGGCAAACGCATCTTCCGCATGGCGCCGCTGCATCACCACTACGAGTTGGAGGGCTGGAAGGAGTCCCAGGTGGTGGTGCGCTTCTGGATCATCACCATGATGCTCGTGCTGTTCGGGCTTTCGACGCTGAAGCTGCGCTAGCCATGGACATGCGCACGCCGCTCTTCAGCCTGCTGCCTAGACCGACGCCGATGGTGCTTGCCGGGCGGCGCGTGCTGGTACTCGGGCTCGGCGATAGCGGGCTTTCGATGGCCTGCTGGGCCGCGCAGGCCGGCGCCCGCGTGCTTGCCGCGGACAGCCGCGCGACGCCGCCGGGGGCCGCGCAGCTCGCGGCGCGCGTGCCGCAGGCCGAGCACCGCTTCGGCGCGTTCGACGCGTCGCTGCTCGAGGGGGCGGACCTGGTGTGCCTGAGCCCCGGACTCGCGCTGGCCGAACCGGTGGTGCAGGCGGCGATCGCGCGCGGTCTGCCGGTGCTGGGCGACATCGAGCTGTTCGCCTGGCAGCTGCGCGACACGAACGCGATGCCCACCTTGCGGGGCGCGCGCGTGGCGGCGATCACCGGCACCAACGGCAAGACCACGGTGACCGCGCTGCTGGGCCACCTGCTGCGTGCCGCCGGCGTCGACTGCGAGGTCGCCGGGAACATCGGGCCTGCGGCGCTCGAGGCGCTGATGCGTCGCATCGAGGACGGCACGCGGCCGGCGGCCTGGGTGCTCGAACTCTCCAGCTACCAGCTCGAGACCACCTGGTCGCTTGCGCCCGACGTGGCCACGGTGCTCAACCTGTCCGAGGATCATCTCGACCGCTACGCCTCGGTCGATGAATACGGCGCCGCCAAGGCACGCATCTTCGCCGGCGCGGCGCTCGCGGTCGTCAACCGCGACGACGCGCGGGCCAGCGCGCTCGCCGCCGGCGCCGCGCGATGCGTGAGCTTCGGGCTCGATGCACCGCGGCACGATGCGGACTTCGGCATCCTCGAGCGCGACGGGACCTCCTGGCTCGCGCAGGGCGACCGCGTGATCGTCGAGGCCGCTGCGCTCGGCGTGCACGGGCGGCACAACCTCGCCAATGCGCTCGCCGCCGCCGCGCTGGCGCACGCCCTCGGCGTCGACGCCGCCGCGATCGCGCGCGGACTGGCGACGTTCGAAGGCCTGCCGCATCGCCTGCAGCGCGTCGCGCTGCGCCGCCGCGTCGCGTGGTACGACGACTCGAAGGGCACCAATGTCGGTGCCGCCGTCGCCGCACTGCGCGGCCTGGATTCCGCGGGCCGCATCGTGCTGATCGCGGGCGGCGACGGCAAGGGTCAGGACTTCACGCCGCTTGCCGCGCCGGTCGCCGAGCGCACGCGCTGCGTGCTGCTCATCGGGCGCGATGCGCCGCGCATCGAGGCCGCGCTCGTGCCGAGCGGGGCGTCGCTCGAGCGCTGTGCGACGCTCGAGGATGCGGTCGCGCGGGCGGCGGCGCTGGCGCAGCCGGGCGATGCGGTGCTGCTCTCGCCCGCCTGCGCCAGTTTCGACATGTTTCGCGACTACCGCGAGCGCGGTGACCTGTTTACGCGCGCGGTACGCGCGCTGGGGGCTTGAGCGTGGCCCGGGTCCGCACCAGGACGGGCAAGCTGCCGGCCGCCGAGTACGACCGCTCGCTGGTCTGGGGCGCGCTGCTGCTTGCCGCGCTCGGTCTGGTGATGGTGTATTCAGCGTCGATCGCGACTGCCGAAGCGAGCCGCTACACCGGCCAGAACGCGGCCTACTACCTGACGCGCCACGGCGTTTTCCTCGCTGCGTCGCTGCTCGGCGGGGCGCTGGTTTTTCTGGTGCCGGCACGGGGCTGGCAGAAGGCTGCGCCCTGGCTGTTCCTCTGCGGCCTGGTGCTGCTCGCCCTGGTTCTGGTGCCGGGACTGGGGCGGGAGGTGAACGGCGCGCGCCGCTGGCTCGACCTGCGCGTGGCCACGTTGCAGCCCTCCGAGCTGATGAAGCTCGCGGTGGTGCTGTACGCCGCCGATTACACGGTGCGCAAGCACGCGGTGCTGAAAAATTTCAAGAAGGGGCTGCTGCCGATGCTCGCCGTGATGCTGCTGGTGTCGTGGCTCCTGCTGCGCGAGCCCGATTTCGGCGCCTTCGTGGTCATCGCGGTCACCACCTTCGGCATGCTGTTTCTCGGCGGCATGAACGGGCTGCACTTCGTGGCGCTGCTGGCGATGCTCGGGGTCGGCTTCGCGGGCCTGGTGCTGTCCTCGCCCTACCGCATGCAGCGCATCTTCGGATTCATGGATCCCTGGGCGGATCCCTATGGCGGCGGCTACCAGCTGTCGCATGCCCTGATCGCCTTCGGCCGTGGCGAATGGTTCGGTGTCGGTCTCGGCGCGAGCGTCGAGAAGCTGTTCTATCTGCCCGAGGCGCACACCGATTTTCTGCTCGCAGTCATCGCCGAGGAACTCGGGCTGGTCGGTGTCGCGGTGGTGATCGGGCTGTTTCTCTGGCTCGTGCTGCGCGCGTTCGCGATCGGCCGTCAGGCGGCGCTGCGCGAACGGCACTTCTCCGCGCTCGCTGCACAGGGCATCGGCGTGTGGCTCGGCTTGCAGGCGCTGATCAACATGGGCGTCAACATGGGTCTGCTGCCGACCAAGGGACTGACGCTGCCGCTGATGAGCTTCGGCGGCACGGGGCTGGTGGTGAATTTCGCCGCGCTGGCCATCCTGCTGCGCATTGACTGGGAGACCCGGCAGCTTGCGCGGGGCAAGGTCGCATGAGCCGCACGATCCTCATCATGGCGGGCGGCACCGGCGGCCACATCATGCCGGGGCTCGCGGTCGCCGAGGAGATGCGCGCTGCCGGCTGGGAGGTGGTCTGGCTTGGCGCCAAGGGCGGCATGGAGGAGCGA
>LJTQ01000174.1:0-906 GCA_001303445.1 Betaproteobacteria bacterium SG8_39 | reverse complement strand
CGCGGCTACCGCGCGGCCTGGATTCGCGCGCGCGCGCTGCGCGGCAAGGGGCTGATCGCGCAGCTGCTGCTGCCGGCCAACCTGCTGGTTGCGTTCTGGCAGAGCGCGCGCGCGCTGTTTCGCGAGCGGCCCGACGTGGTGCTCGGCATGGGCGGCTACGTGGCGTTTCCCGGCGGGATGATGGCGTCGCTCCTCGCCCGCCCGCTGGCGCTGCACGAGCAGAATGCGATCGCCGGGCTTGCCAACCGGGTACTCCGGCATGTCGCCGACAAGGTCATGGCGGCGTTCCCCGACGCGCTGCGCGGGGCGGAATGGACCGGCAACCCGGTGCGCGCAGAGATCGCGGCAATTGCCGAGCCGCAGGCGCGCTACGCGGCGCGCAGCGGACCGCTCAACCTGCTGGTGATCGGCGGCAGTCTCGGTGCGAAGGCGCTGAACGATGCGGTGCCGGCAGCGCTCGCCTGCATGCCCGAGGCACGGCGCCCGCGCGTCGTGCACCAAGCCGGCGCGCAGCAGCTCGACGCCGTGCGCGCAGGCTACGCGACGCAGGGCGTGGCGGGCGAGGTGATCGCCTTCATCGACGACATGGCGGCGCGCTACGCGCGAGCCGACGTCGTCGTCTGCCGCGCCGGCGCGATGACCGTGGCCGAGCTTGCTGCGGCCGGGCTGCCCGGCATCCTGGTGCCGTTTCCGCATGCGGTCGACGACCACCAGACGGCCAACGCGCGCTACCTGGTGGAGCAGGGCGCAGCACTGCTGCTGCCGCAAACCGAACTTACGCCGCAGCGTCTGGCCGAGCTGCTCGGTGGGCTCGATCGCGCCCGGTTGCTGGACATGGCACTCAAGGCGCGCGCGCTCGGCAAGCCCGGGGCCGCGCGCGTGGTCGCCGAACGCTGCATGGAGCTG